>CAISEY010000350.1 GCA_903884435.1 uncultured Hyphomicrobiales bacterium | reverse complement strand
TCCGCCGCACCGACGGCAAGCCGCACAAGGTGCTGAAGGCGAAAGACCTTTGGGAAAAGATCGGCTACGCCGCCTGGGCCTCCGCCGATCCGGGCATCCAGTACCACACGACCATCAACGACTGGCACACCTGCCCCGCGTCCGGCCCGATCATCGCTTCGAATCCGTGTTCGGAATACATGTTCCTCGACGACACCGCGTGCAACCTCGCCTCGCTGAACCTGTTGCAGTTCCGCGACGCGAAGACCGGCCTGATCGACATCGAGACCTATGAACACGCCGTGCGCCTGTGGACCGTCGTGCTGGAAATCGCGGTGATGATGGCGCAGTTCCCCTCGCGCGAAATCGCCCAGCTTTCCTACGATTACCGCACGCTCGGGCTTGGCTACGCCAATGTCGGCGGCCTGCTCATGTCCTCGGGGATCGGCTATGATTCCGACGAGGGCCGCGCCATCACGGCGGCGCTCACCGCGATCATGACGGGCGTGTGCTACGCGACCTCCGCCGAAATGGCGAAGGAGCTTGGCGCGTTCCCGAGCCACAAGCCGAACGCGCAGCACATGTTGCGCGTCATCCGCAACCATCGCCGCGCGGCGCACGGATTGCCGGACGGCTATGAGTCGCTCGCGGTGCATCCGGTGCCGCTCGACATCGCCTCGCTGAAGGACCGGCGCCTCGCGGTAGCCGCGGCGCGCGCCTGGGACAACGCGCTGGCGCTCGGCGAGCACCACGGCTACCGCAACGCGCAGGTCAGCGTCGTCGCGCCGACCGGCACGATCGGCCTCGTGATGGATTGCGACACGACGGGCATCGAACCGGATTTCGCGCTGGTGAAGTTCAAGAAGCTCGCGGGCGGCGGCTATTTCAAGATCATCAACCGCGCCGTGCCGGAAGCGCTGCGCGTGCTCGGCTACCGTCCCTCGGAGATCGCGGAGATCGAGGCCTACGCCGTCGGTCACGCGAGCCTGCGCCAGTCGCCGGGCGTCAATCACGGCTCCCTCGCCGCGCGCGGCTTCACGAGCGAAAAGCTCGAAGCGCTGGAGAAGACGCTGGCCGGCGCCTTCGACATCAAGTTCGTCTTCAACAAGTGGAGCCTCGGCGCGGACTTCCTCACCGGCGCGCTGAAGGTTCCCGCCGAGAAGCTCGACGATCCCGCGTTTGAACTGCTGCCCTTCCTCGGCTTCTCGAAGGCCGAGATCGACGCCGCGAACATTCATGTTTGCGGCGCGATGACGCTGGAAGGCGCGCCGCACCTGAAGGTCGATCATTACCACGTGTTCGACTGCGCCAACGCCTGCGGACGCACGGGCAAGCGCTATCTCTCCGTCGACAGCCACATTCGCATGCTCGCGGCGGCGCAGCCCTTCATCACCGGCGCGATCTCGAAGACGATCAACATGCCGAACGACGCCACGGTCGAGGATTGCAAGGAGGCCTACAAGCTCTCCTGGCGGCTCGGCCTCAAGGCCAACGCGCTCTATCGCGACGGCTCGAAACTCTCGCAGCCGCTGAATTCGCAACTCATCGTCGACGAGGCGGACGAGGACGACGAGGCGATCGAGTCGTTCACGCAGCTCGGCAACGCCGCGAAGGCCGCGAATCTCTCGGAGCGGATCGTCGAGCGCGTCGTCGAACGCGTGCAGATCGAACGCCAGCGCGAGCGCGAACGCCTGCCCGACCGGCGCAAGGGCTACACGCAGAAAGCCGTCGTCGGCGGCCATAAAGTGTATTTGCGCACCGGCGAATACCAGGATGGCCGCATTGGCGAAATCTTCATCGACATGCACAAGGAAGGCGCCGCCTTCCGCTCGTTGATGAACAATTTCGCCATCGCGATTTCCGTCGGCCTGCAATATGGCGTGCCGCTGGAGGAATACGTCGACGCCTTCACCTTCACCCGCTTCGAACCGGCGGGCCTCGTGCAGGGCAACGACACCATCAAGAACGCCACGTCGATTCTCGACTACGTGTTCCGCGAACTCGCCATCTCCTACCTGCACCGCAACGATCTCGCGCACGTGTCGCCCGACGACATCGGCAACACCGCGCTGGGCGGCGGCGAGGACCAGGGCCGCGCGCCGCAATCCTCGACGCCCTACGTCTCCTCGGGTTTCGTGCGCGGCAAGCAGGACAAGCTGATGCTCGTCCAGGGCACCGGCACCGACGGCCAGGCCCATGTCGCGCCCTGGGCGCAGACAGGCGCCGCGCCAACGGTCGGCCTGCGCGACGACGGCGGCCTCGCGGCGCTCGACTGGCAGAAGCCGGCGGCCCACGCCGCGCCCGTCGCGGCGCGCGACATCGCCGCCGACCGCAGGGCCGAGGCGCGCATGAAGGGCTACGTGGGAGAAGCCTGCCCGGAATGCGCCAACTTCACGCTGGTGCGCAACGGAACGTGCCTCAAGTGCGACACGTGCGGGTCAACGACAGGGTGTTCGTGAGGCGGAATGCAAATTTGAACGAGGCGAAGCGGGCGGCCTGCGGGCCGCCCGCGGTGTTTCGCGACCCGGACTCCGTGATCCCGCGCAAGGACCGCGCGTCGCCCGCGCATATGGTGGTATAAGAAAAACGCGCGCGCCGCCGAAAGCGCCGCTCCCTTCATCGACCGGAGACCTCCCATGGGCTGGCATGTCCGATACATCGACCGCGAACTGAACCACGAACTCATGTCGCCGGAACTGCCCTCGCGCGAGGCGGCTTTCGAGGCGGCGTGGGAGATCGCGCAGGGGCCGCACGACATCACGGCCATCGAAGGGCCGGACGAGGAGACCATCACGGTCGAGGAAATCGGATCGTGGTTCGACCGGCGCGAGCCGGTGGCGGACGCGACGCCCGGCAAGGACGAAACCGCCGGATAAAGCAGGCCCGGGCGCGCCGCGCCTGTTCGTGGACAAAGGCAGCCCCCTGGAGCATTCTCTCGACGTCCCGGGGGAGGAGCGGCGGCCATGGCAAGGTTTACCGACGAAAACACGTCCGGCTTTCACGCATGGGAGCTTGAGCGACTTAATCTCGCGTTCGACGACGCGATGAGCGCAATCGAGCGTCACGCCCGCAAGGCCAGGGGCGACAGCGGCCCGGAAATCGCACTTCAGGGCGACAGACTGGCGGAGGCGCTCGAAAAGCTCTTCGAACACGGAGTGACCGGCCATTTCGGCGGGGATTCGCTCGCCGTGCGCGCGCTGGCCTCGATCGGCTTCGCGGCCCGGATCGCCTGGATTCCCTACGAAGACCGCCCGACAGGCTCCACGAAGCAAACGTTCATCGAAATCGAATAGCGGGACAACAATCCCGGCTCGCCACCGGTTTTCGCATGCGTCGGAAACCGGGCCGGCAATCGGATGGCGACCCCAGCAGGGCTCGAACCTGCGACCTGCCGCTTAGAAGGCGGCTGCTCTGATCCAGCTGAGCTATGGGGCCAGACTCGCGCGCCGCGTCAATGGGTCCACTGCCCCACGCGGCTCGTTTTGAAATTGTCGGAATAGACCTGCGTCTTGCGGACCTTCGGAGCGGTCTCCTCGACCGTCGCGGCGACGCCCTTTCGGGCCGCGTAGGCGATCGCCTCTTCCTTCGTGTCGAACCAGAGCTTCACCTGGGCGTTCATGTCGCCGGAACTGGTCCAGCCCATCAGCGGCTCGATCTCGCGCGGGCTCTCCGGCTCGAACTCGAGCAGCCAGCGACGGGATTTGGCGGCGCCCGACTGCGTCGCCGTCTTCGAGGGCTGGTAGATGCGTGCGCTCATGATCGACACCCGTCTTTCGTCACCGTGATCCGGACCCGGTCCGCGCCGACCGGCTGGTCGGGGTAGCAGGATTCGAACCTGCGGCCTTCTGCTCCCAAAGCAGACGCGCTACCAGACTGCGCTATACCCCGATTGCGGCCACCGGCGCGACCGGCTGCTACCATGGGGCGGCCCGCCGGACAAGCAAAGTCGTCGTCAGCGCCTGAACAGCGAATGTTCGACCCGGTCGCCCGCCTTGACGCCGAGTTTCGCCGCCGTGCCCGCGTTGACCTCGAGCACCGCGAAGGCCGGTCCGCCCGAGGCGATCGTGCGCTCCGACAGAGGCTCGGTGTTTTCGGCGACGCTGATCACGCGCCCGTCGCGGGCGATGAACACCATGTCGAGGGGGATATAGGTGTTTTTCATCCACATCAGGACGTTCTGTTCCGTCTTGAAGTCAAAGAGCATGCCGCGGTCGGCGGGCAGGAAGCGGCGGAACATCAGGCCGCGCGCCCGTTCCTCGTCCGTGCGCATGACCTCCACGGAGAAGGCCCTTGGCCCGCCCGATGTGACGATGGTCAGCGGCTCGGCGCTTTTCTCCTCCTGCGTCTTCGGCAGGGCCTGGGCGTAAACGCCGGCGAGAGGCGCCGCCGCGAAGAGGCCTATGGCGAACGCGCGAGCGACTCCGCGAAATCGAGACGAACCCGCCATGCGCAGGGAACTCCGGTTGTCACAAAACACCCCGCCCGTGGCGGCGGGGCGGATTATTCTCGCATCTTTCCGGAGGCGGGCGAAGCGAAAAGTCGCCGGTCAGTGGGAGGACGGCAGGGTCGCGCCAAGGGGACGCACTTCCGCCGCCATCAGACCCTTGCCGCCGGGACCGAAACGCACCAGCAGACTGTCGCCCGGCTTGAGATCGGCGATGCCATATTTGCGAAGGGTTTCCATGTGCACGAAAATGTCTTCCGTGCCCTCGCCTCGGGTCACGAAGCCAAAGCCGCGCACGCGGTTGAACCATTTCACGACGGCGATTTCAAAACCGCCCGACGGCACCACCTGAACGTGGGTGCGCGGCGCGGCGAGTTGCGCGGGATGGATGGCGGTCGATTCGTCGAGCGACAGCAGGCGGAACACCTGCATGCCCTTCACGCGACGCTGCGCCTCGCAAACGATACGGGCGCCTTCCGGCGCGGTCTGGTAGCCGTCGCGGCGAAGGACCGTCACGTGCAGGAGGATGTCGGAGCCGCCATCGTCGGGCACGATGAAGCCATAGCCCTTGGCGACATCGAACCACTTGATCCGTCCGGCGATCTCGACGAGATCGAGCGGGCGCTCCCCGATGTCCTGTCCGGCGCCAGCGCCCGGACCTTGAGAGAATGGATCTTGCCTGTCCACGAAATCGCCCCCAATTCGTCCTGGACGCGCTGCCGCAATCAGAACGTCCGCCGCGCCACCATCGAATCACATCGCGCCGGAATTACAAGTTAAGAATAACACCTGGCGACGGTTGTCCAAGGCCAAATGCGGCGTTTGTGCGCGACTGGCTTGTGGATAGAGCGACAAACTCAAAAATCCGGCTCTATGAAGGGCCAAAGCACGCCGCCGATGTCATCGCGCACGACGAGACCGGCGATGGAATCGAGTTGCGCTGGATCATTGTCGGCGATCGCGAGCCTCGCGCCGTTTTCCTTCGTCGTCGCGCGACAGCCCGCGGCCGGATAAACGACGGGCGACGAACCGGGCGCGAGGAAGAGATCGCGGGCGAGCGTCGCCTCGCTGGCGCGGCGCGCGTCGGCTTTCGGCATTTGCTGGCCGAAGGAAATCGTCGCCGTCCCGATCACGCCGCCGCGAGGGCAAGGCGCCGCGACGCCCGCGCGCCCTTCCCGGTTGACATGGGCCAATTTCCCCAATCCATTGCTCGAGTCAGGCGTCCCTCTCGCCGCCCGCGAAACGGGAGCCCGGGGTTCCGCGTCCCGTCACATGTCCGTGAGGCCGGGGGATCGGGCTCGCGAGTCGAGAATCGTTCGATTATCAGGCGCCATGAGCATTGTTTCCTCGATTGACGCGCCGCTCCTCGTTTTTGGCGGACCTTATTCCAATCTGGAATCCACGCGCGCCGTCCTGGCGGAAGCGCGGCGTCGCGGCATTCCGCCGGACCGGATCGTCTGCACCGGCGACGTCGTGGCCTATGGCGGCGATCCGCGCGGCTGCGTCGAACTCGTGCGCGCGGCGGGCGTGCGCGTGGTGATGGGCAATTGCGAGGAGCAACTCGCCGCGCGCGCCGACGATTGCGGCTGCGGCTACGCGCCGGACACGGCCTGCGACCGGCTGGCGCGGAGCTGGTACGCTCACGCCAGCAACGAACTCGACGACGAGGCGCGCGCCTGGATGGGCGCCCTGCCCCGCCGCCTCGACGTGGAGATCGCCGGGCTGAAACTCACCGTGGTTCACGGCAGCCCCGGCTCGATCAACCGCTTCGTCTTCGCCTCGACGCCGGCGCGCGTGAAGGCCCGCGACATCGACGAAACCGGCGCCGACGGCGTCATTGGCGGCCATTGCGGCCTGCCCTTCTCGCAAATCATTGACGGTCGTCTCTGGCACAATCCGGGCGCCATCGGCATGCCCGCCAACGACGGCACGCCGCGCGTCTGGTTCAGCGTGTTCACGCCCGGCGCGCGGGCGCGCACGGTGACGATCGAACACCTGGCGCTCGACTACGATCACGAGGGCGCGGCTCGCGCCATGCGGGCGAACGGGCTGCCGGAGGACTACGCGACCGCGCTCGAAACCGGCCTGTGGCCCTCGTGCGACGTGCTTCCGCCAGCCGAACTCAAGCAAACGGGCAAGCCGCTGCAACCCGGCCGCGTCGAGTGGCGGCGCGCGGCCAACGCGCCGGAAGCGACGACGTTCTGGCCCAGCGACAGCGTTCCCGCGCCGCTCGCGCCCGGCAAGTTCGTCGACCCGGAGCGCACCGCCAGCGGCGAGGCCCGCGCGCAAGTCGCGTTCGAAAAACTCGAGACGCTGTGGATCAACACGGGCACGCTCTGCAACCTCGCCTGTTCCGGCTGCTACATCGAATCGACGCCACGCAACGACCGGCTCGCCTGTATTTCCGCCGCCGAGGTCGCCGTTTATTTCGATGAAATCCAGCGCGACGGGCTGCCGACGACCCAGATCGGCTTCACCGGCGGCGAACCCTTCATGAACCGCGACCTGCCGCGGATGCTCGACGACGCCTTGTCGCGCGGCTTTCACGCGCTGGTGCTCACCAACGCGATGAAGCCGATGCGCCGTTACGCCGCCGAATTGCTGGAGCTGCGCGAGGCGCATGGCGACCGGCTGACCCTGCGCGTCTCCATCGATCATTACACGCGCGAACTGCACGAGCTCGAACGCGGGCGGCGAAGCTGGAAACCGGCGATCGAGGGGCTCGCCTGGCTCGCCCGCAACGGATTCAGGATCGACGTCGCCGGACGGCTCTATTCGGGCGAGGCCGAGGGCGTGGTGCGCGCCGGCTACGGCCGACTCTTCGAGGACATCGGCGTCGGCCTCGACGCGAACGATCCCGTCTCGCTCGTGCTGTTTCCGGAAATGGACGCGCGGGCCGACGTGCCGGAAATCACCGGTCGTTGCTGGGACATACTGGGCAAGTCGCCCCGCGACGTGATGTGCGCGTCCTCGCGCATGGTGGTCAAACGCAAGGGGGCCGCCGGCCCCGCCGTGCTCGCCTGCACGCTGATCGCCTACGACGAGGCGTTCGAACTCGGAGCGACGCTCGCCGGGGCGGCGCGCCCCGTCGCCCTCAACCACCCCCATTGCGCGAAATTCTGCGTGCTGGGCGGAGCCGCCTGCAGCCGCTGAGCGACGGACTTTACCGCCCGCCAAATCCGTGATGGACTCGGGGCGCTGACAACAGGGCGCGCGACGCCCGAAGGTGAATTACCCCCGCGAGGGAAGGAAACGTCATGTCGAACGCTTTTCGAAAGCGCGCTCTCGCGCTGGGGCTCGCCTGCGCCGCGTCGTCCCCCGCCCTCGCGCAAAACGCGCCGAAAATCGGCGATCCGCCGGAGGCGCGCAACACGCGCCTCCTGGGCATGAACAACCTGCAGGCGCGCAGCGCCTACCAGCCGGTGATCCAGAAGCAGGGCGACCGCTATATCGCCTATGTCGGCCATCACGGCGGCACGGCGGACACGCCGAAGCCGGTCAATCCGCTCAACGGGCAGGCGGAATTCAACGGCACCTCGATCCTCGACGTGACCGATCCGAAAAATCCCGTCTATCTCGCGCACATTCCCGGCGAGGAAGGGCTCGACGAGGCCGGCGGCGCCCAGATGGTGCGCATCTGCGATGGCAAGGTGCTGCCGAAGGCGGACAAGAACATCGTCTACATGCTGCGCGTGTTCGGCAATTCAGCGCATGAAATCTGGAACGTCACCGATCCCGCGAAGCCGGCCCTCGTCACCCGCCTTGGCGGCCTCAAGGGCACGCACAAGAATTTCTGGGAATGCGACACGGGCATCGCCTATCTCGTCTCCGGCGCGCCCGGCTGGCGCGTGCCGCGCATGACGCAGATTTACGACCTCTCGGACCCCGCGAAACCCGTCAAGATCCGCGACTTCGGCCTGCACGGACAGGATCCCGCCTCGACGGGCTTCATCCCCATGTATCTGCACGGCGCTTTTTCGCTCGGGCCGTCGGCCAACCGCGTCTACATGGGTTACGGCACCAACAAGGATGGAATGCTGCAAATTCTCGACCGCGAGAAACTGCTGAAGGGTCCGCCGGAGCCCACCGCCGAAAACCTGCTCTATCCAGAGGTCGGCCGTCTGCAACTCTCTTCGCTGATGGGCGCGCACACGACGTTTCCGATGCCGCGGATGCCAGTGTCCGAGTTCAATCGCGACAAGGACGGGCAGACCCGCGACTTCGTGATGATCGTCAACGAGGAGCTCGCCAACGAATGCCGCGAACCGAGGCAAATGGTGTGGTTCGCCGACGTGACCGTCGAGAAGACGCCGATGATCGTCTCCAACTGGACCGTGCCGGAAAAGAGCGGCGACTTCTGTCAGCGCGGCGGCCGCTTCGGCTCGCATTCCTCGAACGAAAGCATGGCGCCGGTCTTTTACAAAAAGCTCGCGATGATCACCTTCTTCAACGCGGGCCTGCGCGTGCTCGACGTGCGCAACCCCTACCAGCCCGTCGAGGTCGGCTATTTCATCCCGTCGATCACGAAGGACACCTACAAGCGCTGCGTGAAGGACGGCGAGGCCGAGAAGTGCAAGATCGCCATCCAGAGCAACAACGTGGAGACCGACGACCGCGGCTACATCTACGTGGTGGACCGCGCCAACACCGGCATCCACATTCTCGAGCTGACCGGCGAGGCGCGCGCGATCGCCGGACTGCCCTGACCGGCGGCCCATTGCGGGGCGCCCGCGCCCCGCCTATAATTTGACATTCATCAAGGGAGAACCCGAATGCTCACGGCAAAAGACATCGGCGGCATGATGGCGATGATGCCCGCCTTCGCCACCGACGAGGCGGCGGACATCCGCGCCCGAAACACAATCAGCATTCCCCGTCTGCACGCCGGCCTCGACCGCATGGTGCGCGACGGCGCCAACGTGGTCTCGACCACCGGCAGTTTCGGCGAGTGCCACGCGCTGCTGCCCGACGAATTCGCGGTCATCGCCAATGAATCCGCCGCCGTGATGAAGCAGCGCGCGCCGCTGTTCATCGGCGTCACCGCGCCGAACGCGCGCGAGACCCACGAGCGCATGAAGGTCGTGGCGCAGACGAAGGCCGATGGCGTGCTGATCGGCATTCCCTATTACTTCCCGTCCTCGCAGGCGAACGCGCTTCGCTTCATCCAGGACATGGCGAAGGAATTCCCCAAGCTCAACATGCTGCTCTATCACAACCCCGCCCTGCACAACGTGACGTTGCAGGTCGAGCTGTTCCCCGAGTTCGTCAAGATTCCGCAGATCGTCGGCATGAAGGACAGCCACCGCGAGCCGATGACGCTGATCAAGCTCGACCAGATCGTGCGCGGCAAGATCGCGATCATGGTGAACCAGTTGCAAATCATTCCCTCCACGTCGCTGGGCGCCTCGGGCTTCTGGTCCATCTATTCCTGGTTGGGTCCGGGGCCGTTCTTCGCCCTGCGCGACGCCGTCGCGCGCGGCGACGAGGAAGGCGCGAAGGCGATCATGCTCGACATCGCGCCTCCCGGCACGGTGAAGATGGACCTCTCCTGGCGCGAAACCGCCTCGAAAATCGCCATTCGCTACGCCGGTTACGTCGATCCGGGTCCACTGCGTCCGCCGTTCCTCGAAATCCCGCCGGAAGTCGACGCGGCGCAGAAGCGCAAGGCCGAGAAGTGGAAGACGCTCTGCGACAAGTACCGCCCGCTCTACGAAACGAAGGCGGCCTGACCCCGGCGAGCCCTCCGGGAACGTGAACCGCGGCGCCGCCGGGCGACGCGGTTTACAACTCCGAAACGGGCCGCGTGATATTCCTCGCGCGGGAGGCGCTCCGTGTCTCCCGCGAATTCCGGAATGTTCACAGATGGCCCCCAATATCGTCATCACCGCCGAGGATCTGAAGGACGCCATCCAGAAGGATCAGCTCGTCCTCTATTACCAGCCGGAAATGACCGCCGACGGCTCGCGCATGGAGTGCGTGGAGGCGCTGGTGCGCTGGCAGGATCCCGAGCGCGGTCTCGTGCCGCCGCGGCTGTTCATTCCGCTCGCCGAGAAATCGGGACTGATCAAGGAGCTTGGCGCCTGGGTCGTGCGCCGCGCCTGCCGCGACGGCGCGCGCTGGCGCGACGTCAAGATCGCCATCAATGTCTCGCCGATCCAGTTTCGCGATCCCGGCTTCTTCGATTTCGTGAAAACCACCGCCGACGCGGCGGGCCTTCCGTTCAACCGGCTCGAGATCGAAGTGACGGAAGGCGCCTATTTCGACAATATCGACTGGGCGATCCAGGAATTGCGCAAGTTCCGCACGCTCGGCATGTCGGTCGCGCTCGATGATTTCGGCACCGGATACGCGGCCCTCACCTACCTTCGCAAACTGCCGTTCAGCAAGGTGAAGATCGACAAGAGCTTCGTCGACGAATGCCAGATCATCGGCTCGGCGGCGATCATTCACGCGGTCGTCGCGCTGTCGCGGGCGCTGGGGCTGAAAGTCACCGCGGAAGGCGTCGAGACTCCCGAACAGCAGCGATTCCTGCGCGCCGCCGGCTGCCACTTCCTGCAAGGCTACCTGTTTTCAAAGCCGGTTCCGGCGGAGGACATCACGGCGAGCCTCGAGGGCGAGCGCCGCAAGGCCTGCTGACGCCCTATTGTTGCAGGGCGACCGCGCCGGGGCCGACGCCCGCCGGCACGGGAACGTTGGTCGAGCCATAATTGCTGTTGAGCACGAGGTTTGGGCCCTCGGACAATTCGATCATGTCGGCGACGACGACCGTGTAGGCCGACTGATCCGCCACCGGCGTGTTGCCGGCGACGCGGAGCTTGCCGCGCGGCAGGTAAATCGTGCCGAGCAGCGTGCGGGCGTTGTCGCTCAGAATGACGTGGGTTTGCCCCGCCGCGACGCTCCGGTCCTCGAAAAACAGCAGCCCCGCGAGCAGGCCGCTCACGGGGGCGGAAAGACTGATGGTGTTGGCTCCGCCGGCGAAGTTCAGGCTGGCCCCGGCGCCGGTGAAATAAAACCCGACGTCGGTTCCCGTCAGCGTGGAATTATTGTCCACGGTCAATTGCCCGTCCTTGATGATGAAGGTTCCGGGATTGAGATTGACGACCGCGCCACCCGTCACCCTGAGGCCGCCGCAATAGACGCCGGGATTGAGCGATTGCGTTCCGGAGGAAATCACCAGACCGGTCTGGTTGCAGCCGCCCACGGTCGGTCCCGATCGCGCGGCGAGCGGATCGGGAATCGCCGGGCAATCGGTCTGCGGCGCCGGGGTCATTCCATTGGAGCTGTTCTGCACGCCGCCTGATGAACAGATCAGGGCCGCCGTCACGATGGCGCTGTCCTTCGTGCCAATTCCATTCGTGTGTGTGGAATCGGAATAGACCGCACAGTTCACGCCCGTCAGCCGGGCGTTCTTGTCGAGGTTGAGCGCCTTGTTCGCGGAGGGGTCCAGCGCGATGACGCAGATCGGGGCGCCGCCCATCATCCGCGCGGTGGCGTTGACCGTGACATGTTTGGTCTCGGGGACCAGCAAGCCGCCCATCAGGCTCTTGATATCGGCGCCCAGCGTCACCCGGACCGCGGAGCCGGCGCCCAGAATGCTGGCGGAGACGACCGCCGTGCCGGCGAAGGGGGCGGCGGAGAGGCCCGCGAGCGCCACGTTGCTGGCGACGTTGGCGATGACCGTGTCGCTGGTCGAACCCACGCGCAACTCGCGGGCGCTGGCGAGCGCCGCCGAATCGGCGGCCTGTTGCAGCAGGGCTTTGCTTTTCAGCAGATTGGCGTAGTCGATGGAAATTCCGAGACCAAAGGCGAGCACGGGGAAGGCGATCGCGAAGGTCGTCGCGAGGCCGCCCCGGACGCACCCGGCGAAGGCGCGAAGGCGTTCGAGTGGACGGACGGCGGTCACGCGGCCAGCGCGCGTTGCGCGCGCAGCACGAAACGGAGCTGATAGGCGAGCAAACGCCAGTTGACCGGCTTGGTCACGAAGGACGTGGCGCCGAGCGCGTAGGCCCGGTCGATGGAGGCCATGTCCTCGTTGCTGGTGACGATGACGACCGGCAGATCGCGCAGGCGCGGATTGGCGCGGATATGCTCCAGCATTTCAAACCCGCTGATCCCGGGCATGTCGAGATCGACGAGCGCCAGATCGAAATGCTGGCTGCGCAGGCGGGCGAGGCCCGCCTCGCCGCAATCGGCGGTCTCGACGTTCACGGTTGGCGTGGAAAGATAGACAGACGCGAATTCACGCATGATCGGATCGTCGTCGGTGACGAGGATTCGCAGGTCGCCCTGGAGAACATAGGTGAATTCGGCTTCCGAACTCATATTCGACCCGCGAGAAATCAACTAAAAGCAAAGCCAGTGTAGCGCCACGAAGCCTTGCTATTCCGTTAAGGACCGGCGGCGGCCGCGGCCCCTCCCCGCGAAAGCTCTCGACGCGTTGACGATTTCGTGATCGCCGCGCTGGCGCGACCCCCCGGAAACCAGGTGTTTTTTATCGCCGGCACGGCAAAATATCGCACGTCGAGCGAGACTTCCCGTCGCGGATCACCGGCTTCATGGACCCGAAGGCACCCGGCCAGAAAACCATCACGGGCTTCCGGCGAAACACCTCGGGCAATGTCGCCGTCGTTCTCGCGCTGGCGACTCCGGCGTTGCTCGGCGCGACCGGCCTCGCGCTGGACTACGCCAACTGGACTCGATCGAAAACCATCCTGCAAAACCTGGCGGATCAGGCGGCGCTGACGGGAGCGCGCGAATTGCGCCTCGGCAATTCCAGCGATCCGGTCATCGCGCAGGTCGTCCTCAACGCGGTCTCCGCGAGCGCGGCCTCCCTTCCGGCGGCTCCGTCGGTGACGACGGTGGTCGCCGCCGACCGGAGCAACGTGTCCGTGACCCTGGCGGAAAACGTGGCGACGGTGCTGCCGCAATCGCTTGGCCTGCCCTTCGCCACCGTTCGCGTCAACGCGAGGGCCCGCGTGCTCGGCGGCTCGCCGCTTTGTCTCCTGAGCCTCGACCGGGCGGCGGCCTCCGGCCTCAACGCGTCGCTCGCCTCGAAAGTCACCGCCAGTTCATGCTCGATTTATTCCAACGCGGCGTCCCCGACCGGCGTCGCCGCCTCCGACACATCGCGAATCACCAGCGATTTCACCTGTTCCGCCGGTGGCGTGCTCGGCTCGTCGCTGAACTTTTCGCCCATGCCGCGGAGCGACTGTCCGGCGCTCGCCGATCCGCTTCAGGGCCGTCCACCGCCGCCGGTCTCCGGGTCTTGCGACTATGTCAACGCCGTCATTCCCCTCGGTTCGCACGCCATCCTGCCCGGAACCTATTGCGGCGGCCTCAACCTCGCCCTGGGCGCCCGGGTGACAATGAGCCCGGGCGTCTACGTGATGAAGGACGGACCGCTGACGGTGAGCCTCGACGCGACGCTCAAGGGCTCGGACGTCGGCATCTACATGACCGGGCCGCTGAGCGTCCTGGCGTTCATCGCGGGGTCGAACATCGATCTTTCCGCGCCCGTCACGGGCCCGATGGCCGGAATTCTCGTCTGGGAGGACGCGAAAACCGCGATCACCGGGATTCCGCACGTGATCTACAGCGCGCACGCGCACAACCTGCTCGGAACGATTTATTTACCAAAGGGAAACCTGACGATCGGCTCGCCCAATCCGGTGGCGGACCAGTCGGCCTACACGATTATCGTCGCGAACAACGTCAGCATGATCTCCAGTCCGAATCTCGTGCTCAACTCCAATTATGGCGCGAGCCTCGCCCCGGTCCCGGACGGGCTCGGGAACCGCGCGTCCAGCGTCGCGCTCGACCGGTAGCGGCCCATTAGAGAAATCTTACGAAAACCGGCGCAGTTTCAGGGATGTAAAAGGATCAGCGCCAGCCATGCCCTCCCTCGCCTTCCGCCACACGATCCGGGCCCGCCTCGCGCTGCTCGTGGTGACTTCTGTCGCGGTCGCGTCCGTGACCGTCGGCTCGCTGTCGCTCTGGCAGGCCGCCGCGCGCTATGGCGCGCAGAAGCGCGAGACGCTGTTTTCGACGGCGCACGTCCTCGCTTCCTCGGCGGCGCGCGGCGTCGCCGAGAACGACGGCGGCGCCATTCACGAAGCCATTCGCGCCATCGGTCGCATCGACACCATCACTTACGTCGCCGTCAGCGACGCCGCCGGACGCCACCTCGCGGACCTCGGCGCCACCGAACAACTCGTCGGCGACCTCGTGCTCGACGAGGCGCGCGCGGATCTTTCCGTGCTCGACATCGTCGCCAGCCGCTCTGTCGAACTTTCCGTGCCCGTCGTGCGCGCGGGGGCGCGCGTCGGAGAACTCACCCTGCTGGCCACGACCGCGGACTTGCCACCGAGGTTGTGGGGCGCGCTCGTTTCGACGCTCGCCGGTTCGCTGGTGGCGCTGATCCTCGGCCTCGCGGTGGCGTTGCGAATGCAGGCGTCGATCACGGGGCCGCTGGCGGCGCTTTCGGGCGCGATGAAGAACGTCCGCGACCGGCACGATTATTCCGTCAACGTCGCGGCGGCGGAAAAGGGCGAGATCGGCCTGCTGACGAACGGCTTCAACGCCATGTTGCAGGACATCCGCGAGCGCGACGGGCGGCTCGCGGCGCACAGGGAGCATCTCGAACAGGAAGTCGCCGAACGCACCGTCGATCTCGTGGCGGCCCGCGACGCGGCGGAGGACGCCAACGCGCAGAAATCGCAATTCCTCGCGACGATGAGCCACGAAATCCGCACGCCGATGAACGGAATGCTGGTCATGGCGGAGCTGCTGGCGTCGAGCGACCTGCCGGCGCGCGCGCGGCGCTACGCGGAGGTCGTCGCGCGCTCCGGGCAGAGCCTGCTCGCGATCATCAACGACATTCTCGACTTCTCGAAAATCGAGGCGGGCAAGCTCGAACTCGAAACGCTCGCCGTCGATCCCGCCGAATGCGCGGAAACCGTCGTCAGCCTGTTCCACGAACGCGCGCGCTCGAAGGGGCTCGACCTCGCCGCGCGCGTCGATCTCGACGTGCCCGCGAGGATCGAGGCCGATCCCGTGCGACTCGGCCAGGTGCTCGGCAACCTCGTCAACAACGCGCTGAAATTCAACGAAAAAGGCGGCGTGGAGTTGCGGATTTCCCGCGACCCCGCGCGCGCCGGCGCGATCCGTTTCGCGGTCGTCGACACGGGCATCGGCATTCCCGCCGACAAGATCGCCAGCGTTTTCGAGGTGTTTTCGCAGGCAGACCAGTCCACCACGCGGCGCTATGGCGGCACCGGCCTCGGCCTCGCCATCTGCCAGCGGCTCGTGGGCGCGATGGGCGGCGAGATCGGCGCGACGAGCGAGGTCGGCAAGGGCTCGACCTTCGCCTTCAGCCTCGATTGCGCGGACGCCGGCGCGCCCGCCGCCTCTCCCGCTCCGCGATGCGAGGGCCGCGCGATCCTCGCCATGCGCGCGCCGGTCAGCGCCGGCGTGCTCGCTTGTTATCTGCGCGAAAGCGGCCTCGACGCCGTCGTCATGGAGGCCCCGGCCGCGGCCGACATCGCCGGCGCCCGTCTCGTGATCGCGGACGCGGACATTCTCGAAACGTCGGCGCTCGCCCGGTCGAGCCGTTCGCCCTTCGTCGTCGCGCTGGCGGAAATCGGCGAGTCCGCGGCGGACCGCTGCCTCGCGCGCGGCCTCGCCGACATGACGCTGGCGGCGCCCGTGGCGCGCGGTGAATTTCTTTCCCTGCTGGCGAGCCTGGCGAAAGGCGAGGCGCCCGCCCGCGCCGCGCAACAGGTCGTCGCCGCCGCGCGCCAGGATTTTGCCGGCGCGCGCGTGCTCGTCGCCGACGACAGTCCGGTCAACCGCGAAGTCGCCATCGAGGCGCTGGGCCGTTTCGGCGTCACGCCGGACGTGGTCGAGGACGGCTTGCGGGCGGTGGAGGCCTGCGACGCGCGCGCCTACGATCTCGTGCTGATGGACGGCTCCATGCCGGGCCTCGACGGATTCGAGGCGACGCGCCGCATTCGCGCGGCGGAAGCCGGCGGGCGCCGCACGCCGGTCGTCGCGCTGACCGCGCATGTCATCGGCGCCGGCGCGGACCTGTGGAAAGAGGTTGGCATGGACGGCGTGCTTCACAAGCCGTTTTCCATCGCGAAGCTTGGTGAAATTCTCGCCGCCCATCTGGCGCCGCGGGCGGAGGAGCCGACGGCCGCGCCAGCGGACGCGGACGCCGGCGCCAATCCCGTCATCGACCCCGAAGCGCTCGGCAATCTGCGGGGACAGCAGTCGCCGGATTTCGCGCGGAGGGTGATCGGCCTCTACGCGAGCCACGCGCCGAAATCCGCGACCGCCATCGCCAGCGCTTTCGAGGCAGGCGATCTTTCCGCGCTTGGCGCCGCCGCGCACGCGCTGAAGTCGATGAGCCTGACGATCGGCGCGGCGCGCGTCGCGGCCAGCGCGAGCGAAATCGAACGCGTGGCGCGCGCGGAACAGAGGCTGCCGGAGCCCGCTCTCGTGCTCGGCCTCGCCGGCGACATCGCGCGGGCCTGCGCGGCGCTGGAAGAAGCGCGCGAGGCGGCCTGACCCGGTCAAATGGCGTCGAGACGGCGGGGCGCCCTCGCGCGGGGCAATTCACCCCGCGATGGCTTCCCACTTGCGAAGCAGCGTCGCGAGATCGCGCAGCGGCGGGGCCATGGCGCGCTCGAAGGAGACGCCGGTTTCGACGCGCCGCGCCACCGCGCTCACCAGCGGCGCCGAGGCGGAAACCGGCAGAGCGGCGCGCCGTCCGACGGGCACGGGATGGCCGACGTGGCAGATCGCGTCGCCGGGAAAGCCCGCGAGGGGACGCGCGAGCGCCTCGCGGAGGGCGGCGGCCTGTTGCATGGCGCTCCCGGCGCCGGGCGGCGCGAGACAGATCAGCGCGACGATGCTTTGCCGCGGCGGATCGTCCTCCGCGCCGGGCGCGGGAGCATCGACGCTCAGGAACGGGAACCGCGCCGCCATGGCGCGCGCCTTGCGGGAGAAGGTTTCGAGCACCCGCCGGCGAAGATCGGGATCGACGGCGCGGTAGCGCGCGTGTTCGGCGAGGGCCGCCGTCCAGCGCAGCCCGAGACCAATGTCCGCGGTCGTGCCGGGGGGTGGCGCGAGCAGCGCGCGTAAATCCAGCGGCGCGTCGTAGCGCGCGCAGGCGGGCGCGCCCTCGATGGCGCCCGGCGTCGCCGCCAGTTCCTCCGCCATGGCGTCCGGCAACAGCAGGGCCGCGCCGTGCGGCGGACCGCCGGTGAATTGCGATCCGCTGACGAGCACCATGCGGCCACGGGCGAGATCGTTGCGCAATTCATTCGGGCTGGCGCGGCCCTCGCTCGCGTCGACGAGCGCCAGCGCCCTGCCCGGCGCGGCGCTCGCGACCGCGCGCGCGGCGTCGCGGCTGACGCCGGCGAGCCCCGTTTTCGAGGTGTCGAGAAGGTGAAACAACAGGGCGGCGCCGGATTCCAGCGACGCCTCGGCGAGCTGGAGAGCGTCGAAGTCGATGCTGGCCTGGTCGCGCGGTTCGCCGGAACGCTCGCGCAGATCGACGACGAGAGTGACGGCGCCGTCGCGTTCGCAGGGCGCGAAGCCCGTGCTTTCGGCGGGACTCGTCGCGATTTCGACGACGCGCCGGCGCAGCAGCGCGCGGGCGATGGCGCGGGCGCGGGCGCGGGCGTCCGCGGCCGTGGGCGCGAGCAGGACACAGGCGTCGCTCGCCGCGAAATCCCGGGCGATCCGGGCGCGCAGTCCGTCGAACCAGGCGGACATCGAGAGCGGCGGCACGGAAGAGTGACGCGTCAGGCGCGCCAGCGCACCCAGCGTTTCATCGAAGGCGGCGCGACTCGTGGCCTGCCAGCTCGTCGAGGAAAACCAGATTTCATGATCGGCGGGACGCGCCCCGACGCCGCCGCCCGCGGACAGCAGCAGGTTGAGTTGCGGGACGAGCAGAGCAAGCCCCGCCACGTCCCCAACGCCAACACCAACACCAAACTCGCCGACAAGACCGGCAGGAAACGCCATACGCAACCCCGAAGCCACTCAACTCAAAAACGAGTGTGCCGGTCCCGGGTAAACGAAGCGTGTGGACGGATATGTTTCAGGCCGCGCCGGATGGTTTCCAGCGGCGCAGCCAGAGCGCGCTGGCGACGACGCTGACCGAGGACGCCGCCAGGGCCGCGCCCGCGAGCATGGGCGTCATCAACCCCATCGCCGCGAGCGGAATCCCCACCACGTTGTAAACGAAAGCCCAGAACAGACCGCGCCGGATGGTGCTGGTCGTGGCGCGGCTGATCGAGATCGCGTCGGCGATCAGCATGGGATCGCCACGCATCAGCGTGACGCCCGCGACATTCATCGCCACGTCGGCGCCCGTGCCCATGGCCATGCCGACATCGGCGGCGGCGAGGGCCGGCGCGTCGTTGACGCCGTCGCCGACCATGGCGACGTGGCGGCCTTCCGCGCGCAAGCGCTCGATTTCGCGCGCCTTGTCCGCCGGCAACACGCCCGCGAGGACGCGCGACACGCCCGTTTCGCGCGCCACGACCGCCGCCGTGCGTTCGTTGTCGCCGGTGAGCAGCAGCGTCGAGACGCCCATGGCCCCGAGGCCCGCGACGGCGCGTTTCGACGCCGGCTTGATCTTGTCGCACACGGCGACGACGCCAAGCAGCGCGCCCCGGTCCGCGTCGGCGATCCACATCACCGTCGCGCCCGTTTCTTCCAGCGCGCCCGCCTTGTTCGCGAGCGCTCCGGTGTCCACGGACAGGGACTGCATCAACCGGCGATTGCCGGCGGCGACGCGGCGCTCGCCGACGCTGGCGAGCAGGCCTTCGCCGGGGCGGCTGGTGAAATTCGCCACGGGGGGAAGATCGAGCCCCGCGGCGCGCGCCAGAATCGCCCGCGCGAGGGGGTGTTCGCTCCCCTGCTCCGCGCTCGCGGCGAGGCGCAGCACCTCCTCCGCCGCGACGCCCGGCGCGGCGAGGATTTCCGTGACGGAGGGCTTGCCCTCGGTCAGCGTGCCCGTCTTGTCGAGCACGACCATGTCGATTTCGCGCGCCAGCTCGAGCGCGCCCGCGTCGCGGATGAGAATGCCCGCGCGCGCCGCAGCGCCGGTGCCCACCATGAAGGCCGTGGGCGTCGCGAGGCCGAGGGCGCAGGGACAGGCGATGACCATCACCGACACCGCCGCCAGCAGGCCGCCAGCGACATCGCCGAGCCAGAGCCACCAGACCAGAAACGTCGCGAGCGCGATGGCGAGAACGGTCGGCACGAAGACCGCCGACACGCGATCGACGAGCTTTTGCACGGGCGCCTTTTTCGCCTGCGCGCGCTCGACGAGAGCGATGATTTTGGCGAGGGTCGACTGGTCGCCCGTGGCGGTCGTGGAGACGCGCAGCAGCCCCTGCCCGTTGATGGAGCCGCCCGTGACGGGGTCGCCGGAGTGCTTTTCCACGGGCAGGCTCTCGCCGGTGACGAGGCTTTCATCGACGGCGCTGGCGCCGGAGAGGACTTTCCCGTCGACCGGCAGCCGCTCGCCCGGCCGCACGACGACGATGTCGCCCCGCGCCACCGCCGAGACCGGCAGGCTGATTTCGCCCGTCGCGCGTTCGACGCGCGCGGTTTCGGGGCGCAGCGCCATCAGCGAACGGATCGCGGCGGTGGTCGAGCGCCTGGCGCGCGTCTCAAGCCATTTGCCGAGCGTCACGAGAGCGATCACCACGGCGGCGCCCTCGAAATAAAGATGGTGCACATGCGGTTGCAACATCAGCCAGACGCTGTAGGCGAAGGCGACGGACGTGCCCATCGCCACGAGCAAATCCATGTTGCCGGTTCCCGCCCGCAGCGATTTCCACGCGGCGACATAAAAACGCGAGCCGATGACGAATTGCACGGGCGTCGCGAAGGCAAGCTGCGCCCAGGGGGGCAAGGGCAAGCCGAGCATCGGCGCCATCAGCGGCGCCGACAGCGCCAGCGCCACGACGACACGCGCGAGTTCGGCGCGCTGGCGCGCCTCGTCGCGCGCCGCGAGTTCCGCGTCCCGCGCCGAATCGCCGGTGAGAAGCTCCGCCTCGTATCCCGCCTCGACGACCGCGGCGACGAGATCGGCCGGGCGCAGCAGGCCGGAAATACCCTCGACGGAGGCCTTTTCCGTCGCCAGATTGACCTCGGCGAGGGTCACGCCCGGCACGGCGCGCAAGGCCTTTTCAACGCGGCCGGAACAGGTCGCGCAGGTCATGCCGCCGATCTTCAGTTCGCGTGTTTCATGGGCCACGCCATAGCCCGCCTCCGCGACCGCGCCCGCGAGCGCCCCGGGCGACACGAGACGAGGATCGAAGGAAACCTCGGCGCGCTCCGCCGCGAGATTGACGCTGGCCTCGACGCCGGGCAATTCGCACAGAACTTTTTCCACGCGGCCCGCGCAGGTCGCGCAGGTCATCCCGGTGATCGCCAGCGAAACGTCGCGACGGGCGCCCGTTTGCGCCTCTCCAGGTTTCGCGGACGCGTCCGGCTCGATCATGGCGGTTTCCATAACCCCAGATAGGCGTCGCGCCCGCCGGACGCCAGACCCGGATCTATTTCCAGGCGACGAGATCGATCACGGCGGCCATGCCGGCGTGTCCGCCGCCTTCATCCATGTGCGTGTCGTATTCGCGGATTTCCACCTTCGAGAAATGGCCGAAAGCCTTTTCGTACATTTCACGGGTGTAGAGATTTTCGATCTGCTTCGGGCCGCCCGTGCCATATTGCAATTGTTTGGGCGTGTATCCCTCGATCAGCAGCAGCCCGCCCTTTTTCAGCGTCTTCGCCATGCCCGCCCATTTGATCGCGCGCTCGGCGGGGCTCGAGAATTGCGTGAAGATCTCGACGACCACGTCGAACTCCTCCGCCGGCCAGGTCCAGTCGTGAACATCGGCGATTTCCGTTCGCAACGTGACGCCGCGCTTTTTCGCCAGCGCCCGGGCCTTCTCCTGGCCATTCGGCGAAAAATCGATCGACAGCGTGTCGAGGCCCTTTTCCGCGAGGAACACGCCGTTGCGTCCCTCGCCGTCGGCGACGGCGAGGGCCTTGCCCGTTTTCGGCAAGAGATTCGCCCGCGCGGCGAGAAACGCGTTGGGCGCCTCGCCAAACACATATTCAGGAACCGCGGAGCGGCCCTGCCAGCGTTCGAACTCGCTCATGGAAATCTCCGATTTATCGAATTTGAAGGCGTCTTCTCGCGCCAGCGCGAGCCGGCGTCAATTTGGCCCCTTCACCGGCAGCAGAGGCCCCTGCAAGGGCGCGAATTCCACGCGCTGCGGTTGCTGCTGCATGAATTCCGGATCGAGATTGGCGACGCCCTGTTCGGCGCGTTCCGCGTCCGCGGGCGGCGGCTGCGCGGAACTCTGCTGGGGATTGTTCGTCTCGCGCGCCTCGTCCGCGGCCATGTCGTCGGCGGCGCCCTGCTGCTGGTTGCCGGCGATGATCTGTTCCTTCGCCTTCTCGGCCTTGTCGGCGAGCGGCGCGCTGTATTTCAGCTTGTAGGAGCGCGGCGTGCCGCTCGGCACGTTGTTCTCGTCGAGTTCCTCGACCCACATGAAGATCGCGCCGGGCTCCTGAAAGGCGCGATTGGGCTCGAGCACGCGCACCCAGAGCAACTGGAACCGCGGCGGCAGCGATTCAGTCCCCGGCCAACCCAGAAGCGAGCGTGTCTTGTAAAAGGCGACGACGAAAAAGGCGGAGGTGATCACGATCGCCACGCCCTTGATCCACCAACGCAGGTCCGAACGCAGGCCCATGACGAGCAGCACGACGCCGAGCGTCGTGTAGGCCATCGCCAGCGCGATTATCGAGGAGGTCACGCCGCTCTCCTCACTTGCCGTCGCCGGCGCCGGGAGCCGCGCCGCGCCTGGTGCTGCGCGTCAACTCGATCAGCGACTTCTGGCGGGTGTTGATGTCGGTGACGTTGCCATCCGCCGCGACCCGGAAGCGGACGGCGGTTTTTTCCTGACCGGTCTGGTTCAGCGTCACCGTGTCGTAATGCACGACCTGGAGCGTCGGGTTGATCTTCTCCACCTTCACCGCGACGGGAACGGGCGCGCGCGTCGTGGCGAGATAGTGCTGCACGTTGACCGTGTATTCGCCGGGCAGATTGCCTCGGATGGAAACGATTTCCTCGCGCAGCGGCGTCGTGATCTTCTTGCCGTTGACCATGATGAAGTCGTTGGCGCCGCCGCGGTCGTCGCGCTCGAGCACCATGAAGCCGGCCTCGCGCTGGTGAAACCAGACGATGTTGCCGACGGGATCCTCGACGTAAAGGTCGATGTCGTCGGGATGGCTGTCGGGCCAGGTCATCGCGATGATGAACTCGGCCTTGGTGTCGATCTTGCCGGTCTTCGCCTCCGGATTGACGGCGAGCAACGCGAGAAAGAACAGGAACGCGATCACCTGCAGCGCCTTGAACAGCATGACGCTGAACGGATCGAAGGGCTCCTCGCGCGGATAGAGGGAGAAATTATCCATTCTCGCGCTCGAGCACGGAGACGACGAAAACCTCGGTGAGTTCGGTGGCGAGCGAGAACAGGCGCGCGGTCGCGTCGTCGAGCATGTAATATTGAATCTTGATGAGGATCGAGCCGATGAGGCCCGTCAGCGTCGTGTACATGGCGACCGCCATGCCGTCGCTCATCAGGCCCATCGATGTCTTCACCGAGGCGCGGTCCCCCGCGTCGAGCCCGGCGATGGGCGCCAGCATCATGATGAACCCGATGATCGTGCCGAGCAGGCCGAGCTTCATCAGGGAATCGCTGGCGAAAGAGCCAAGCTGATTGGGTCCGCGCAACTGGTCGGCGAGCCCGCGCAGGAGCAACGTCTGGTCGATGCGGTGGCGGCCCTGAAGACCGGACTTCAACACAAGGTTGCGGATATGCTGCGTCACGCGGCCGGGAGGCAGGCGCGATCCGTCGCCGGTCACGACGTTCGGCCCGGCCACGGTGAACGCGCCCGGCGCCTTCTCGACGATGGCGGCCACCCGATGGGCGGCGTCCGTCTCGCGCGAGATGGTCGAGGTCCGCCAAAGACAATGCAGCGTCGTGGCGGCGTAAAGAATGACGATGATCATTGAGATATTGGTGCGGTCGCTGTTCAGCATCAGGCGGAACAGGCCGTAGTGCCAGAGCAGCACGAAGCCGAACACGCACACGCCCGTGAAAATCATCCAGCGCAACAATGGCGTCCGGTCGGTCGGCAGCGCGCCATTCAATACCTGAGAAGTCATCGTCGCTCCCGGAACTCCGTTCTGTTTGACTCGCACACTCGCACGGGCGAACGGTTGACGACAAGTGTGGCCGCGCCCGGAGCCCTGTCAAGCGGGCGGGCGCCAAACGCGTTGACAATCGCGCCCGGCCCGGTTCGGATGCGGCCAAATCCATGGAGAGGAAAGCATGTCCAGCGAACTCGTCAGACGCGACCTTCTGAAAGCGACGGCCGCGAGCGTCGCCGCCGCGGCGGCCATGGTCCGCGAGGCGACCGCGCAAACCCTCGATCCGGAGGAGGCCGAGCGCGGCCTCTACCCGGCGAAGGGTCTGCCCGGCGGCGGGCAAATGGAAGTCCGCATGATGGTCGAGGCGGAGCATCCGGACCCGGACGTGGTCAAGCTCGGCCACAAGGTGAAGAATTTCAATCCCGAGAGCTGGCTGATCGAACATACCCGCGTCGCGGAGGAAAACGAGAAGCGCGCCGCGAAGGCTCTCGCCGAGGGCCTCAAGGTCAGCGCCGCCGAATATTTCCTGCGCGCCGCCGGCTTCTGGCGCAGCGCCATCATCTACAGCCCCGAGGCCGATCCGCGCATGATGGCTGGCTACAAGAGGCTGAAGGAGAACTACGACAAGGCCTTCACGCTGATTCCCGCGCCGTTCGAGGCCGTGCAAATCCCCTTCGAGGGCAAGATGTTGCGCGGCTTTTTCTACGCCGCGCGCGCTCCGCAGGGGCGCAAGGCGCCGGTCGTGTTCAACTACGGCGGGGCCGACGGCCTGCTGATGAACAGCCGCGCCGACGGCTCCTCGGGCCCCTACCGCGCCCGCGGCATGTCCTTCCTCGACGTGGATGGCCCCGGCCAGGGCTGGGCGCTGCGCGTGGACAAGATTTACGCCTCGCCGGACACGGAGCGCTACGCGAAGGCCGTCGTCGATTATCTCGTTTCGCGCCCCGACGTCGATCCCGAACGGATCGGCATCCATGGCTCGAGCATGGGCGGCTACACGGCGCCGCGCGCCTGCTCCGTCGAAAAGCGGTTCAAGGCCTGCGCCGTGTGGAGCGGCGCCTGGGCCCTGCAACAGGACATCTGGGATTACTATCCGCCGATCCGCGAACGCCTGCGCTGGCTGACGGGCGCGAAAGACTTCGAGGAAGGCCGCAAGTTGATGGCCGAATACACGCTCGAGGGCCGCGCCGACAAGATCGAGTGCCCGCTTCTCGTGGGCTATTCCATCGACGACCGGGTCATGGACCCGCGCGGCGCGCTGCGACTCTTCAAGGGCGCGACGAACGCCAGCCAGAAGATCATGCTCGACGGCGTCGGCCACGGCAAGCGCACCTGGGAGCAGCGCAACACGATCGTGGACTGGTTCGCCAGACAGCTCGGGACGGCGTGAGGGCCCGGGGCCCTCACCTTCCGAAGATGGTCTTGATCCGGTCCTTGACGGACTGCGGCGTCGCCAGCGTCTTCGCCGTCTCGGCGGCGAGGGCGGCGCCGTCGAGGGGCTCCACGTCGAGCCCCGCCTTCTGCATCTCGGCGAGGAATTCCGGATCCTTCGTCATCGCCTGAAAGCCCTCCTGAAGGGCTTTCAGAGCGGCGGGTTGCGTCCCTAGCGGGAGAATGAACGCGCGGCCGATGGCGCCGCCGCTGGCGTAGAGGCCGAGCAGCGCCTTGTCGGCGGGATTGTCGCCCAGTTCGCCGAGCGCCGGAACGTCCGGCAATTCGGCGCTGCGGGTCGGTACGTCCTGAAGGATGATTTTGATCTTTTTTTCGCGAAGCCAGTCCTGCTTGCCCACTTTCACGGCGGCCCAGGATCCCGCCCCGCCCTCGACCTCGCCGCGCTCCATGGCGAGCATCCCCTCCGCGGAGGCCGGATAGCCCGAAATCACCTTGAATTTCGTGCCGATCACGGCGTTGAGCAGGTTCGGAATCACTTCGGAGAGGTTGCCCGCGCCGGCGGCGGCGACGGGAGTCTGTGTCTTTTTGGCCTCCTCGATCGACTGCACTTTCGCCGTGTGCCACTGGTAGTGAATATTGTTGGAGGAGGCGACGCGTCCCATCCACTGAAATTTCGCCGCGTCGAACTGGACGACGGGATTGGAAACGGCCTGTTCCAGCGCCAGTGTCTCGGTGACGATGCCGATCGCCGTGCCGTCCTTCGGCGCGACGGCGTAAATGTAGTTGGCGGCCTTCAGGGTCCCGGCGCCAGGCATGTTGCTCGCGACGACGTTGGGATTGCCTGGCAGGTGTTTGCCGAGAAACCGCGCGACCATGCGACCGTAAAGATCGTAAGAACCGCCGGCGGTGTTGCCAATGTTGATGGTGATCGTCTTGCCAGCAAAAAGAGCGTCGGCGTTTTGCGCGAGGGCATGGCTCGCGGCGAGCGTGGCGGCGAGGGCGAGGCCCGTGCGGGCGGCGGCGTGCATGGCGGACTCCATTCGAGTTTCGCCGCGCTTTTAGTGGAAAACGCCGGCGAGGGAAATCGTCGGGCGAGGCCCGCGCGACGAAGCCGGCCACGCCGGCCCTTGATCCCGCCGGGCCGATGGCGCACTTTCCGCCCGGTTCATTCGGGGGAAGCCATGCACGCCATCGCACGCCTAGCTGTTTTCGCCATCGCCGCCGCCGCGCCGCTGGCGGCGCCGCGCGCGCAGGAAGCCCCCGCGGCCCTGGTCGAGGCCGCGAAGAAAGAAGGCCGCGTCGCGTGGTACACGTCCTACGTGAGCCCGGAACTGCACGCCGCCGTCAAAAAGAACTTCGAGGCGAAATACGGAATCGCCGTCGATCTTCTGAACGTGCGAGCCAGCGAGCTCGAGGAGCGGCTGCGCACCGAGCAATCGGCGGGGCGCTTCATCGGCGACGTGATCCAGCACGGCCAGGCCTCGATCACGCGCCTGTTCCGGGCCGGCAACGTTCAGGAACATGGCGACGTGCCAAACGCCGCGAACATGATCGACGGACAGCAAGCCGAACCTTGGGAAATCGGCAGCCTCATCACCGGCTACGCGATCATGGTGAATTCAAACCTCGTCAAGCCGGAGGACGAGCCAAAAAGCTGGCGCGACCTGCTCGACCCGAAATGGAAGGGCAAAATCCTCGCCGACGACATGCGCGCGCTCGGAGGCGGCTTCGCGGTCTTCTCCGCCACGATGATGCATCCCGACATGGGCGAAGCCTTTCACCGCGCGCTGGCGAAACAGGACGTCGTGTTCACGCGCGACGTGGGACAGAGCGAGCGGCGCGTGGCTCGCGGCGAATATCCGATCTGGATGCCGCAGGTCTCCGTCAACGTGCAGGGGCTGAAAGGCCTGCCCGTCCGCGTGATCGTCCCGAGAGAGGGTATCGCCTACGTGCGGCTCGACAACGGCATGCTGAAGAACGCGCCGCACCCCAACGCCGCGCGCCTGTTCATGAATTACTACGTGAGCGAGGAGAACCAGACGCTCGTCGGCTCGATGGGCCTCGTTCCCGTGACGAAGGGAGTCGCCGAGAAGATCCCCGCCGACAGGCGCGTCATGGAGAACGCCAAACTCATGGGCACGATTCGGGTCGAGACCCAGGCGCAATGGCTCACGCTCGCCAGCGAAATTTACAAGTGAGGGCGCGCGCCATGAAGCTCGTCCCGATCGTCGCCGGCGCGCTGGCTGTCTCGTCCGGCGCCTTCGCGCAGGCGCTCCCCTCGGAAAAATATCTCCCCCTCGATGTCGCCATCGAGGCGGCCAGCGCGGCGCTCGCGCAATGCAAGGCTGACGGGCACGCGGTCTCCGTCGAGGTGATGAACCACAACGCAATGGTCCTCGTGACGTTTCACGACCCCTTCACGACCATCCACTCCGCCTATTCCGCTCACGCCAAGGCCTACACCGTGCTGAGCTATTCACGCGCCAGCGGCGAGACGACCTCGGCGCAAATCGCCAATCGCATCGGCAAGTCCCCCGCCGACGTCGCGCGCATCGCCGGCATTCCGGGACTTATCCTCGCGCCCGGCGCGGTGCTGATCCAGGCGGGCAAGCAAACCGTTGGCGCCATCGGCGTCGGCGGCTCGACGGGATCGACGCAGGACGAAAAATGCGCCTTCGCGGGCATCGCGAAGATCAAACCGCGGCTCGACGCGCAATAGGAATTCGCTCATGCGTTCGCGCCCCCTGTTCGCCGCGGTTCTGATCGCGGCGCTCGCCGGCTGCCATCCGGGAGGCGGACTCACCTCCGGGCCGCTCGTGCCGCCCTCCCCGCCTGGCGGACCGGAGATCGATCCCGCCGTGGTCGCCTATCTCGCGCATGGCGACTGGATTGAGTCCGAAGACGGAAAATTCGCCGAAAAATGCAAGGCGAAAGACATCGATCTGCGCTTCACGCGGCAGGGCAAGACGGTGAAAATCGACCGCCCGACCCTCGGAGAGGGACTCGTCGTGATCATGACGCTCGGCCTGTCGTTGATCGGCGACCACACGGAGACGCTGACGGCGGCGAAAAGCGATGGCGAACGGTTGACGATCGATTCCCGCAAGGACGGAAGGCGGCGGCTCACGATCATCGAGCCGCTTTCGCCCGACACGCTCGACATCGTCGCCTACAACCCTGGCTTCGAGCCGCGCGCCTCGCCAGAAGAGGGCATGAGGCGCAAGCGCGTTCCCATGGCGCGCTGCGGCTGAAGCGGACTATTTGTCCGCGATGGCGAGCGCCTCTTCCCGCAACCTGAGGTCGACCATTTTCGACACGTCGACGTCCTTCGGCAGCGCGCCGGCCTTTTGCAACAGCGCCTTCATGCCCTCGAGGCGCTTCACCGAAAGCGGAATC
>CAISEY010000349.1 GCA_903884435.1 uncultured Hyphomicrobiales bacterium | reverse complement strand
CGTTCATGGCGGGTGTGGCTTTTCCGAAATCGCGCGGGTTGGATTCGACACCCAAACCCTACGCGAAATCAGATATTTAAGCCACATCCGCCAGCTCGCGATGCATTATCCGGGCTAGGCCTTTATTCCCTTCGTTGCAAACACGCTCCGGGCGAGGCTTTTCGCCGCCTTTTTCGGGCGCGCGGGTCTTGCGCGCGGGATTGCCGGGAGTCATCTGGCTTCCATGAGCCCTCCTCCGGACAGTCCTCACTCCCTCGCCGATCATTCGCTTGGCGCGTTGGCCGCGCACGAGCATGGGGAGGGCGAATTCGATCACGATCACGACGAGGATTTTCTCGAAGCAGGGTCGAAGGCGCTGGAGAGCGTCGGCTTCACGAGCATCGGGCTGGATATCGGCTCGTCGAGCACCCAGGTCATGTTCACGCGCCTTGAAATGCGCGGGCCGGGCGAGCATCGCGCCCTGCGGCGGCAGGCCCGAAGCCGCGAGACCCTCTATATGTCGCCCGTGGCCGTCACGCCGTTCCGCGACGACGGGACCATCGACGAGGCGCGTCTGCGCGGCGTGATCGGCGCCGCCTTCCGGGCCGCCGGGTTGACGCCTGACGACATCGAGACCGGGGCGGTGATCCTGACGGGCGAAGCGGCGAAGCAGCGCAACGCCGCCGCCATCGCGCGTCTCGTTGCGGAGGACGTGGGGGAACTGGTGTGCGCCATCGCGGGCGACCGCATGGAGGCCATGCTGGCCGCCCGCGGCTCCGGGGCGGTCGAGGCTTCACGCCTGGGGGGAGGGCGACGCATCCTCAACATAGACATAGGGGGAGCGACGACCAAACTGGCCCTGATCGATGACGGGCGCGTGACGGCGACGACCGCCCTCTCGATTGGCGGGCGTCTCGTCGTGGTCGATCGCGAGGACAGGATCGCGCGGTGCGACGCCGCCGGAGCCGCGCACGCCGCGCGGGCCGGGCTCGTTTTCGAGAGAGGCGCCGCCGCGCCGCCGGAGGCTCTGACGCGCGTCGCGGACGCGATGGCGGACGCGCTGCTGGCGGCGCTGGCGCCGGGAGCGCCGCCGGCGGAGATCGCGCCGCTCTTCATTCTCGGGCCGCTCCCGGACCTCGGCCGCCTCGACGGCGTCATGTTTTCCGGCGGCGTCGCGGAATATGTCTACGGGAGGGAAACCCGGGACTTTCGCGACCTCGGACGCCGTCTCGGACGCGCCTTGCGGGAGCGGATCGACGAAGGAGCGCTGGCCTGGCCGTTGCTCCCCGCCGGGGAATGCATCCGCGCCACGGTGTTCGGGGCGGCGGAACATTCGGTCCAGCTCAGCGGGCAGACCATCCACGTCTCCAGTCACGCGGCGCTCCTGCCGCGCCGGGATCTGCCGGTTCTGGCGCCGCCCTTTGATTTCGGCGGGGCGATCGACGCGGAGGCGCTCGCCCGGGCCATCGCCGAGCACCGACGTCTGTTCGGCCTGGCGTCCCCGGATGTTCCGTTCGCACTCGCCTTTCGATGGCGCGGCCCGCCGGATCACGCGCGTCTGCGCGCCTTCGCCGACGGAATAGCCAGTGGCATGTCGGACGTGATCGCGCGTGGCGCGCCCCTGTTCATCATGCTCGAAGGCGACGCCGCGCTCGGGCTGGGCCATCTGTTGCGGGAGGAAGCGGGCGTCGCCAGCGAGGCGCTCGTCGTGGACGGCCTCGTGCTCAGGGATTTCGACTATGTCGACATCGGGCGTCTGCGCCTGCCCTCGAACACGGTTCCCGTCACGATCAAATCGCTTCTTTTTGGTCGCGAGGCGTCCTGATTTCATCAATTCCGGCTTCGACCGGAGAAAATCAGGCGTCACCCATGCGTTAGCTGGCGGGTTTCGTCCCAAGTATTCGACCGCGCCAATCCGTCACGCGAACAGGATGGCGCCGTCCGCGGCCGCGCATCCGGGGGCCGCCTTGCGACTTTTGGAGGGGATGTGGGCAGTAGCGCCCCACGCGATTGTTTGGTAATTACTTAATTAATTAAGCTGTAAATCGAGATTTCCAAAGACAAATACTCTAAAATTGAAATCGAATTCCGGGAATGATGCAATTCAGGTGAAGTCTTTTGGAAATCGCGCCGGGCAAGTGTGGGCGTGCGTTGCAATATGGCGCGAGATCGTTTGCTCCCTAAACATGGAGACGCCAAAAAAAAATTGGAAAATGAGTCGGATAAACGCCTTTTCAGTACGGCTCTGCTCTGGCATAAGGACCGCCGGCGCCGCCTCGGGAGGAACGTGGCGACGCCGTGTGGAATCAGGTGGGCAAGTTTCAGCCGCGGTCCGGCGATGTCAATCGCCGGAAAAAGCGCTGAACCAACAACGGCGGGGACCGGGCTACAAGCGTCCGGTCATTCAACCCGACAGGGTGGGGAAAATGGGCGACTGGCTTGGTGCACTCAACGACGGTTTCTGGATAATCATGCAGCCGCACCGCATGGCGCTGCTCTGGGGCGGCGTGCTTTGCGGACTGGCTCTGGGAATTTTGCCTGGAATTGGCGGCGTCGCCGGAACGGCGCTTTTGCTGCCGTTCACCTACAGCATGGACGCGGCGGCGGCGATGGCCCTGCTGCTCGGCCTCGCGGCGACGACAACCCATGGCGATCCGATTTCCGCGATCGTGCTTGGCGCGCCCGGCCACGCGGCCTCCGCCGCGACCGCTCTCGACGGGTATCCAATGACGAAGCGCGGCGAGGGGGCCCGCGCCCTGGGCGCGGCCTACATGTCCGCGCTCATGGGCGGACTGTTCGGCGCGGTGCTCATGGCCGTGGCCTTGCCCATCGTTCGTCCGCTCATTCTTTTCATCGGTTCGCCGGAATTGCTGGCGCTCGCGGTGTTCGGCATCTCGATGGTGTCGGTCCTGTCGGGCAGCACGCCGCTGCGCGGCCTCACCGGCGCGTGTTTCGGCATGATGCTGGCGATGATCGGTTCGGATCCGCAGACAGGCACGCTGCGCTGGACGATGGATTCGCTCTATCTCTGGGAAGGCCTGCCGCTGGTTCCGCTGACGCTCGGCGTTTTCGCCTTGCCGGAACTTTGCGACCTGCTCGTGGCGCGCACCTCGGTGACGAGCTCCGAGAAGATGGACAATAACTGGAAGGGCCTCTACCAGGGCAGCGTCGATTGCTTCACCCACTGGTGGCTGAACATCCGTTGCGCGTGGATCGGCTCCGTGATCGGCGCCATTCCCGGCATCAGCGCCGCGGTCATCGACTGGATTTCCTACGGTCACGCCCTGAAGACGGAGAAGAACGCCCAGCAAACGTTCGGGCGCGGCGACGTGCGCGGCGTGATCGCGGCGGAAAGCGCGACCTGTTCGCGCGAGGGCGGCGCGCTCGTGCCGACCATCGTGTTCGGCGTTCCGGGCAGCGCCGGCATGGCGATTCTGCTCGGCGCCTTCCTGATGCACGGTCTGGTTCCAGGACCCGACATGCTCACGAAGAACCTGTCCATCACCTATTCGATGGTCTGGTCGATCGCCATCGCCAATATTCTTGGCTCCGGCCTGTGCTACATCTTCTCCAGCCAGTTCGCGAAACTCGCGAGCCTGCGCTATTCGCTGATCCTGCCGGTCGTGCTCTGCATGGTCTATATCGGCGGGTTCGAGGGCAAGCGCCAGTGGGGCGACCTTTACTCCCTGCTGTTCTTCGGCGTCTTCGCCTGGGGCATGAAGCACTTCAAATGGCCGCGTCCGCCGCTGGTGCTGGGCTTCATTCTCGGCGCCGTGCTGGAACGCTACATGTTCATCTCGATCCAGCGTTACGGCATCCAGTGGATGTACCGGCCGCTGGTGCTCGTGATGTTCGCGCTCTCCTTCGCCTCGCTGCTGGGACCGTTCCTCAAGGACGTGAAGTCGCATGGCGGCTTCAGGGGGATGCTGTCCGATCTGCACGCGCCGAAGCCGACGTGGCAGAACGCCTTCCCCGTGTTCATGCTCTGCATCTTCGCGGTGATGCTGCGCGAGGCGGTGACGTGGAACTTCTACGCCAAGATCATTCCGATGATCGTCGGCGTCGGCGCCGTGCTGTTCTGCTCGCTGTCCCTGCTCGACGACCTCTGCAAGAGCGAAACGCACAAGGCGAAGTCGCTCGCGGCCGCGGCCAAGGGCGAGGTGGAAGAAAAGATCCACATGGACATCGGGTCGAACGTGACCCATCTGCCGCCGCTCACGATCTTCCTGCGCGGCTGCATCTTCTTCGGCTGGATGCTGCTGTTCCTGGCTTCGATGGCGCTGATCGGGCTTATTCCGACCGTGCCGATCTTCATCATCGCCTTCATGCGCGTCGAGGCGCGCGAGCCCTGGAAGATCGTCATCCCGATGGCCGTGTTCATGACCATCTTCATCTACTTCCTGTTCGACTGGCTGTTGTCGATCCCGTGGCCGGGCACGGTTCTTGGCGACTTCCTGCCGTGGTGGAAGGACAACATTCCGAGCGGCTAGCGTTCGCCGGTGTTTGGAAAACAGGGCCGCCGTGGAAACACGGCGGCCTTCTTCAATTCGGGGGGCGGGCCGGAGAAGTCCGCCCGGACATGGAGGAACATAATTTGTCCCGGTTCTCGAAGTCCGTCCGCGTCGCCGGCGCGCTGGCCGCGCTGGCGACGGCGACCGCGGCCTCCGCGCAACCGGCGGCGGATTTCAACGCGGGCAAGCCCATCACGCTGATCGTCGGGGCGGGGGAAGGGGCGGCCTACGATCTCGCGGCCCGGGTCATCGCGCGGCGCCTGCGCGACCATTTGCCGGGAGCCCCGGCCATCGTGCCGCGGAACATGCCGGGCGCTTCCCAGATCCGCGCCACGGAGTACGCGTTCAATCTCGCTCCTCGCGACGGGACGGCGCTGCTGATCGCCCAGCCGTCCGTGGTGCTCAACAAGGTCCTCAATCCGGCCGCGCGCTACGAGCCGCGCGAGTTCACCTGGATCGGCCGCGTGCAACCGACGATCGGGCTCGGCGTCGTCTGGCGCGATTCGCCGGCGCGCGACTTCGACGACGCGAGACGGCGGGACGTTGTTTTCGGCGCGAATTCCCCGACTGGTCCGCAAGCAATGCTGCCGACGGCGCTCAACGGCTTCGCGGGCGCGAAATTCCGCGTCGTCACGGGCTACGAATCCGAACATCGCGCCCTTCTCGCGATGGAACGGGGGGAGATCGACGGGATCGGCAATGTCATGTCGGATTCGCTGCTGACGCCGGGCGGCTGGATCACCCGCGGCCTCGCGCGGCCGCTTTACGCGGCGGGACTGAAGCGTCTTCCCCGTCTTCCCGACGTGCCCACCGTCGTCGAACTCGCCAACGGCGAGGAGGGCAAGGCGGTGATGCGCCTGATGGTGGCGATCTCCGAACTCGGTCTCAACCTGATGGCGCCGCCTGGCGTTCCCCCGGAGCGCGTGGCGACGCTGCGGCGCGCCTTCGACGCGATGATGGCGGACGCGGCCTTCGTCGAGGACATCGGAAAGCCGGGGTTCGGTGTCGATCCGATGACCGGCGAGGATCTCGCGGCTTTCGTCACGGCGAATTTTTCGCCGTCGCCGGACTTCGCCGCGCGTTTCCGGGCGGCGACGCTGGGTCCGTGAGGCCCCTCAGCGGAACAAGTCGTCGTAAACCTGTTTCCAGCGGGGCATGGACTGGTCGACCTCCTCGGGCGAGAAGGTGATGGCGCGGAACTTGACGCCATCCGGCTTCATGTCGGCCTCCGGCGCCGACACGGCGGGGTGGACGGGAATGTAGTCGTGTTGCTTCGCGATGGTTTGTCCCTCTTCCGAAACAACGAACTCGGCGAGGAGGCGCGCGGCGTTCGGATGCCGCGCCTTCGCCGTCACCGAGATGATCGACACCGAGGCGAAGGCGGGGTTCATGGGAATCCACGCCACCGGCGCCCCCTTGTTGCGGCTGATGACGGCGTTGTCGTTGAGGATTTGCAGGGCCATCGGAAACTCGCCGGCGATGACCTGGTCGAGCACGGCGCGGGCCGATACCTTCAGCCCGGTGATGTCCTGTTTCGCGAGTTGGCGCAGATAGGCCATGCCTCTTTCCTCGCCCCATTCGCGCAGCACGAGGCCGGCGAATCCGGTCGCGGCGGTGATGCCGGGATTGATGCCCCAGGCCATTTTTCCCTTCCATTTCGGATCGAGAAAATCATTCCAGGTTTTTGGCGCGTCGGCTGGCCTGACGAGAGACGTGTTGTAGCCCGGCGTGATGACGGTGAGGCGGTGCGCGGTCCAGTAGCCGCCGGCGTCCTTCAGTTCGGCGGGCCAGCCGGCGACGAAATCCGGCTGGAATTTCGCCAGGACGCCTTCGCGGATCAGCGTCGTGGGAGCGAAGGAGCCGTCGAACACGTCCGCCTGCATGTTCCCGGCGCGGTGCTCGTTGAGCAGGCGCAGCGCGGTTTCGCCGGGATCGTTGCGGGTCGCCTCGACCTTGATCCCGTATTTTTTCTCGAAGGCTTCGGCGATGGGCGTGCCGAGTTGCTGGAGGATCAGCGTCGTGTACCAGACGACCTGGCCTTCCTTTTTCGCGGCGTCGACGAGCGCCTGGTCCGCGGCGCGCGCGGGCGTGGCGGCGAGAAGGGCGAGGGCTGCGAACATGGCGCGGTTCATGGAGTCCTCCAGGCGCCCGGTAGCGCGACGGAACATGGCGCGTCGCAGCTTGTCAGAACGCGCCGGCGCGGGCAAATTGCCGCCGGGCCGACCGGGTTTCCGGGCGTCGGCGCCATGGACGCCGAATGTCCGGAAGTCCGGTCCGGACCGCGGGGAAACGCATGAAGATGTTCAGGGCTCTTGGAGCTTCCTTCGCTGTCGCGGCTCTGGCGCTGGGACTTTCGGGCGCCGGCGGGGCTTTCGCCCAGTCGCGCACGATCAGATACATCGTGCCGCTCGCGCCGGGCGGTCCCAACGACACGATCGCGCGCCTGATGGCGGACGAAATCAGCCGCGCGCAGGGCGTGACGATCGTCGTTGAAAACCGGGCGGGCGCCGGCACGATCATTGGAACCGACATGGTCGCGCGCGCGACGCCGGACGGCAACACGATCCTCCAGGCGGCGGGCTCCTTCATGGTGAACTCCACCGTGAAGAAGCTGAACTATGATCCCTTCACGAGTTTCGAACACGTCTGCTACCTCGTGGAAACCCCGCAATTGATGGTCGTGCCGGCGTCCTCGCCGTATCGCACGATCGACGATCTGCTGAAGGCCGCGCGCGCCAGGCCCGGCGCGTTGACGCTCGCCGCCAGCGGGCCGGCGACGGCGCAACACATCGAATTCGAATTGTTCCGCCACGCGGCGGGCGTCGACATGACCTTCGTGCCCTATCCCGGCGACGCGCCGACGCTGACCGCGGTGCTCGGCGAGCAGGTCACGGCGGCGCTGTTCGATTATTCGACGGGGGCCGGGCAAATCGCCGACGGCAAGCTGCGTCCGCTCGTGGTTGGCACGGGCAAGCGGCTGGCCGAATTGCCGGATGTTCCGACTCTGGGCGACATCGGATTCCCCGATCTCGACTGGGTGGGAACGCTTGGCGTCGTCGCGCCCGCGAAAACGCCGCCGGCGGCGATGGCGCAGCTGCAAGGGTGGTTTTCCGCGGCGCTGAAGGCGCCCGCCATCCAGCCGAAGCTCGCCGCCCTTGGCGTCATGCCCAAGGGCCTTTGCGGCGCGGACTACACGGCGTTTCTTCACAAGCAATTCGCGGAGTTCCAGCTCGGCGTGCGCCAGGCCGGCATCAAGGTGGAATGACGCGCGGACGTCGCCGCGCGCCGCCGCCGGCTGGATCGCGTCGAGTTCGCGCGCGGTGATCTCGTACCTGAAATTGTCGGGATCCAGGCTGTCGAGCTGTTCCGCGCCGACCTCGCCTCGCGGATACATCAAAAAATCCGCCGGACCTTGTTTCGCGCCGGGCAGCGCGACGTCGTGACCGAAGTTCAGGGCGAGCCAGTTGCCTTCCCACGCGCCGAACAGAGTCGCGGCGCGCGCACAATCTTCTGGCGAAAGCCGCGCGCCGGCCCTAGATTGCGCCAGCGTCACAACATCAGGAGGAACCCGAATGGCCGTCGCGCCCGTCGCCATTTCCCGCAAACACGAGGCCGCGCCGGTCAGCGAGGCCGAGCGCAAAATGCGCGTCGATCTCGCGGCCTGTTACCGGCTCATCGCGCTCAACGGCATGGACGACCTGCTCGCCACGCATATTTCCGCGCGCGTGCCAGGCAAGGAAGAGCATTTCCTCATCAACCCCTACGGGCTGCTGTTTTCGCAGGTGACGGCGTCGAATCTCGTCAAGGTCGATCTCGCCGGCAACATCGTGTCCGACTCGCCCTGGCCGATCAATCCCGCGGGATTTGTCATTCATTCGGCGATCCATGGCGCGCGGCCGGACGTGGTTTGCATCATTCACACGCACACGGTCGCGGGCATGGCGATCGCCTGCCTGGAGGAAGGCTTGCTGCCGCTGTCGCAGAAGTCGCTTCGCTTCTACAATCGCATCGCCTGTCACGACTACGAGGGAAAGTCCGACGATCTCGACGAACGCGCGCGCCTCGTGCGCGACATCGGCGACAGGAACGCGCTGATCCTTCGCAATCACGGATTGCTGGTCTGCGGCGCGAGCATTGGCCGCGCCTACCATTCGATGCTGAACCTCGAGAAGAGCTGCAAGGTTCAGCTCGCCGCGATGCAGAGCGGCGGCACGCTGATCAAGCTTTCGCCGACGGTGCAGGAACACGCGGCGCGCCAGCACGAGCGCGACGACGTGCCGGGCAACGGCAGGCCGGACGCCTGGCCGGCGCTGCTGACGATGCTCGACAAGATCGACCCCGGCTACAGGGACTGAAGACACATGAAACTTCCCAAGGGAGCCTGCGACGGCCAGATTCACATTTTCGCCGATCCCGCGAAATATCCTCCGCGGCATCCGAAGCCGCTCTACGTTCCCCCGCCCGGGGAGGGGACGATCGAAAAGGCGCTGGCGATCTACGACGAACTCGGCTTCGAGCATTTCGTCATCGTCAACGCGACGATCTACGCGACCGACGCCTCGATCCTCTGCGACACGCTGCGGGCGTTGCCGAAGGGCAAGGCGCGCGGCGTCGCCATCGTCGATTCCAGCGTCTCCGACAAGCAACTCGCCGACATGCACGACGCGGGCGTGCGCGGCGCGCGGTTCAATTTCCAGACGCGCTTCGGCCTCGTGCCGGACTTCGCCGATTTCCACCGGCAGATCGCGCGCATTTCGGAGATGGGATGGTTCGCGAAAGTGTTTTGCGGGCCGGACGAACTCGCCGACGTGGCGGACGAATTGCGCAAGACGAAGATCAAAATCCTGTTCGATCACATGGGGCAACTGCCTTTCGAGCAGGGCGTCGGCCAGCCGGGCATGACGCGCCTGCTGGAGTTCCTGAAGGACGAACGCTTCTGGATCATGCTGTCGAACGGAGATCATCTCGCGCACGAATACCCCTGGGACGACGCCGTTCCCTTCGGGCGCGCGTTTTACGAGGCCGCGCCCGACCGTTGCGTCTGGGGCAGCGACTGGCCGCACGTGGCGCGCTGGATCAATCCGCGGCCGAAGCCCTACGTGCTGCATCCGACGGGCTTTAAGGGCAAGGTCGATCTCGGACTGCGCTACATGCCGGACGAGGCGGCGGCGAAAAAGGTCTTCGTCGACAATCCCGCGCGGTTGTTCGGTTTTTAGAGAAACACGCTGCGGGAGGCGGCGATGGGCGGCTTTCGGGTTCCGGGCCTCGCGCTCGTCGCGGCGCTTCTCGCGGCGTCATCGCAAGTTCGCGCGCAGGCCCCGGACATTCTGACCCACGCGGGCGCCGACCGCGAGGCGCGGCTGATCGAGGGCGCGCGCGCCGAGAAGGAGGTCGTGCTTTACGCGACCATCATCGTCAACCAGGCGATGCGTCCGCTCGCCGACGCCTTCATGAAAAAATATCCATTCGTGAAAATGAGTTTCTGGCGCGGCGATCCCGGCGACATCGTCACGAAGGTCTCGGCGGAGACGCGCGGCGGACGGCCCGTCGCCGATTTGCTGGAGGGGCCAGGCGTCGGCGAGGCCGCCATCGAGGCGGATCTCGTCACGCCCTACACGACGCCGTCCGTCCTGAATTATCCGGAAGCCTTGCGCGATCCGCGCCATATGTGGACGGCGTCGCGGCTCAGCTACTTTGGCCTTGCCTACAACACGAAGCTCGTGCCGCCGGGCGCGCAGCCGAAGTCCTATCAAGACCTGCTCGACCCGAAGTGGAAGGGCAAGCTGGCCTGGCGCATCGGCACGTCCGGCGGCGCTCCGCTGTTCATCACCTCGCTGCGCGTCGCCTGGGGCGAGGAGCGCGCGATGGCCTATTTCCGCGCGTTGCGCGAGCAGGGAATCGTCAATTTCGGCGCGGGCAGCGCGCGCACGCTCGTCGATCGTGTGATGGCCGGCGAATATCCCGTCGCGTTGCAAATCTTCGCGCATCATCCGCTGATCAGCGCCGGCAAGGGCGCGCCCGTCGCCTCGCAATTGCTCGATCCCGTGACAGTGACGAATTCGACCTTGCTGATCCCGAAGGGCGTGCGTCATCCGCACGCGAGCCTGCTGCTGGCGGATTTCATTCTGTCGAAAGAGGGGCAGGAGACGCTGGCGAAAGCCGAGTATTATCCGGCCTTGCCGGGCGTCGCCGCCTTGCCGGAGCTTGATTCCGTCGTGCCCGCGCGCGCCGGCTATTCCGAGAACTTCCTGACGCCCGAGGTCGTTTCGAAATATTCCGAAAGCAGCGAGAAAATCTGGAGCGACCTGTTCAGGTGAGGCGCGGCGGCGCGATTCACGACGGCTCGCCGCCCTTGTTCTAAACCACCCCCCGCGCGCGAAACCCGGCGATTTCCTCCGCCGTGTAGCCGAATTCGACCAGCACTTCGTCCGTGTGTTCGCCCGGGTCGGGCGTGTGCGCGACGATCTCCGAGCGGGCGCGGCTCATGTGGATGGGCTGGCCGATCAGCCGGGCCTTGCCGATCGCCGGCCAGTCCACGTCGCGGGCCACCCCGAGGTGCCGCACCTGCGGGTCGGCGAACGTCTGGTCGAGCGTGTAGACCGGGCCGCAGGGAATGCGCGCCCTGTCGAACGCCGCGTTCCAGTGCGCGACATCCTTCGTCGAGGTGATCGCCTCGATTTCGGCGATCAGGGCGGCGCGATTGGCGTGGCGCTTGCGCGGGCTGTCGAAATCGGGGTTCGTCAGAATATGCGGCGCGTCCAGCGTGTCGCAAAACGCCTTCCACATGCTGGCGACGGGGGCGATGTTGATGTAGCCGTCGCGCGCGCGGAAAGCGCCCATGGGCTGCAATGTCGGATGGTGGTTGCCCTCCTGGCCCGCCACTTCCCCGGAAACGGTCCAGCGCGCCGCCTGGAAGTCCATCAGGAAGATCTGCGCCTCCAGCAGCGAGGTCTGCACCCACTGGCCCTCGCCGGTGCGCGAGCGCTCGTGCAGCGCCGTCAGCATGGCGTTGGCGCAGAGGATGCCGGCGAACATGTCGGAAATCGCCGCGCCCGAGCGCATGGGGCCGCGCCCCGGCTCGCCGGTGACGGACATGTGTCCGCCCATGCCCTGGGCGATCTGGTCGACGCCGGCGCGGTGCGCGTAGGGCCCGTCCTGGCCGAAGCCGGAGATCGAACCATAGACGATACGCCTGTTGACGGCCCGCAGGGTTTCGTAATCCACCTTGAGCCGGTGCTTCACGTCGGGCCGCAGGTTCTCGACGACGACGTCGGCCTTCGCGGCCATGCGCAGGAAGATCGCGTGTCCCTCGGCGGACTTGAGGTTCAGCGTCATGCCGCGTTTGTTGCGGTGCAAATTCTGGAAATCCGCGCCATGCCGGCGGCCCATTTCCTCGCCGCTGTCGCCGGGCTGTTCGATCTTGATGACGTTCGCGCCCCAGTCGGCGAATTGCCGCGCCGCCGTGGGGCCGGCGCGGGCGCGGGTGAGATCGAGAACGACGAGGTCGTCGAGCGGGGTCGAGGCGCGGGGCGCGGGCATTTTTGCTCCCTGGAAAAGTCGCGGCGATGCTAGCGGCGTCGCGTTGCTCGCGCAAACGCGGGCGCCTCGGGCGCGCGCGTTTCGCGCGTGGAGGTCATTTGACGCGCGCGGATCGGAAAGCCAAACTCTCCCCGCACAAAAACGATGTCTCCGGGATGAACTCGCCATGAAACGACTCGGAATTCTCGCCGCTCTCGCGCTCGTCGCGGGGCTTGTCCCGACCTTCGGCGCCCGCGCCGAGGATTTGCTCAAGCTCGCCATCGGCCAGCGCGGCAAGTGGGACGGCGCGATCCCGGAACTGGGCCAGCGCGCGGGCATCTTCAAGAAGCACGGATTGCAACTCGAGATTCTCTGGACCGCCGGCGGCGGCGAAACCATGCAGGCGGTCATTTCCGGCAGCGCCGATATAGGCACGTCCGCCGGAACGCTCGGCGTTTTCGCGGCGTATGTGAAAGGCGCGCCGGTGCGCGTCATCGGCGCGCAGGCGACGGGCGACGACGCCTTCTGGTACGTGCGGGCGGATTCGCCGGTGAAGACCATCGCCGACATGGCTGGCCGAACCATGGCCTATTCCACCAACGGATCATCGACGAACGCCAACGTGCTCGCCATCGTCGATCATTTCAGGATCGCCGCGAAACCGGTCGCGACGGGCGGCGCGGGCGCGACTTTCACGCAGGTGATGTCCGGCCAGATCGACGCGGGCTGGTCGGCGCCGCCCTTCATGCTGGCGCCGCTGGCGAAAGGCGAAATCCGCGCCATCGCGCGCGCCATGGATCTGCCGCTCGTCAAGGGCCATTCCATTCGCGTCAACATCGCCAACGCCGACAGTCTCGCGAAGAAGCCCGATGTCTACAAGCGTTTCGCGCAGGCCTATCGCGAGACCATCGAATGGATGTATGGCGGCGACGAGGCGCTGAAGGTCTACGCCGATTTCGCCGAAGTCACGGTCGACGAGGCGCGGCTGATCCGCGAGGAGTTCGATCCGCGCGAAATGGTCGAGCCGGACCGGGTGATGGGCCTGCCCGACCTGATGAAGGACGCGGTCACGCTGAAATACCTGACCGCGCCGCTCACGGAAGCGCAGCTCGCGGAACTGGTGCGCATCCCCTGAGGCGCGCGAGGGGCCGGGTCAGACGTATCCGAGGCTCTTCCAGTACGCCTCCGCCGCGGGATGCAGCGGCACGTCCATCGGCGTCTCCGGCGAATCCCTGCACATGCGCCCGAGCGGCAACGGGCCGTCGCCCTGCCAGGGAATGAGATGCTTGCGCGCCTCGATGGCGGCGCAAATCTGCGAGACGAGCCTGTCCGGCAGATCGGCGCGGCAATAGGCGGCCCAGCCGCTGAAATCGATGGTTGCGATGTCCCTGTCGAGCTTGCCGTAATCCGCCGCGCGCAGGATCGAGCGGCGATACCCGATGGCCTCGAGCTTTCGCAGCAGTTCCTCGGGCATAGGCAGGATTTCGAGTCCGGTCTCGATGGCCTCGTCGACCCAGGAATAGGCGGCTTCCTCGAAGACGGCGTTGGCGCCGTCGGCGACGTTCTTCGCCTTTTTCACGCGCGGGCCGGCCTCGGCGCGTAATTCGCCGCCCCAGGCCTTGATGTCGGCGGTCGAGAATCCCGCGCAGGCCGCCAGGTGATCCAGCACCATGTGCAGACAATGGTCGGGCTGCTCGCGCACCGCGAGTTTGAGCGCCGGCTTTTTCGCGACGAGCTCCTCGAAGCTTCGCACGCCGAGATCCTTTTTGACCGCCATCATGCAGGCGTCGGGCGAGGGAAAGGTCGTGATCAGCCGCACGGGTTGCGGCTCCGTGAACGGACCCGTGCCGCGGTACGCCATGGTGAGAATCGCGGCCGGGTTGATCAGCGACACCGTCGCCTCGCCCTTGCACACGGCGAGCAGCCCTTCCATCGTGCTGGCGCCCAGCAGGTTGATCGGCCATTCCGTGTCGTGGTCCTGATCGCGGATCTGCACGCGCGCGCGCTTCAGCGGCTGATCCTCCATCGCCACGAGTTCGGCGGCGATTTCGATGGCGAAGCGCGAGCGCATGACGGGTGGACGCGTCCAGCGGCCATGGCCCTCGGCCTGTGTTTTGGGATCGCTCATTGGGTTCCTTTCGAGAGAATGGTTTGCCGCGTCAGTTCATCGGCGCGGTTTGTGTCTTCAGGAGTTCGACGATGTCGGCGGGCGCGCGCGCGACCGCGGCGACGACGCCGGCGAGTTCCTCGCCGGGCATCGGCTCCACGTCGAGTTCGAGCCGTTTCATCTCCGCGATGAACGCGGGATCGGCGAACATGTTCCACGCGGCGTCGCGCAGGGCGTCCGCGCGATCCGCGGGAATGCCGGGCGCGCCCATGATGGTGACGCCAATCCGCGGGATGGCGGCGATCAGGTTCATCACCGCCCTGTCGCGCTCGTCCGACACGAGTTCGACGATCGTGGGCGTTCCGGGCGAGGCCGCGAGACGCTCGGCCGAGATCGTGTAGAGAAGCTGGATGACGCCGCGGGCGATCCAGTCGCCGTGGCGCGTGATCGAGGCGAGGTTGATGCTGCCCATGCCCATGACTTCGCCGCGCTCCACGGCGACGAGGGTCGCGGTGTCGTCGGCGTAGCCGCGCACGAGGCGGAACTTCGCGCCCGCCATGCGGTTGAGAGCCCAGGGAACCATGGCCGCCGGGCCCGTCGATCCGGCGGCGCCCAGAATGAGATCGCGATCGCGCGCCGCCGCGACCGAGGTCACGCCCGAAGCCGTCGTCGCGAAACCGACGTTGCGCGCCGGCGCGACCCTGCCGATCCAGGTCATTTCCGCGGGGTTGTATCGCGCCCCGGGCGACGTGACCTTGTTGAGAATGACGGAGGGTTGCACGAAGGCGACGGCGGTTCCGTCGCGCGGCGCGATGTTGGCGAGATAGTCGGTCGCGCGCACGTGGGAGGCGCCGGGCATGTTTTGCAGGACGATGGACGGATGGCCCGGAATGTATTTTGGCAGGTGTCGCGCGGCGACGCGCGCCGTCGTGTCGAAGGTGCCGCCGCTCGACGAGCCGATCACGAAGGTCAGGGGATGGCCGGCGTAAAAATCCGCGACCGCGCCGGCGCGCGCGCTCGCGGGCGCGCAAAGCGCGAACCAGCCTGACAACGCAATCGCGCGCGAGCGGGCGACGACCATTCCCGACGTTTCCCCGGTGTCTTTCGGGCGATGCTAGCCGCGCGCGCGGACGAGCGCAAACGTCACTCGCGGTAGTCCGGCGAATTTTCCACCTGCTCCATGTCGGAGGCGAGATATTCGTGGATGGGCATGCAGATGATGGCGATCCAGATCGCCGGCCTGTCGGGCGGGCCGAGGTTGAAGTGCTGGTGCTCGACGCCGCCGACCTTCAGCGGCAGTTGCACGAGATCGCCCTTTTCCCAGTCGAGCCGCTCTCCATCGACGATGGTGTAGCCCGTTCCCTCCAGCACGTAGATCAGCAGCCCTCCGGCGTGGACGTGCTTGCCGGAGGAGGTGCGAATCTCCTGGATGAAGACGCGCCAGTGTTGCAGCGGCGTCTCCTTGTGATTGTTGGGGCACAGGTAGAACAGCAGCTTGCCCTGCCGCGCCTGGAACAATTCGCGATCCGACCGCTTGACGACGACGGGCCCGTTGAGATTGCGCTCCACGAACTCCTTGCGCTGGCGCATGTTGCGTTCGTAGACGTTGTCGGAGATGGGCGGGCGCTCGCGCTCCCGCACCCGTTCCTGTTCGGCCACGCGTTACTCCTTGAAATCCGGCGAATTCTCGATCTGCTCCATGTCGGAGGCGAGATATTCGTGGATGGGCATGCAGATGATGGCGATCCAGATCGCCGGCTTTTCGGGCGGGCCGAGGTTGAAGTGCTGGTGCTCGACGCCGCCGACCTTCAGCGGCAGTTGCACGAGATCGCCCTTCTCCCAGTCGAGCCGCTCGCCATCGACGATAGTGTAGCCGGTCCCTTCGAGCACGTAGATCAGCAGGCCGCCGGCGTGGCGGTGCTTGCCGGAATTGGTGCGGATTTCCTGGATGAAGACGCGCCAGTCCTGCAGCGGCGTCTCCTTGTGGTTGTTGGGGCACAGGTAATAGAGCAGCTTGCCCTGCCGCGCCTGGAACAACTGCCTGTCGGATCGCTTGATGACGACGGGGCCATTCTTGTTGCGCTCCACGAACTCCTTGCGCTGGCGCATGTTGCGTTCATAGACGTTGTCGGAGATCGGCGGACGCTCGCGTTCCCGCACCCGTTCCTGTTCAGCCACGATGCGTCCTCCTCACGAGCGTTTGAATTCGGGCGCGGTCTCGAGCTGTTCGAAGCCCGAGCTGCGGTCCACCGTGGTGCAGGCGAACCAGTTCGGCTCGACGCCGATGAATTTCGCCGGCTTCTCCTTGTCGAGGTTGAAGTGCTGCACGACGATGCCGGGCCCGCGAATCGGCAGGTTCACCACGTCGCCGCCTTCCCAGAAATGCTTGACGCCATCGACGAGCGTGTAGCCCGACCCCTCGAGGATGATCATCACCTGGCCGCCCTGGAAGCGGATGCGGCCGGAGCGGCTGCCGGGGGGAATCTCCTGCTCGAAGAACATGAAGGTGGACAGGACAGTGTTCTTCAGCGCGGGATGAAGATACCACTTCATCAATCCCTGCTGGTTGGTCTCCTGCGCCAGCCTGTTTCCCTTGATGACGGGCGGCGCGCCCTTCGTGTTTTCGCGCTGTTCGTCGCGCAGCTTGAGGAATTCGTCCCACAAGGTTGGCGCGGGCGCCTGCGTGCCTTCCGAGGCCATGTTTCGCTGTCTCCCTGATGTTGTCGCGCGAGCGTAGGCCCGCCCCGCGAGATTGCCAAGGGGCCCGGGCGACGCGCGAATTTTCCGCGCGTCCTTACATAGCATGAAGGGACGTCGCTCTCGCGGCGCGCCCGGCGTCGCGCCGCGGCTCCCCTCAGAGCTTGCCGCCCTTCAGCCAGGCGCGGCCGCGGGCGAACAGGGCCTCGACCTCGGGGCCCTTGAGGCCGGGCATGTCCATCTTGATCTTGTAGCCGATCTGCTCCTGCAAATAGGCGAGGTGGCGATAGCCCTCGGGAAAGCGCATCAGCGCGTTCCGGTCGAGCGTGAGTTTCGCGGCGGGATCGACCGGGTCCATGCGGTCCTTCTCGTAAATCGGCTGGCGCAGCACGAAGCCCCACTTGCCGTCGCGCCGCTCGATCAGATCGAAGAACCGGCCCGTGCAGACGACGTCGACGAGCACGTCGTGAACGATGGCGCGCTGGCTGATGGTCATCTTGGTCTGCGACAGGGCGCGGTCGCCCTCGAGGTCGATGGAATTGCCGCCGAGGAAATGCAGGATCGAGACGCCCTTCGCCCAGCCAGCCTTGCTCATGGCGATGAACTCGTCCGCCGTGCCCTGCGTCCACGTCGCCTGCATGACGCCGTCGTCGTGCCAGACGGTGCGGAACCGGTCCCAGTCGCCGGCGTCGCGCCAGACGACCCAGTCATCGACCAGCTGCCTGATGGCGAGACGGTCCAGCAAATCCTTGTCCATGACGAACTCCCGATGTTTTCCCGCGCCCTTATGGCCGGGAACGAACCGCGCGACAATTGCTAACGCCGCGTTAACCATTTCGCCCCTAGGGTGCGGATGGCGCGGATCGCGCGCCGCGCGGGGGTTCGTGTGACGACCAGGCCAACCTATTCGCTGGTGCTGCCGATCTTCAACGAAGAGGCGGTGTTGCCGCTGCTGTTCCACCGGCTCGACCGGGTGCTGGCGCAGCTCGACGGACCCGCCGAGGTCATCATGGTCGACGACGGCAGCACCGACTGTTCCTCGATCATTCTGGCGGCGCGCGCCAAATCCGATCCGCGTTACCGCTACATCGGTCTCTCCCGCAATTTCGGCCAGCAACTCGCGATGACCGCCGGCCTCGACGCGGCGACTGGCGACGCGGTGATCCTGATGGACGCCGATTTGCAGGATCCGCCGGAAATCATCCACGAGATGATCGCGAAATGGCGCGAGGGGTTCGAGATCGTCTACGCCCGCCGCGCCACGCGCGCCGGCGAAAGCCGCTTCAAGCTCGCCACGGCGAAACTTTTCTACAAGTTGATGAGTTCGCTCGCCTCCGTCGATATTCCGCAGAACGTCGGCGATTTTCGCCTGATCGACCGCAAGGCGCTGGAAGTGTTCCGCTCGATGCGCGAGCAGGACCGGTTCGTGCGCGGCATGTTCGCCTGGGTCGGATTCCGCCAGACCGCGGTCTTGTTCGACAGCGAGGAGCGCGCGGCGGGCGAGACCAAATGGCCGATCCGCAAGCAGTTGCGGCTGGCGATGCACGGCCTCGTGAGTTTCTCCGACACGCCGCTGCGGCTCGCCCTGTGGCTTGGCGCCTTCGTGTCCGGCCTCGCCTTCCTCTATGGCGCCTTCGTCATCGTCTCGCGCCTGTTCAGCAGCGATTTCGTGCCGGGCTGGGCCTCCACCATCGTCGTCGTCGCCTTTCTCGGCGGCGCCAACATGATGCTGACGGGCATTCTCGGTCTCTACATCGCGCGCATTCACAACGAGGTGAAGCGCCGTCCGCTCTACGTGGTGGACAGGACAGCGGGATTCGCCGACGCGGAGACGGCGCCGCGCGGCGTCGACATCGAGGAACGCCGCCGCCGGGCCGGCTGAGCCGCGGCGCGCCGGAGACCATCCATGAGCGCAATCGAGGGAGCGGCGGGCGAGACGCGAGCCGACGCGGGCGAGACGCTGGCGCGGCTCGCGACGGGCTGGAAGCTCGCGGCCGGAATGACCCTGTTCGCCGTGCTGCAACAATGTCTCGGTCATCACAACGCCGACAATTCGTGGCTGATCGACGTGTGCGAGAAAATGCTCGATGGCGCGCGGCCCTACGTCGACGTGATCGAGACCAATCCGCCCGCCGCGTTCCTGCTCTACATGCCCGCCGTGGCGCTGGCGCGCCTCGTCGGCCTGCCGGCGGAATTCGTGGTCTCGGCCTGCGTCTTCGCCGGCGCCTTCGCGAGTTTCGCGCTCGCGGGCCGCGTGGCGCGCGCCGCCGGCCTGATCGCGACGGCGGAACTCGCCGTGCTTGGCAACGCTGCCGTCTTCGCGCTCGTGCTGACGCCGGGATTTTCCTTCGCCGAACGCGAACACATCGCGGCGCTGTCGATCCTGCCGGCGCTGGCGGTTTACGCGGCGCGCGCCGGCGGGCGGCCCGTGGCGAGGGGACGCGCGCTCGCCGCGGGGCTGCTGGCGGGGCTCGCCATGTCGATCAAGCCGCATTTCGCGCTCGCCGTCCTGGCGCCCCTGAGCGTGGCGCTCGTCTGGCGCCGCTCGCTCCGTCCGGCGTTCGGGATCGAGAATTTCGCCGCGGCCGGCGTCGTGCTTTGCTATGTCGCGGTCACGTTTCTGTGGTTCCCGGATTTCTTCACCGTGCTGCCGTCGATCCTCGCCGCCTACGTTCCGGTGAAGGAGCCGCTCGCCGATCTGCTTCTGGAGCCCTGGTTTCTCGTCAACCTCGCGCTGCTCGCGGCCGTCGCCCTGGCGCTGTCCCGGGGCGGGGCGGACGCGCGAATTCTCGTTCTCGCGTCGGCTTCCGCCGGTTTTCTTGGCGCGTTCCTCGTGCAGGGCAAGGGCTGGGTCAACCACGGACTTCCCGGCGTGGCGCTGGCGTTTCTGGCGCTCGCACTCGCGCTGGCGCCGTCGCTCGCCTCGGGGCTCCGGCACAAGTCCTGGGCGGGATTGCGCCGCGTCGCGCTGTTCGTCGCCGCGCCCGCCGCGGTCGGCCTGCCGATCCTGTTCGGAACGATCATCCAGATCACCATGCACGAGGAATATCCGGGGCTCACGGAAGCGGTGCGCCGTCACGCGCCGGCGCGTCCGAAAATCATCGCGGTTTCGGGCGAACTCGATCTCGGACATCCGCTGACGCGGCGCGTCGGCGGCGTCTGGGCGGGGTCGCCGCATTCGCTCTGGCTGATGTTGAGCGCGCGAGTGCTGATTGACTGGAAGCGCGGCGACGCGGCCAGACTCGCGGCCTACGAGGACAGCGACGCGCGGATGTTCGCCCGCGACATGCGCGAAAATCGTCCCGACATCGTTCTCGTCGGCGAAGGGGAGCGCGTGCGCGGGATGTTGCGCCATCCGGCCATCGCGGGCGCGCTGGCCGATTTCGAAATCGCGGAAACCGTGAGCGGCGTCGCCGTGATGGCGCGCAAGGCGGTCGCGTCGATCCGCTAGGCCGGCGCAAGCGTCGCGGGCCAGATTGCGGGACTCCCGGAAGTGTGCAACACTTTGAAACCGCGGGAAAATACCGGCCGAAAAGCGCCGGAGTTCCCGCGAGTTCGCGCACACGACGATGTGCGGGAGCGGGAGGAAACAGGCATGAAACACAGCGAGAGCGTCGCCGCGTCGCCGTCACGCCCGGCCACCGTGGACCCGAGGGACACGCCCGGGCATCTCATTCGCCGTTGCCAGCAAATCGCCGTGGCGATTTTTCTCGACGAATTCCGCGATTTCCGGGTGACGCCCGTGCAAATGGCGGCCCTGTCCACGATCGCCAAAAAGCCCGGAGTGAACCAGAGCACGCTCGTCGATCTGATCGCGGTGGACCGGTCGACGATCGGAACCATTCTTGGAGGACTGGAAAAACGCGGATTGATCAGGCGGGTCACGCCGGCGGACAATCTGCGCGTCAAGCAATTGTACATCGAGCCGAAGGGCGAGGACATCCTGCTGGCCTCTCCGGGGCCGGCGGCCCGCGTCGCCGAACGCACTCTGGCTCCGCTCGAGCCCGACGAACGCGAGACGTTCATGCGGTTGCTGTCGCGTCTCGTCGACGTGAACAACGAATTCAGCCGGTCGCCGCTGCGCTCGGCGCGAAGCGACGGCCCCGCCGATTACATATAGCCAAGCCGTCCCGCGAGCACGCCCGCCGCGACGGCGACGGCCAGCGGAATCAACGGATTGATTTTCGCGACGTTGATCGAAACCGCTACGCCGAGAGCGATGGCGATCCCGGCGAGATCGCGGATCGCGACGCGGGCCGTGACGAAGCCGCTGGCGATGATGAGCCCCACGACGACGGGCGGCGCGGCCTTGCGCAGGGTCGCGTACCAGCGGGCGTTCGCCAGCCGGTTTTCCGCGCGGCTGGCCGCCAGCGCGACCAGCGACGTCGGAACCACCGTCGCGAGCGTCGCCACGATCAGGCCGCCGGCGCCCGCGACGCGCCAGCCGACGAGGCTCATCAGCAGAATGTTCGGTCCGGGCGCGATCTGCGAGATGGCGAAGGTCGAGACAAAGACGTCGTTGGTCATCCAGCCGTTGAGATCGACGGCCTGACGGTGGATTTCCGGGATCATCGTGGCGATGCCGCCGACGGAGACGAGCGCCGTCGTCGCGAAGATCAGCGCCATCTTCAGCAGAATGGATTCACTCATCGCCGCGTCTCCAGTACGTGAACAGCGCGGCCGCGGGGAGCAGGACGAAAATCGTTTGCAGCATGGGCAGGCGCATGACGCCGATCGCGACGAAGGTCGCCGCGCAAAAGACCAGCGCGGTCGGCGTGGTCAATATCGTGCGGGCGAGTTTCCACGCCGTGCCGAAGGTCAGGCCCACGGCGCCCGCGCCCGCCGCCAGCGTCGCCGCGCGCACGTCCGGAAAGTCCGAGAAACGGTCGTAGAGCGTCGCGAGCGCCACGAGGATCAAGACGGGCATGGACATGAGGCCGCACAGGGCGATGGCGGCGCCCGCCGCGCCGTGGAAGCGGTCGCCGATGATCGTGGTCATGTTGATGAGATTGGCGCCGGGGAGCACCTGGCCGAGGCCGAGCGTCGAGGCGTATTGCTTCGGAGTCAGCCACCGGCGACGCTCGACGATGACGTGATACGACGACGCCGCGATGCCGCCGAAGCCGAACAGGCCGACGAGCAGAAAGCCCGTGAGCAGATCGAGGCGGGTCACGTCCCGCGGCGGATTCTGGTCTGGCGTCATCGCGAACCGGCGTTTGAGGAATCGGAGATCCGGCTATAACATGCGGCAGGAAAAACGCGACGCCCGCCAGGGGACGCCGTCCGGGAGGATTACATGAAGGTTTGCGTTTACGGCGCGGGAGTCATCGGCGGCATCCTCGCGAGCGCGGCGGAGCGGGCGGGACACGAGGTCTCCGTCATCGCGCGCGGCGCCCATCTCGACGCGATCCGCGCGAAGGGTCTCGCGGTGGTCACGCCGGAATCCCGGGTCGTCTCGAAGGTCGCGGCGAGCGCCGACGCGCGTGATTTCGGCGTTCAGGACTTCGTCATCGTCGCGACCAAGACGCCTGCCTTTTTCGAGGTCGCGCGTGGAATCTCGCCGCTCATCGGGCCCGACACGCTGACGGGCTTCGCGGTGAACGGAGTCTTCTGGTTCTATGGCGACGGATTTTCTCCGCCGGGCGTGACGATCGACATGAAGCGCCTCGATCCCGAGGGGCTGCTGCATCGTGTGATCGGCGCCGAACGATCGCTGGGGATCGTCTGCTGGGGCGGCGGCGAAATTCACGAGCCGGGCGTCATCGAGGCGAGCCGCGCCGGCGGTCGCTTCGTCCTCGGCGCCGCCATGCCCCAAACGAACGCGCGCGCGAAGGCGCTCGTCGGGGCGCTCGCGACGAAGGACGTGACCTTCGAACACGCGGAGGACGTTCGCGCGCCCATGTGGGTCAAGAACATCAGCGTCATCGGTAATTTTGGCATGTGCGCGCTCACCGGCGGCACGATCGCCCAGGTTCACGCCGATCCGCCGCTACATCGCGCGCTCGTCGATCTCAGCGCCGAGGTTCACGCCGTCGCGCTGGCGCACGGCTTCACGACGCTGGGATTCGACGCCGGGAAGGCGCTGAAAAATCCCGGAACCTCGCCGCACAAGCCCTCGATGTTGCAGGATCTCGAGCGCGGACGCTCGATGGAAATCTCGAGCACGTTCCTGATCGTCCAGGATCTCGCGCGGCAGGCGGGCCTGAAAACGCCGGTGCTCGACGTCGTCGCGCCGCTCGTCGCCGCCCGCGCCCGCAACGCGGGATTGTGGAGCGACTGATGCGTCTTTCACGGCCCGCGTGCGTCCTGCTCGCGCTCTGCCTCGTGTCCGCCGGGCGGGCGCAGGAGGGCGTGGAGTTTTTCGCGGGCCGGCAAATGCGGATCATCGTGGGCACGCCGCCGGGCGGAGGTTACGACGCCTACGCGCGGCTGGTGGCGCGCCATCTCGGAAATCACATTCCAGGCAAGCCCGTCTTCGTCGTCGAAAACATGCCAGGCGCCTCGGGCACGCGGGCGGTCAATCATCTTTACGCGAGCGCGCCGGCGGACGGTTCCGTTTTCGCGACCTTCAACGACGCGATTCCCTTTTACCAGGCCACGGGACAGCCCGGGATCAATTTCCGGTCCGAGCGTCTCTCGTGGATCGGCAGCCTGACGCAGACCGCGAGCGTCGTTTCGGTGCTGAAATCGACCGGCGTGCGCGCGATCGACGACGCGAGGCGCGTCGAGGTCCTGATGGGCGCCACGGGCGCGGCCGGCACGAAGTCCGGCTTTCCGCGGCTCGTCAACAGCCTGCTCGGCACGAAATTCAGGGTGGTGACGGGCTACGAGGGCAGCAATTCGGTCATTCTCGCCATGGAGCGCGGCGAGGTGCGGGGCGACGGCAGCAATCCGTGGTCGTCGTGGAAGACGATGCGGCCCGGGTGGGTCGCGAGCGGCTTCATTCTTCCGATCCTTCAAATTGGATTGAGGAAGGACGCGGACCTCCGGGACGTTCCCCTGCTGGGCGACCTCGTCGAGGGCGAGGACCAGCGTCGTCTCGTCGAATTCGCCGCGGCGCAGGTGTCCATGCGCCAGCCTTTCGCCGCGCCTCCGGGCGTGCCGCCGGCGCGGCTCGAAATTTTGCGCGCCGGATTCGACCGCATGGCGCGGGATCCGGATTTTCTCGCGGACGCCGCGAGATCGGTCCTCGACATCGATCCCGCCTCCGGCGCCGACGTGGAGCGGATCGCGCGGCGCACGGTCGAGACGCCGCCCGAAATCATCCGCGAGGCGCGGGAAGCAATGGGCGTCGACGCCTCGACGCGCTGAGGCATGATCATTTTTCAGGGAGCAAGCCATGACGACCGCGACCAAAGCCGATCCGGACCTCGAAAAATTCGCGCGCGAGACGCGCGCGCTCGCCAACGCGCAATATGACTCGCGTCAATATCGCCGCATCCTCTCGATGCCGCTCAACATGGCGCGCGCGCGCGTCTACACGCTGCAAAAGGCGTTCTGGAATCTCAATCGCCGTGACTGCTGGGCCTTCGCCCAGGGCCACGCGCCAATGGACGTGAAGAAGCTCATCTGGGAGCACGAGGAAGACGAACTCGCGGGCAACAAGGCGCGCGGCGTCGAGGATCATTATTCATTGCAGGTGCGCCAGAGCAGGGAAATCGGACTCGCCGCCGCCGATTTTCGCGACACGCCGATGCGCGAGGGCACGCGCATGTGCCTCTATTCGTATCTGCATCTCGTCAATTCCGGCCACTGGCTGAAATCCGTTGCCGCCTGCGCCGCGCTCGAGGTCAGCAATTCCTCCGAATGGGTCGATGGCGGCGGCATGTCCTACAGGATGGGCAAGCGCTTCGAGTCGCAGCTCGGCATTCCCTTCGAGAAGCAGCTCAACGCGAAGGAACACGCGGAGGTCGATGTCGAGCACGCGCACATGCTGATGCAAATCGCGCGCGCGCATCGCGGCGCGCCCGGTGGATTGGGGCTGATGATGGAGGGGATGGTCGAAAGCTGGGAGCTCGACCGCGTCTGGAAGGGATTGCTGGCGGACATGATGGAGGAAATTCCGGTCTGAGCAAGCCACGACGTGCGTCCCCGCACGAACAAATTCCGGTCGCGCTGGCACCTTCCGTCCAGTCGCGAGATCATAGAGACGCGCGACAGGAGGCATCATGGCGAACCTGGAACCCTATCAACAGCTGCTCAAGGACTTCATCGCGGATATTCCCGCCGCGCCGAAGGAGATCAATTCGGGCGCGCCGGTAATGCCAAATATCACGGCGGCGCAATGGTTCCAGTTGATGCAGGACGCGGGCGTCAACCCGGAAAAGCAGCCGTTCACCGACCAGAAGTTTCTCAAATACACCGGTCAGAGCCATGTCGGCCTGCTGGAAGCGTGGGCGAGCGGCAGCCAGCTGACGACCTGCAACGCCTTCGCCGGTCGGTGCGGCAATAAAATGGGCTTCACGAAGTTCGCGCTGGGCCAGTTCGAGATCGCCACCGTGCTGTATAACGGCGGCCTCGGGCACGCGTGGATTCCCGCTGAATCGGGAGCGAGGCCCCGTTACGGCGACATCTTCCGCTCGCGTCACTACCACATGGGCGTTTCCCTCGACTTCGACGGGGAAGGGGGCAACACGTGGAACACTGCGGAGGGCGGGCAGGGCGGCAAGGGCGCCGGCTGCGACAAGGTCAAGCGCAAGCAGGCGACCTGGAACCCCGAAAGTCTTCAGGGTTGGGTGGATGTGGGCGCGCTCCTCGCCGCTGGCAAGCCCACGCCATCGTGGATTGGCGGCTGGTGGGAGGTCCGCTCCACCGGGCGGGTTCACTATTATCACTTCGGCTCGAATGGCGTCGTGCGCTGCGTAAGCGCGGGCATGGCGCCACGCAACCGTTTCGCTCCGCCGCCGAAGGGCGCCGCGACCGGATTTTACGAGATCAAACGCTATTCCGACGTGGTGATCCGCTGGGCCGACAGCGACGAAGACGAGACGTTCCAGCGGGTCTACAGCCCCGGCGCGAAGCAGGAGCGACTCGCGGGACAGGGCGCGCTCAAGAACCAGACGAACGCGACTAAAATCACCGACGACGGCGCGTTTCTGGCGGTGAACACCGCGGCGTACCTCCAGTCGCTGGGCGTGCCGGACCTCTAGGCCGGCCTCACTTCATCCCGACGTACCCCCTGTATTCCTCGACGATGTCTCCGGGTATGTGGCCGAGGCTGCTGGCGACGAAGGATTGCAGGTCCTCGCCACGGGCGGGCTTGCCGATGTCTATGCCGCGTCTCGCCGCCTCGTCGACATAGTCCCTGCTCGATCCCGTGGCGACGTAGGCGTCGCGCAGGATCGTCGCGATCTCCCCCGGCACGCCGGGCGGCGCGATCACGGGCGCGCCGAGGCGGCTTGGCGCGGTGAGCAGATTGTCGAGCGCCCGCGCGCGCGGCGATTTCACGTCGTCGAGACTTGGCATTCCCGGCTCGACCGGGAACGTCTGCAAGACGGGCACGATGTCGCCGGAGGCGATCCGGTCCGGGCGGAACGTGCCCGCGTGCGTGTAAATCCCGTCGATTTCGCCGCGCTCCATGGCGAGACTCGCCTCGGCGAGCCCCGTGTAGCCGGAGATGATCTTCAGCGGCGCGCCGTCGTATTTCGCCAGCACCATGGGCACGACGACGCTGGACGAGGAGGTCGCGAGGCCGCCGATGACAACCGGCGTTTTCGACTGCTTCAGTTCGGCGTAGGTGCGCACGCCAAGACCCTTGCGCAGCCAGAGCATGAGATTGTTGGCGCCGGCGGCGCCGATCCAGGTGAACTTGCCGATGTCGTAACGCGCGCTCGCGTCGCCGACCGCGGCGGCGAGAAAGAATCCGGAACGCCCGGGCATTCCGATGGTGAGTCCGTCCGGCTTCGCGATGGAATAAAGATAATTGCCGAGAAGGATGCCGCCGGCGCCCGGCATGTTCATCGCCTGAACATTGGGATTTCCCGGGATGTGGCGACCGAGGAATTGCGCGATGAGACGCATTTCCGCGTCGACGCCGCCGCCCGGCGTGAAGCCGGCGTAGAGCGTGATGGTTCGCCCCCTGAAGTAATCCTGCGCGCGCGCCGGCGCCGCGAGAGCCAGAGCCGCGAGGGCGAGCGCGAACAGTTTCACGAGACGCATGTGCGTTGTCTCCGCGCCGCTCAGTTCGCGCGCACGGCGTGTTCGCCGGCGAGCTTGCTGAACACGGCGTTGCGCGTCTGGCCCGTGAAGGACGGGTAATTGTGGAAGAAGAGGCCGAGGATGTCGCCGGAGGCGTAGAGGCCGCGGACGGGCTGGTCGGCGACGTTCATCACCTGCGCGGCGCCGTTCACCTCGACGCCGCCGAAGGTGAAAGTGATGCCGCCGGTGACGGGCAGGGCGCGGAAGGGCGGTGTGTCGAGCGGCCGGGCCCAGTTCGACTTGGGAATGTCGAGGCCGACGGTCTTGCGTCCGTCCGGCCTGCGCGGATCGAAGGGAGGTTCGGCCGGACAGGCCGCGTTGAATTTTTCGACGGTGTCCACGAGCACGCGCGGCTCGACGCCGATTTTCCGCGCGAGGTCGGCGATCGTGTCCGCTTCCTCGAAGGTCGCGGCGTGTTTGGGGTAGCGAAACAGTTTCACGCCCTTCGCGTCGTAAATCTGGAACGCCACGGCGCCCGGCTGGGCCAGCACGGCGCGGCCGGTCTTCGCGTAGGTGTAGGAATGTTGCGCCTCGCCCTCGTCGAAAAAACGCAGGCCGAGCGCGTTGACGCTGATTCCCTGCGGATAGTCGTAGCGGCTTTGCGTGTTGCCGAGTCCGTCCGCGTTTTGCGGCGTTTCGAAGTCCGGCGCGCTGGCGTCGATGGGCGACATGTGCCCCGACTGCCACTGGCCCGCCGGACGGGCGCCGAGATCGAGAAGAAAGCGCGTGACCTCGCCTGTATCGTGTCGCGTGCCGCGCACCTTCATGAAATCGGTCGCTCCCGGCAGATAGCGCGCGCGCATCTCGCGATTGGCCTGGAAGCCGCCGCTGCAGGCGATGACCGCGCGGGCGCGCAGTTCGTAGCTGCCATCGCGCCCCGCGACGCGCACGCCCTCGACGGCGCGCATGTCGCCGATGATGCCGCACACCGGCGAGTCGAAGCGGATTTCGATCCCCAGCCCCGTCGCGATTTCGCGCCATTGCGCGAGCTGGCCGGGGCCGCCGCCGGCGACATGAAGGACGACGCCGCGCTCGAAATAGCGCTTGCCGTCGACGAGCGCGTGTTCCGTCACCGGCTCCCATTTGACGCCAGCGGCGGCCATCCAGCGCACGGCGGCGTTGGATTGCGAGACGAGGACTTCGGCGAGCGCCCTGTCGATGCGGCCCTGTGTCATGCGCTCGAGATCGGCGTGATAGTCGGCGGCCGTGTAGGGATTGATTTGCATCGTGTCGAACAGGGCTCGCGGCATGTCGGGAAGAAACTCGCGGATCTCGGCGGCACCGCCATGGACGAAGCGAAAGCCGGTCCCCGAATAGCGCGCGTTGCCGCCGGCTTCCGCCTCCGGCGCCTTTTCCAGCATGACGACGCGTTCGGCGCCCGCCCGCCGCGCGGCGACCGCAGCCTCGAAGGCCGCGCTGCCCGCGCCAATCACGATCACGTCGCAGGTTTGCCGGTCCGTCACGTCTTTCCTCCGGGAATTTTCACCTTGCCCGCATCGTCGGCGATCATGGTTCGCGCGTCAAACCCCCGCCTCGCCAGCCGGATTTTCGCGTGTTAGCATCAGGCATCGAACATGGCGTCGGCCACGATCAGGAGGAAGCCCATGGTGAAAATCCGTCACCTCGCGTTCAAGTCCCACAACCCGGCGCGGCTCGCGAAATTCTATCAGGAGGCCCTTGGCCTCAAGGTCATTCACCAGCAGGGCACGGGCTATTACGTCACCGATGGTTATCTCACCATCGCGTTGCTGCAGTCGCGGCCCGAGGAAGCGCCGCCCGGCTACAACCACTTTGGCATCACGGTCGACGACGCCGACGAGGTCGGCGAGAAGATCGTCGCGCACGGCTTGCCGAAGCCGACGCAGCGCCCTTCGAAGACGCCCTTCGCCGAACAGCGCGGCATGGACCCGGACGGCAATCTCTTCGACATTTCCGTGCATGGCTACGACCAGGTGGAATATCCGCCGGAGCGGGAGGCGAAGAAGACGAAGGTTCCGGCGGAATAGGGCGAGGGAGAGGCCGCGTGCAATACCGGCGAATTGGCGAAACCGGTCTCGAGCTTTCCGTCATCGGCTTTGGCTGCGGCGGCAACGCCGGTTTGATGATTCGCGGCGACGCGCGGGAACAAACGCGCGTCGTGGCGCGCGCGCTCGAACTCGGGATCAATTATTTCGACAATTCGCCGGACTACGGAAATTGCGTCGCCGAGAGCAACCTGGGACGCGCGCTGAAGGAACTTGGCGCGCGCCCGCTGTTGAATTCCAAGGTCGAGATTCGCGCGGAAAACCTTGGCGACATCGCCGGTCACGTGGTGGCCTCGACCGAGGCGAGCCTGAAGCGTCTTGGCGTCGAGCGTCTCGACGTGATGCAAATTCACAATGGCCCGACCTCGAAGCCGCTGGCGATGGAAGGCAAGTATTACGCGCAGCTCCCCCTCGAACAGTTCACCGGACCAGGCGGCGCGATGGAGGGCGTGCGGCGCCTCCTGCACGATGGAAAAATCCGTCACGCGGGTTTCATCTGCCGCGGCGGCGATGGCGTGGAGACGCGCGAGTTGCTGGACAGCGGGTTGTTTCATCTCGTCAACACGCCGTTCACGTTGTTCAATCCGACGGCGGGCTACGCGGCGCCCGGCCTCAAGGGCGTCAAGGACTTCGGCGGCGTGATCAATCGGGCGCGCGAGCGGGGCGGCGGCGCGGCCATTTATTCGCCGCTGGCGAGCGGATTCCTCACTGACGACGCGCTGCGCGGCGATAACCGGCATCCGCTGGCGCGGGCCTACGACATGAATTCCGAAAGCTCCATCCGGCTGCGCAAACAGGCCGCGGCGGTCGCCTTCCTCGCGCGCGAAAATGGAATTTCGCTGGCGCAGGCGGCATTTCGGTTCATCCTCACCCATCCCGGCGTCATCGTCGGTCTCGGCGGGTTCTCGACGCTGGAGCAGATGGAGGAAATCGCGCGCGTCGCCGACATGCCGCCCTTCAGCGCGGGCGACATGACGAGGCTCGCGGCTGTCTGGGCCAGCAATTTCGGGCTTTGAGCGCCTTGGCGCGCCTCATGGCCTGATCGATTTCGCCATCCGGTCGATCAGCGTCCGCGGGCTCGCGTAAACCTTCTTCACGAGGGCGGCGACCGCTTCGCCGCCGCGCGGGTTCACCTCGAGTTGCATGCGGCGCGCTTCCCCGAGCGCCTCCGGATCGCGGAAAGTCGCGTCGAACGCGTCGCGCAGGATTTTCACGCGTTCGGCGGGCACGCCGGGCGGCGCGAGGAAGGGGCGGCCAAACACCTGCTGGCTGACAAAGAGTTCGGCGACTTCGCGATTGTCGCCGGAGATGAAGTCCCACATGGAGGGCACGCCGAACTTCAACAGCTTCTCGTTGGGTTCGATCCCCGCCTGGACGATGAAGTTCGCCTTGCCCGAGCCCAGCCAGTCCGGCCGCAGCGTCGTCACCGTGCTCACGTCGAGCGCGCAGACGCCGTCCGCCTCGCCGCGCTCCATCGCGAGGACGAGGTCTGCGGGGCCCTTGTATCCGGGCACGATCTCGAATTTCGCGCCGGCGACCGCGTTGAAGAAGGCGGCGTAGTCCCAGGTCGAGCTGCCGGCGGCGGTGGCCGCGATCAGCGTCTTGCGCCCGCGCGCGTCGGCGAAGGTCTTCACCCCCGAGGCGGCGCTCGTGAAGCACAGGCGCGTGCCGCTGTCGGCGGTGCCGATATATTCGAACCTGACGGGATCGTAGCGGTATTTCGAGGGATCGCCGGTCAGCGGCTCGATGACGGCGCCCGGGAAGAGAATGGCGAAAGTGGTCCCGTCCTTCGGCGCCACGACATAGAGATATTGCGCCGCGGTGATGCTGCCGGCGCCCGGCATGTTCTGCACGACGATGTTCGGCTTTCCCGGAATGTGCTGGCTCATGTGGCGGGAGAGCACGCGGGCGTAGGAATCGTAGCCGCTGCCGGGGTCGTTGCCGACGACCAGCGTGATCGTCTTGCCCTCGTAGAAGTCCGCCGCGACCGCCGGCCAGCACCAGCAGAAGCCAGCCAGAACGAGACCGGTCATCGAAATTTTCAACCGCATGAGTCCGGCGCCCTCCATTGTTTTCGCGTCCGCCCTTCCGCGCGCCGGTCCGTTTCGCCGGCGCGGTCTTGAGGGCGGGACGCGACGCGCATAGCATTGGCGCAACCGGAAGGAAACGCACATGTCGCCCAGGTCTGTCTTCGCCGTCCTTTTCGCCGCTTCGGCGCTGTTCGCGGGCGCCGCCGCCGGAGAAACCCTGAAAATCGCCTCGCCGCAGCGGGGAAGCTGGGAGGGCGCCATTCCCGAGCTTGGAACGCAGGCGGGCATTTTCAAAAAGCACGGGCTCGATCTCGACATCGTCTACACGTCGGGCGGCGGCGAGACTCTCCAGGTCGTGATTTCCGGCGCGGTCGACATTGGCCTCAGCGCGGGCACGGCGGGCGCGTTCGGCGCCTTCGCCAAGGGCGCGCCGATCCGGATCATCGGCGCGAGCTCGACCGGCTCCGGGGAAGTCTTCTGGTACAACAAATCCTCGTCGCCGGTGACGCGGATGCAGGACGCGCACGGCAAGACGATTTCCTATTCCACGACGGGGTCGTCGAGCCACATCAACGCCCTGCGCTTCATCAGCGAATACGGCCTGAAGGACGCGAAGGCGGTCGCCTCCGGCGATGTGTCCGCGACGATCACGCAGGTCATGTCCGGCCAGATCGACATTGGCTGGTGCGTGGCTCCGTTCAACCTCGAGCCGCTGCGCAAGGGCGAAATCAGGCTGCTCGCGAAGGGCAGCGACATCGCGCGCGTGCGCGGCCAGACCATCCGCGTGCAGATCGTCAACGCCGCCGCGCTCGCCGCGAAAAAGGACGCGATCAGGAGGTATCTGGCGGCCTATCGCGAAACCCTGGACTGGATGTACGAGACGCCCGACGCGGTGAAGCGCTACGTCGAGTTCTCCGGCCTGCCGGAAATCTCCGTGCGCGAAATGATGAAGGACTTCATCACGAAGGAAAGTCTCCAGATCGACCGTGTTTCGGGCATCGCCGAGAGCATGCAGGACGCGGTGCAGTTCAGGTTCATCGCCGAGCCGCTGACGGACAGGCAACTCGCCGACCTCGTCCAGATCGACGCGCTGAAGTAGCCGGTGGCCGGGAAGCCTGGCCGGCATGGCGCCGCCGCGGCCCCTTGCGCGCGGCCGGGTTCCTCTCTAGTTTGTCAACAGCCGAGGGGTGCCATTTTAACAATGGCTGAGATTACACCCGTCGAACCTGATCTGGGTCAAACCAGCGGAGGGATGGCGAAGCGGGGCCGGTGAACCGGCCTGTCTCCCGAACTCCCGACGATGTTGAAGCCGACAAGCCGGCCGCGCGTCCGCCGCGCCGGGGGAATGGAGGAAGCCATGAACGTGCAACCCAAACGCAGCTCGCTGGTCCCCGAGACCGTGACGACCGGTCCGTTGAGTGGATCGCACAAGGTCTATTACAGCCCCGAGGGCCACCCGGACATTCGCGTTCCCTTCCGCGAGATCGTGCTCGAGGAGCGCGCCAACGAACCGAACGTGCGCGTCTACGACGCTTCCGGCCCCTACACCGAGGTCGACGCCCGCATCGACCTGTCGAAGGGCCTGCCGCCCGTGCGCGACGCCTGGCTGTCGAAGCGCGAGGGTCTCGAGACCTACGCCGGACGCGGCGTGAAGCCCGAGGACAATGGCGACGTCGCCGGCGACAAGCTGGTGCAGCCCTGCCCCGCGAACCGCCAGCCGCGCCGCGGCCTCGATGGCAAGCTGGTGACGCAATATGAATTCGCCCGCGCGGGAATCATCACGGAAGAGATGATCTACGTCGCGCACCGTGAAAATCTCGGCCGCGAGAAGATGCTCGCCGACGCGGAAAAGACCATCGCCGACGGCGAGAGCTTCGGCGCCTCGATTCCGGCCTTCGTGACGCCGGAATTCGTGCGCGACGAGATCGCTCGCGGTCGCGCCATCATCCCGTGCAACATCAACCATCCCGAGCTCGAGCCGATGATCATCGGCCGCAACTTCCTCGTGAAGGTCAACGCCAACATCGGCAATTCCGCCGTCACCTCCTCGGTCGCCGAGGAAGTCGAGAAGCTCGTCTGGTCGATCCGCTGGGGCTCCGACACGGTGATGGACCTGTCGACGGGCCGCAACATTCACAACATCCGCGACTGGATCGTGCGCAACTCGCCGGTGCCGATCGGCACGGTGCCGATTTACCAGGCGCTGGAAAAATGCGACGGCGACCCCGTCAAGCTCACCTGGGAAATCTTCCGCGACACGCTGATCGAACAGGCCGAGCAGGGCGTCGATTATTTCACCATCCACGCCGGCGTGCGCCTCGCCTACGTGCCGCTCACCGCCAAGCGCGTCACCGGCATCGTGTCCCGCGGCGGCTCGATCATGGCGAAGTGGTGCCTGGCCCATCACAAGGAAAACTTCCTCTACACTCACTTCGACGAAATCTGCGAGATCATGAAGGCCTATGACGTCTCGTTTTCCCTAGGCGACGGCCTGCGTCCCGGCTCCAACGCCGACGCCAACGACGCCGCTCAGTTCGGTGAACTCGAAACCCTGGGCGAACTCACCCAGATCGCCTGGAAGCACGATGTGCAGGTGATGATCGAAGGCCCGGGCCACGTGCCCATGCACAAGATCAAGGAGAACATGGACCTCCAGCTCAAAGTCTGCGGCGAAGCGCCGTTCTACACGCTGGGGCCCTTGGTCACGGACATCGCGCCCGGCTACGACCACATCACCAGCGGCATCGGCGCGGCCATGATCGGCTGGTTCGGCACCGCGAT
>CAISEY010000348.1 GCA_903884435.1 uncultured Hyphomicrobiales bacterium | reverse complement strand
TTGGAGGCGTTCTTCATGATATAGGCCGCGTCATCCGCCGAGCCCTGCTTGACCGGGCGCGTCTCGACCACGCCAGCGCCCGCAGCCGCGCCATCGTCACCGCCGAAGCCGCCCAGGATCACGGAGATGAAGGAGCGGTTCATGCCCTTGCACATGATGTAGGACAGGATCGCGCCCGAGGAGCCCACCAGCGCGCCGGTGATGATCAAAGCGAGATTGCCCAGGGTGAAGCCGATGCCCGCCGCCGCCCAGCCCGAATAGGAGTTGAGCATGGAGACCACGACCGGCATGTCGGCGCCGCCGATGGGCACGATGAGCAGGACGCCGAGCGTCAGCGACACGCCTACCAGCAGCCAGAAGACCAGATGGCTCTGGCTGGCCATGAAGATGGCGATCAGCACCACCAGCGCCACGCCAAGCCCCGCGTTGATGACATGGCGCTGGGGCAGCATGATGGGCTTGCCGGACATGCGCCCGTCGAGCTTCAGGAAGGCGATGATCGAGCCCGTGAAGGTGATGGCGCCGATGGCCGCGCCAATCGACATTTCCAGCAGGCTCGCGCCATGGATCGTCGTGGCGGCGCCGATGCCGAAGGCTTGCGGCGCATAGAGCGCGCCGGCCGCCACCAGCACGGCGGCCAGCCCCACCAGCGCGTGGAAGAAGGCCACGAGCTGGGGCATGGCGGTCATCTGCACGGTGCGGGCGCGCCAGGCGCCGAAGCCGCCGCCGATGGCGATGCCCACCAGCACCAGCAGCCAGGCCGAGAAGCCAGAGGGCATGCGGTAGAGCAGCGTCGTGACCACCGCGATGCCCATGCCGATCATGCCGAACAGATTGCCCTGCCGGGAGCTCGAGGGATGGGACAGGCCGCGCAGCGACAGGATGAAGAGGACGCCCGAAACAAGATAGAGAAGGGCCGCGAAATTGGCGTTCATCGGCTCACCCTTTCTTCTTGTACATGGCGAGCATGCGCTCGGTGACGAGGAAGCCGCCGAAGATGTTCACCGAGGCGAGGATCAGGGCGATGAAGCCGAAGACCCGCGCCCAGAGCGGGCCATCATCCCCCGGCGTCGAGGCGTCCACCCCCACCGAAAGAAGCGCGCCAACCACGATCACCGAGGAGATGGCGTTGGTGACGGACATGAGCGGCGTATGCAGGGCGGGCGTCACCTGCCAGACCACATAGTAGCCGACGAAAATCGCCAGGGCGAAGATCGCGAGACGGAAGATGAAGGGATCGATCGCCCCGCCCGAGGCCGCATGTGCGGCGTCCCCCGCAGCGCTGGCGACCTGATCGGCATATTGCTGGGCGGCGCGTTGCACCGTGTCGAGAAGTTGCTGTGTCGCCTCTGTGGCCATGACGCCCTCTTCAAAGTTGGGCCTTGGGGAAAAGGTGGCTCGCGCCCCTTACGCCTTGTTGAAATTCGGATGCACCACCGCGCCGTCGCGGGTGAGCAGCGTCGCCTTGACGAGTTCATCATCCCAGTTGGGGGCGAAGCTCTTCGTCTCCTTGTTGACGAGCGTGTCCATGAAGGCGAGCAGGTTGCGCGCATAAAGGCTGGAGGCCGTGGCGGCGAGACGGCCGGGCACATTGAGATGGCCGACAATCTTCACGCCATTATCCGTCACGAAGGTCTGGCCGGGAACCGCCAGCTCGCAATTGCCGCCGCGCTCCACCGCCAGATCGACGATGACCGAGCCCGGCCGCATGGAATGGACCATGTCGGCGGTGATGAGCCTGGGGGCGGGACGCCCGGGGATCAGCGCCGTGGTGATGACGATGTCCTGCTTGGCGATATGGGCGGCGGTGAGGGCCGCCTGCTTGGCCTGATAGTCTTTCGACATTTCCTTGGCGTAGCCGCCGGCGGTTTGCGCCTGGGCGAATTCCTCGTCCTCGACCGCGAGGAACTTGGCGCCAAGCGATTCGACCTGCTCCTTGGTCGCGGGGCGCACGTCGGTCGCGGTGACGATGGCGCCCATGCGGCGGGCGGTCGCGATGGCCTGAAGGCCGGCGACGCCGACGCCCATGATGAAGATTTTCGCGGCGGGCACGGTGCCCGCGGCGGTCATCATCATCGGGAGGGCGCGCCCGTATTCGGCGGCGGCGTCCACGATGGCGCGGTAGCCGGCGATGTTCGCCTGCGAGGACAGCACGTCCATCACCTGCGCGCGGGTGATGCGCGGCATGAACTCCATGGCGAAGGCGCTGACACCGGCGGTCGCCAGATCCTTCAGCGCGGCGTCCTGGCCGTAGGGGTCCATGATCGAAATGACGAGGGCGCCCTTGTTCACGCCCGAGAGGGCGCTGGCGGCCGGGCGGCGCACGGCGAGAACCAGATCGGCGCCGGCGTAGGTCGAGGCGGCGTCGGGAGCGATCGTCGCGCCCGCCTGCGCGTAGTCGGCGTCGGGGATGCCGGAGGTGAGCCCGGCGCCGGCCTGGATGGCGATCTCCGCTCCCAGCCCTTTGAGTTTCTTGACGGTTTCCGGCGTCGCGGCGACGCGGGTCTCGTTCGAATCCGTTTCGGCGGGAATGGAAATGCGCATGCGAGGCTCCGAAGGAACCGGGCGGTTCCGGCGCGTGATGGCGACGCGAGCCATCCGCGCCGTCCGCGCCGCGGACGGAACCGACAGCCCGGACCAGAAATGGTTAGAGCAGGGTCACTGCCATGAAAACGAGCAGGCAGACGTTGAAGATGATTCCCCATTTCGTCAGCTTGCAGAACATCCGGTAGGTGGCTTCGTGTTCGGCGTAATCCATTGCCGGATGGCCCGTTTGCGCGACGCTGGTGTCAGCCATTTTCCCCTCTACGATGCAGGTGTGTTAACGTCGTGATAGCCGAAACCGGCGCCGGGGGCAATCGGGGCCCGCCGCGACCGGGAGGCGCGCCCCCGGCGTTCACAGGCCGCCGGCATGGCGCCGCCAGCCCTGCGCGCGCAACACGCAGGCGGGGCATTCGCCGCAGCCATGGCCCCATTCGTGAAGCTCGCCGCGCTCGCCGAGATAGCAGGTGTGGGTCTCGCGGCGCACGAGATCGACAAGGGCCTCGCCGCCAAGATCGCGCGCCAGCGCCCAGGTCGCGGCCTTGTCGATGAACATCAGCGGCGTGTGCAGCACGAAGCTCTTGCCCATTCCGAGATTGAGCGCGACCTGCATGGCCTTCACCGTGTCGTCGCGGCAATCGGGATAGCCGGAAAAATCCGTTTCGCACATGCCGCCGACGATGTGGCGCAGGCCGCGCCGGTACGCCAGCGCCGCCGCGAAGGTCAGGAAAATCAGGTTGCGCCCGGGCACGAACGTGTTGGGCAGGCCGGAGGCGTCGAGGGCGATTTCCGTCTCGCGGGTCAGCGCGGTTTGCGAAATCTGGCCGAGCGCGGCGAGATCGATCGTGTGGTCCTCGCCCAGCCTTTCGCGCCAGGCCGGTTTCATCGCCATCAGGCCCTCGCGCAGACCGGCGCGCTGGCCGAGTTCGACGACGTGGCGCTGGCCATAGTCGAAGCCCAGCGTCTCCACGCGGGCGAACCGTTCGAGCGCCCAGGCGAGGCACGTCGTCGAATCCTGGCCGCCGGAAAAGAGCACGAGGGCGCTGTCGCTGGAGATTTCGCCGGGCATGGATGACCTGTGTCGAGGGGCGGCGCGCGGCTCGCGCGCGTGTTGTCATTGTAAACGAAGCAGGGCAAATTGCCGAAACCGGGGCGGACGAGCCGCCGGAGACGGGGGGACATATGACGGGCCTGAGATTTCCGGGGAAATTTGGCGCGTTCGGCCTCGCGGCCGCGGTTTTCGCCAACGCCAGCCTCGCCTTCGCCGCCGATCCGTTCTCGGTGACGTCGTCCGCCTTCAGGGATGGCGACGTCTGGCCGGCGAAATACGCGGGGGCGGACCCGGCCCGCTCCAACCCGCCCTGTCCCGGCCAGAACGTGTCGCCGCCGCTTGCCTGGGCGAACCCGCCGGCCAGCACGAAGAGTTACGCGATCCTCATGTTCGATCCGGACGGCGGCAATGGCCTCGGCGCGTCGCACTGGATCGCCTACAACATTCCGCCCACGAAAACATCGCTCGCGGAAGGCGAGGGCAGCGTCTCGCCGAAGGATTTCACCGGCGGCAAGAACAACGCCGGGAATGATCATTATTTCGGTCCCTGCGGGCCGTCCGGCCACTCGCTGCACCATTACGTCATCACGGTGATCGCGACCGACATCGAGGCGGGCAAGCTGAAGCCGGGACTGACCCGCGACGAATTGCTCGCGGAACTCAAAGGCCACGCGCTCGCCCCCGCGAGCATCGTCGGGCGCTACACGCGGCCCTGACCGAGACTTCCCGTCCCGTCAACCGAGGCGCACATGACGCAAACGCCGCAAGTCAAGCCGACGATCGACCGCTTCAGGCTCGGCGTCTTCGACATCACCTGTATCCTCGACAGCAAGACGGTTCGCGGCGGCCTCACTCCGAGCCACGGCGGCGAGGCGCATGCCGAAGCGGTGCGGGCGCTGGCGCGCGCCAACCGCGTCGATCCGGAGCGCTACGAACATCCTTTCACGCCGATCCTCCTCGACACCGGCCGCGAGCGGGTGCTCTTCGACACCGGCAACGGCGCGCTCGGCAAGGACTTTCCCCAACTGGGTCCCCGTCCCGAAGGCCGTTTGCCCGAGTTGTTGCGTCAGGCCGGATGCCCGCCGGAAAAGATCGACGTGGTGGTGATTACTCACGGCCACATGGACCACATCGGCGGGCTTTTCCGCGGCGGCGAGCGCGTGTTTTCAAACGCGCGCTACGTCTTTGGAGCCGCCGAATTCGATTTCTGGCGTCGGGGCGAAAACGTGCGCGAGGCGCGCAGGGTCAATCGCGAAATCTTCATGCAAGTCGCGGCGCCTCTCGCCGAACGCGCGACCTTCGCGAATCCCGGGGACGAGATCGTTCCGGGCGTCCGCGCCATCGACGCGTCGGGCCACTCGCCGGGCATGCTCGCCTTTCTGATCGAAAGCGAAGGCAAGCGCCTGCTGAACTGGTCCGACACCTGCGGGCACTTCGCTATTTCAATCCAGCGGCCCGACCTTTCCCTCGACGTCGACGACGACAAGGAAAAAGCCGCCGCGACGCGCGCGCGGATTCTCGAAATGGCCGCGCGGGAAGAGTTTTTCGTCGCCGGCTATCACATGCCGTTTCCGGGCGTCGGATACATCGACCGGACCGCGAACGGCTACCGTTGGGTTCCGCACTCCTATCAACTCAATCCATGAGCACCGGCCTTCACTGACCGAAGGCCAGCGCCTTCTTCACGCGCCCGGTCACCTCGGGCGGCGCGCGGTTGATCCGGTCGAGGATTTCACGAACTCTTTCGGCGCTGGCGAAGGAGACGTCGATCTTCATTTTCGCCGCGTCCGCGAGATACGCCGGATCGGCCATCGTTTCCGCGAAGGCCTTGCGCAACATCTCGACGGTGGCCGCGGGCACGTTTGGCGGCAAGGCGAAGGGCGAGGCTATCTCGAATTGCGACATGAAGAATTCGAGCGCGCGCCGGTCGAGATCGCTCGCGGCGAGCGAGGCCAGCGGCGCGATCCCGGCCTTCGCGAGTTCCGAGTCGTCGCCGGCGTCTCCGCGCAAAAACACGCGGAAATCGGTCTTGCCCGAGAGAATGTCCGGATAGCGCGCCTTCATCGCCCCCCACGACACGCAGACGACCTGCAACTCGCCCTTTTCCAGCGCGAAGGCTTCGCCCTGAAAGCCCGGATAGCCGCGGATCAGCCGGAATTTCGCGCCGAGCAAACCCGCGATCAGCGTCGTGAAATCGCCGCCGGTGGTGCCCGGCGGCAAGGCGCCGACGATCAATTCGTTGCGCAGGATGTCGGCGGGCGTGGCGACGGGCGCGGACTTGCTCGCCATGCAGGCGGGCACGTCGGCGAAGGAACTGCCGAGATAGCTGAACTTGTTGGCGTCGTAGCTTGAATCCTTCTCGTCCCGCAGTTGCGGCTGCACCAGAACGGAGGAGAAGAAGAGGCCGATGGTCGTCCCGTCCTTCGGGGCGACGTTCTGGAGATGCCTCGGCAACACCGCGACCGCGCCAGGCATCGAGGAGACGACAATGTTCGGCTTTCCCGGAATGTGGTCGCCGAGGTGACGCGAAAGCAATTGCGCCTGCAGATCGAGCGCGCCGCCCGCCGAGGCGCCAAAGACAATGCTCAGGGTTTTTCCGCGGAAAGGTTCGGTCGCGGCGGTCTGCGCGACCGTCGGCGCGGTGAAACCGAGGCCGGCCAGGAGCACGAGACCGCGCGAAAAAAGTCGGCGACCTGAAATTTCCATGTTTACGCCCCCCGCGTCTTTCCATTGCGGCGACTTGAAATCAAAAGGGGGGAACGCGCAAGCGCCCTCGCTCAGGCTCGCGGTCCAGGCAATCCCGCCGCCTCCAGCGCCGCCCGCTGCCGGGCCGCGACCTTCTCCACCGAAAAATCCTCGCCGATCGCCGCCTCGAACAGCCTGTGAAAATTCAGCCGCGCGTCGAGATGCAGGAACCCGCCGCCGAGGCCGATGGCGGCGCGATCCATGAAGACGAATTCGCGCGGCACCTTCACCGGGCCCTTGCGTTTCAGTTCCTGATGCACCGCGAAGGCCTCGCGCCGGCCGTATTTGCCCGGTTCGGTTCCGTCGGCGATGGTGCGCGCGCGGTCGTCGAGCAGCGGGCCATAGATGAAACGCGCCCAGATGTTGAGAACCTCGATCAGATCCTTGCGCAGGCCGCGGAAACCCCAGGTTTCATAGGCGTGGACGACGCGCGCCTCGTCGCCATGCAGCAGCCCGCGATAGAGATCGACGACGCCGCCGACGAATTTTTCCGGGAAAATCCGCACGCAGCCATAGTCGAGCAGATTGATCCCCTCGCCGTCGCCGAAGACGTTGTAATTGCCGAGATGCGGGTCGCCGTGGATCACGCCATGGCGGCTGAACGGCAGCCACCAGGCGTGAAACATCGCCTCGCCAATCCGGTTTCGGGTCTCCTGGCTCGCCTGTTTGAAGGCGAGCAGCTTTTCGCCGCCGCGCCAGTCCATGGTGAGCAGGCGGCCGGTCGAAAGCTCGTTCCGGACGCGCGGCACGCGGATGTCCGCGCGATCGGCGAGCATCGCCTCGTAGAGCGCCGCGTGCCGGGCCTCGCGCCGGTAGTCGAGTTCCTCGAGCGTCCAGGCGGCGAATTCGCTGATCGGCGCGAGCGTCCAGAACAGCGACCGCAGGTTCAACCGGCGGATCAAGGCGACGGCGAACAGCATCACCCGGATATCGCCCGAGAACTCGACGTCGACGCGGGGCCGCTGGACCTTGACGGCCACCTTCTGGCCGTTCAGATACGCGACGTGCACCTGGCCGATCGAGGCGGTGGCGAGCGGTTCGGGGTCGATCGAATCGAAGATCTGCTGCGGGGGCTTTCCGAGTTCCTCCTGGAACACCTGCTCCACGTGGGCGAACGGAAACGGCTCGATCCGATCGAGCAGGTCGAACAGCTCGTCGCAGTACGCGCGCGGCAACATGTCCGGCTGCAGCGCGAGCATCTGGC
>CAISEY010000347.1 GCA_903884435.1 uncultured Hyphomicrobiales bacterium | reverse complement strand
CGTTCACGGACGTGATTGGCCGGGCGCCCGGCGGCGATCTGCGCGTCCGCAAGTTGTTGTCCGAAAATCCGGGAGCTTACAGCGACGCGGCGGTGCGGGGCGTGCGGGATCTGCTCGGGCTCGCGCCGGGCGAGCCCATCCCGAAAGGCCTTGTCGGCGCCGTCAAAATGGGCACGACGGTGGCGACCAACGCCCTGCTCGAGCGCAAGGGCGAGCGCACTCTTCTGGTGACGACGCGCGGATTTCGCGACGCGCTGGAGATCGGCTACCAGGCGCGCCCCCATATTTTCGCGCGGCGAATCATCAAGCCGGAGCAGCTTTACGCGGGCGTCGTCGAAATCGACGAGCGCGTGCTGGCGGATGGAACCGTCGAGCGCGCGCCGGACCTGGAGGCCGCGCGGCGGGAGCTGGAGGCGGCGCGCGCCGAAGGTTATCGCGCGCTCGCCATCGCGTTCATGCACGCCTGGCGCTGGCCGGAGCACGAGAAACAGGTCGCGACGCTGGCGCGCTCCATGGGGTTCGCGCAGGTCTCGGTCAGTCACGAGGTTTCGCCGCTGATCAAACTTGTCGGGCGCGGCGACACGACCGTCGCCGACGCCTATCTCACGCCCGTCCTGTCGCGCTACGTGCGCCAGGTCGCGGGCGAACTCGACGCGGGGCGGAGCGGCGCGCGGCTGATGTTCATGATGTCCTCGGGCGGTCTCACCGGCGCCGGACTGTTCGCCGGCAAGGACGCCGTGCTGTCGGGGCCGGCGGGCGGCGTCGTCGCCATGGCGCGCACCGGCCGCGCGGCGGGCTTTCCGCGCGTGATCGGCTTCGACATGGGCGGCACCTCGACGGATGTCGCCCATTTCGACGGCGAATACGAACGCGCCTTCGAGACGAACGTGGCGGGCGTGCGGATGCGCGCGCCGATGATGCTGATTCACACGGTGGCCGCCGGCGGCGGCTCGATCCTTCATTATGACGGCGCGCGCTTTCGCGTCGGGCCGGATTCCGCCGGCGCCAATCCCGGACCGCGATGTTACCGGCGCGGTGGGCCGCTCACGATCACCGACGCGAACGTGATGGTTGGCAAGCTCTCGCCGGAGTTTTTCCCGCGGATTTTCGGGCGCCATCAAAACGAGCCGCTCGACGCGGGTAGCGTGCGCGCGAGCTTTTCGGCGATGGCTCTCGACATGGGCGACGGGCGCTCGCCGGAGGCCATCGCCGACGGCTTCATTTCCATCGCCGTCGCCAGCATGGCGGAGGCGATCAAGAAAATTTCCGTGGCGCGCGGTCACGACGTGACGCGTTACGCGCTCAATTGCTTTGGCGGCGCGGGCGGGCAACACGCCTGCCTCGTGGCCGACGCCCTCGGCATGACGCGCGTGTTGATTCATCCCCTGTCTTCGCTGCTGTCCGCCTATGGCATGGGCCTCGCCGACATTGGCGCGATGCGCACGCGCGCCATCGAGGCGCCGCTCGACGCGCTGGCGCCGGCGTTGCTGTCGCGGGCGCGCAAGGCGCTGGCGGCGGAGGCGATCCGCGAGGTCGCCTCGCAGGGCGTCGCGCGCCGGGACATCGCGTCGCGCGCGCGGGCGCATGTCCGTTACGCGGGAACCGACACCGCGCTGATCGTGGATCTGAAGGAGGATGCCGCGGCCCTGCGCCGCGCCTTCGAGCGGGCGCACCGGGCGCGCTTCGGCTTCGTCGATCGCGCGCGCGATCTCGTCGTCGAGGCGCTGACGGTCGAGGCGACCGGGGGCGGGGCTCCCTTCGCCGAGCCGTCGCGGCGCGGGGCCGCGACTCCCTTGCCCTCGCCCGACGCGCGCTCGCGTTTCCACTCACGGGGCGCGTGGCGCGACGCGCCGGTTTTCACGCGCGACAGGCTGGCGACCGGACACGTCGTGAACGGCCCCGCGCTGATTGTCGAGCCGCACCAGACCATCGTCGTGGAGGACGGCTGGAGCGCGGAGATCACCCGGAAAAACCACGTCGTTCTCGCGCGCGTGAAACCGCTCCGCCGGCGGGCCGCCATCGGCACGAAGGCGGACCCGGTGATGCTGGAGATTTTCAACAATCTCTTCATGTCGATCGCCGAACAGATGGGCGTGACGCTGCAAAACACGGCTGTTTCCGTGAACATCAAGGAGCGCCTCGATTTCTCCTGCGCGGTGTTCGATCCGGCGGGAAACCTCGTGGCCAACGCCCCGCACATGCCCGTGCATCTTGGCTCGATGGACCGGTCCGTCGAGACGATCATCCGGGAAAATCGCGGGACTATCCGCAAGGGGGACGTGTTCGCGCTCAACGCGCCCTACAATGGCGGCACGCATTTGCCGGACGTGACGGTTTGCACGCCGGTGTTCGACCGCGCGGGCAAAAGCCTCCTGTTCTGGGTGGCCTCGCGCGGCCACCACGCGGATATTGGCGGCGTGTCGCCGGGCTCGATGTCGCCGCGCGCGACGAACATCGAGGAAGAAGGCGTCTACATCGACAATTTCCGGCTCGTCGAGCGCGGACGTTTTCGCGAAAAGGAATTCCGCGCGCTGCTGACCGGCGCGACGCATCCCGCGCGCAATCCGGACCAGAACGTCGCGGACATTCGCGCGCAAATCGCCGCCAACGAGAAAGGCGCGGCCCTGCTGGCGAAAATGGTGGCGGACTTCGGGCTGCCCGTGGCGAGGGCCTACATGGGCCACGTGCAGGACAACGCGGCGGAGAGCGTCGCGCGCGTCATCGAGCGGCTGCGCGACGCGGAATTCGAGACCACGAGCGACCAGGGCGCGCGCGTGCGGGTGAAAATCACCGTGGATCGGGCGCGGCGCGAGGCGACCGTGGACTTCACCGGAACCTCGCCGCAACAGCCCGACAATTTCAACGCGCCGGAACCGGTGACGCGCGCCGCCGTGCTCTACGTGTTCCGCGTGATGGTGGACGACGACATTCCCATGAACGCCGGCTGTCTGCGCCCGTTGAAGATCGTCATTCCCGCGGGCTCCATGCTGTCGCCGGTCTGGCCCGCCGCCGTGGTCGCGGGCAACGTCGAGACAAGCCAGATGGTGACGGACACGTTGTTCGGCGCGCTTGGCGCCATGGGCAGCGCGCAGGGCACGATGAACAATCTCACCTTCGGCAATTCGCGCGTGCAATATTACGAAACCATCTGTTCCGGCGCGCCGGCGGGGCCGGGATACGACGGGGCGAGCGCGGTGCACACGCACATGACGAATTCGCGCCTCACCGACCCCGAAATCCTCGAGACGCGGTTTCCCGTCGTGCTGGAGGATTTTCACGTGCGCCGGGGCTCCGGCGGCAAGGGTGAATTTTCAGCGGGCGACGGAGTGTCCCGCACCATCCGTTTTCGCGAGGCGATGGAGATGGCGATCCTCTCCGGACGCCGCCAGGCGCGCGCCTTCGGCATGGAAGGCGGCGGGGAAGGGGAGCCGGGCCGCAACAGCCTGCGGCGCGCGGACGGGCGCGTCGAGGAACTTGGCGGCTGCGATCAGGCGCGCGTCGAGGCGGGCGACGCGGTGACGGTGGCGACGCCGACCGGGGGCGGGTGGGGAAAGGCGGGCAGCCAGGGGCGCCTGCCAGTCCCGACGGATCCCGGCGTTACTTCGGCAAGTTGAAATGCCCCTCGACGAAGCTCAGGTCGAGCATCGTTTTCGCGTCCGCCGAGGCGTCCACGAGTTTTTCCGCCTTCATCCACTCGACCTGCTTGTAGATGTCGGAAACATCGAGCCGCGCTCGCGGGTCGGCGGGGAAGGCGGAGGCCTTCACCAGCGCGACGCCCTTGTCCTCGGGTTCGGAGGCGTAGACGATTTTCGTGATGATTTTCGCGGCGGCGTCGGTCACCCCGTCGAACACGCGATTGCCTTGCGCGTCCTTTTGCATGAAGGCCGCGGCGTAGTCGGCGCAGCCCTTCTGGTAGGCCTTCACGAAACGTTGCGCGAGTTCGCGGCGTTGCTGCACTGTCTTCGTGTTCGCGAAGAGCCCGCCGAACTGGTATTCGTCGTAGTCGGAATACCAGCCGAGCAATTTCGCATCGCCCGCGTCGACGAGCGGCTTGGCGAGGTGCGGCGCGATGATGATGGCGTCGACCTGGGCGCCCTTGATGGCGGCGACCATGTTGGGGAGCGATTGCAGCGCGCGCAATTGCACCGTCTTGAGATCGAAGCCGGCGACGCGGGCGAGCTGGCCGATCTGGTAGTGGAAGGACGCGCCGACCTGCGTCATGCCGAGGCTCTTGCCCGGAAAATCCCTTATGGAGCGGAAGCCCTTCTCCCATGCGGGATTCGACACGAGGATGGCGTTGCCGTTGTAGCCCTTCGCTTCCTTCGACTGCGCGCCGATGATTTTCAGGTGGCCCTGTCCCGCGAGATTGTAGAAGCCCCCCGTGAAGGCGGTGAGGCCGAAGTCGATGTCCCCGGAGACGGCGGCGACGGCGATGGGTTGCGCCGCCTCGAAATATTTCATCTCGACGTCGATGTTCTGCTCTTTGAAATATCCACGCTCGACCGCGAGGAAGAGCGGACCCGAGGAGACGAAACGCAGCACGCCGACATTGACCTTGTCGGCGGCGCGCGCGGCGCCGACGCCAGCCAGCAGCGCGAGCGCCAGAATGATGGACGCCGCCGCGTCGAGGCGGGCAAGGGTGCGGAGGGTCTCGAGAAGGCGCGGCACGGCAAGCTCCGGGTTGGAAATCCCGGCCAGTCTAGCGCCTCGCGGCCGTCGCGGCGAGGACTTTGCCCGCGGCGGCCGTCACCGGTGGCCGGGGGCGTCCCGTTTGCCCGCGAACATCCGGT
>CAISEY010000346.1 GCA_903884435.1 uncultured Hyphomicrobiales bacterium | reverse complement strand
GCTCGATCCAGAACGCCCGGAACAGGGGAAACTCCTCCCCCTTTGGATCGCCGGGCTTGAGGGTGAGGCCGCGGGCCATCACGCCCAGATTCTGGCCGCGGGCCGACGAGCGGAAAAAGCTCGCGCCCTGGAAGATCGCGACCTCCGCCGGCGGCTTGCCCTCGCGGGCGCGCAACACGCGAAACCCGGAAAAGCCGATGTCCTTGCTCTCGGCCGGAGGCTTGACCTGGCCGAAGTCGAAATTCGCCGGATCGTAGGCGAGGCGGCGCGCCTGGCCGCCCTCGACCACGTTGATCTGCATGGGCGCGGCGAAGGCGTAGCCCCGGTGCAGCGGTTCGATGGCGTAGCCGACGTTGTCGCCGAGCCAGACGATATTGGCCGGCTTGTTGCGAATCCCGACGTAGGCTTCGAAATTGAGGTTCGCGAAGGCGTCCGGCAGGTCGGTCGCGGGCGCCCGGTAGGGACGTCTGGCCATCGCGCGCGCGTTTTCCGCGAGGGCTTGCGGGTCGAACGGCGCCTCGGGCGCGGGCGTCTGCGCGCGCGCGGCTCCGGCCACGAGGCCCGCGGCCCCGCGCGCGCCAATCATCAAGACGTCCCTGCGTTTCAGCATCGAGTGGCGGATCAATCCGGAGAACGCCGGCGAGGGCACCGGCGGATGGGTTCTCTATACAGGAATGCGCGAAAGCTTCAGCAGGATTTTCGCGGGGCGGAATCGGCGCCCGGACGTCGTCGCGAGGCTGACGAATCTCCGGCCATGGTCTACATCCTCGCCTGACTTCACCCGGACCGGATACGCCCATGTCAACCGAACCCGACGCGCCCGCCAGGACCTGCGTCGCCCTGATTCTCGCCGCCGGCGAGGGCACGCGCATGAAATCGGCGACGCCCAAGGTGCTGCATCATGTCGCGGGCCGCTCGATGCTGGGCCACGTGCTCGCCGGCGTCGCGGCGGCGGGCGCCGATCGCGTCGCGGTCGTCGTCGGCCCCGGACGCGACGACGTCGCCGCCGAGGCGCGCGCCATCGCTCCCGCCGCGCGGGTTTTCGTTCAGACCGAGCGGCTCGGCACCGCCCACGCGGTGCTCGCCGCGCGCGAGGCCATCGCCGCGGGCTGCGACGATCTCCTTGTCGTGTTCGCGGACACGCCGCTGATCGAGCCCGCCACTTTCCGCGCGATGCGCGCCGGCCTCGCCGCCGGGGCCTCCGTCGTCGCGCTCGGCTTCGAGGCGGCGGACCCGGCGGGATACGGACGTTTGCTCGTCGAGAACGGCGATCTCGTGGCCATCCGGGAACACAAGGACGCGAGCGAGGCGGAACGGCGCGTGACGCTTTGCAACGCGGGTCTGATGGCCATCGACGGGCGCGAGGCGCTGGCGATTCTGGGAGGGATCGGACGCGCCAACGCCCAGAACGAATATTATCTCACCGACGCCGTGTCCGTGGCGCGCGGCCGCGGCGCCCGCGCGGCGGTGGTCGTCGCGCCAGAAACCGAGGTGATGGGAGTCAATGACCGCCTGCAACTCGCCGCGGCCGAGGCGCAGATGCAAAAACGCCTGCGCGCGCGCGCCATGCGCGAGGGCGTCACCATGATCGCGCCGGAAACCGTGTTCCTGAGCCACGACACGCGTCTCGGGCGGGATGTCCTGATCGAACCCAACGTCTATTTCGGCCCCGGCGTCACGGTCGCGGACGGCGCGGTCATTCACGCCTCGTCGCATCTCGTGGAATGCGAGGTCGGCGCCGGTGTCTCCATTGGCCCCTTCGCGCGGCTGCGTCCGGGCGCTTCCATCGGCGCGAAGGCGAAGATTGGCAATTTCGTCGAGGTGAAGGCCTCGAAAATCGGCGAGGGCGCGGCGGTGAGCCACCTCACCTACATCGGCGATTCCATCGTCGGCGCCCGCGCGAACATCGGCGCCGGCACGATCACCTGCAATTACGACGGGTTCGACAAGGCGCGCACGATCATCGGGGAAGGCGCCTTCGTCGGGTCGAATTCCGCTCTCGTCGCGCCCGTGACCATCGGCGCCGGCGCCTACGTGGGCTCGGGTTCGGTGATCACGAAGGACGTGACGCCCGGCGCTCTCGCGGTCGCGCGCGGCCGCCAGTTTGAAAAGGCCGGCTGGGCCGATGCGTTCCGCAAGTCGCGCGAGGGCAAGCCGAAGAAGCGCGTCTGACGGACGCGCGAGGGCTCACGCGGCGTCGCGCGCGTCCTCCTCTCCGGGATGGTCGATCGAGCGGATGAGCGCGGCGACCTCGTCCGGCGGAATCGCCTTGCTGAACAGAAATCCCTGGGCCACCGAGCAACCGCTGTTGCGCAGATCCTCGAGTTGTTCGGGGGTCTCCACGCCTTCCGCCGTCGTCGCGATGCCGAGGCTGAGACCAAGATCGGTGATCGCCTTGATGAGCGCGATGGAATTGGGCCTGGTCTGCAAGTCCTGGACAAAGGACCGGTCGATCTTGATCCGGTCGAATGGAAAGCGTTGCAGGTAGCTGAGCGAGGAATAGCCGGTGCCGAAATCGTCCATGGCGACGCTGACGCCGATCTCGCGAAGCTGGTAGAGCGTCGAAAGCGTCTGCTCCGTGTCGGTGAGAATGACGGATTCCGTGATTTCGAGTTCGAGGCGCTGCGGACGCAGCCCCGAGACGCGCAGGGCTTCCACGATGTCCGCGACCAGGGTCTTGCTCTTGAATTGCAACGGCGAGAGATTCACCGCGACCTTGATCGGCTCCGGCCACTGCGCGGCTCGTCCGCAGGCCTCGCGGATCACCCACATGCCGATGTCGTGAATGAGGCCGATTTCCTCGGCGAGCGGGATGAAGTCGGTCGGTGGCACCATGCCGCGCTTTGGGTGGCGCCAGCGCAGCAGCGCCTCGAACCCGCCCACCTTCCCGCTCCCGAGGTCGATCAGCGGCTGGAAATAGACCAGGAATTCGTTCCGGGGCAGGGCGGCGCGCAGGTCGAGTTCGAGCAGGCGGCGCGCCTGCATCCGCGCGTCCATTTCCGGTTCGAACAGCCGGTGCGTGCCGCGTCCGTCCACCTTGGCGCGGAAGAGCGCCATGTCCGCGCATTTCAGCAGATGGTCGGGGTCGTTGCCGTCATGGGGGGCGAAGGCGATGCCGACGCTCGCGCCGACGACGACGAGATGGCCGCCGATTTCGAACGGGGTCGAGAGTTCCTCGATGATTCTTTGCGCCAGGGTCGAGGGATCGTCCATCGACTGCAGATCGGTTTGCACCACGGCGAATTCGTCTCCGCCCAGCCGCGCGACGATGTCGTGTTCGCGCACGCAGGTCCGCAGCCGGTCGGCGACCGCGCACAGGAGCTTGTCGCCGACGGGATGGCCGAGCGTGTCGTTGACGGACTTGAAGTGATCGAGATCGAGGCAGAGAACCGCGATGGTTTCGCCGCGTTCGACGCGCGACAGCGTCCTGACGAGTTCCTGCCGGAACAAAAGGCGATTGGGCAGTTCGGTGAGCGCGTCGTGATGCGCGAGGCGCGTGATCTGCGTTTCCGCCGACAGCCGCTCGGTGATGTCTTCGCAGGTCGAAAGCCAGCCGCCATTCGGCATCGGTGTCTGGGTGATCGAGACGACGCGGTCGTCCGAGAGATACCGGGTGAATGTCGCGGGCGCGTTCGTTTCGAGCGCGGCGCGGTGTTCGTCGAGGACATCGTCGATGTTCGGGTCGGCGAGGCAACCATGCGCGAGAAGAATTTCGAGAACCTGGCGATGTTCGAGGCCGACGGGGAACAGTTCCCGCGACAGGCCGTGAATTTTCGCGAACCGGTCGTTGCACAGCGCGAGGCGGCCTTCCGCGTCGTACATGCAAAGGCCCTGCGACATGTTGGCGAGCGCCATGTCGAATTGCATGTGCCGGAGTTGCATCTCGGCGTTTTGTTTGGCGATCTGTCGCGACCCGCGGGCGATTTCGTCGATCATCGAATTGAAGACCGTCGCGAGTTCGCCGACTTCGTCCTTGCGCTCGAGAAGTTTCGGGTCGTCGATCGGCCGCGGTTCGCCGCTCGCGGCGATGCCGGCGGCGTGGGTCTGCAATCGCTTCAGCGGACCGACGACGCCGCGGTCGAGCATGATCATCACGACGAGCATGACGAGGAGGCTGGCGACGGTCGCCGCCGCGGCGTGGCTGGAGGCGTTTTCGCGAATCGTGGCGAGGGCCGCCGTCGCGTCCCAGGCGACCACGAGCGTTCCCGCCGGCGCGAAGCCGCGGCGCGGTCCGACCGGGACCGCGACCGTGATGATGTTTTCATCCTGCTGAATCCGCAGCGCGTTTTGCGCCGACGGCATTTGCGCGAGGCTCGTCATGATCTCGCCGAGGCCCGCGTCGGCGGACGCGGCCCCGCCGCGGGCCGGGAGCGGCTTTCCCCGTCCGTCGTAGGCGGCGATGGACAACGGCGTGGCGTATTCATTGCCCGGGCCGCCGTCGTTCGCGAGAGTCTGGAACAGCGACCTCAGCGTGCTGGCGTCGCCCTTCTCGATCGCGGGGCGCAGTTGCTCCCCCAAAAGCCGGGTTTGCGCCGCGAAGACTTCATCGACATGGGCGCGCTCGCGCCAGAATTGTCCAAGGATCGTGATCGCGCAGGTGGCGAGGACAGCGAGGCAAACGGTGGCGACAAGCCGGTCGCGCATTCCGATCGTCGGTTTACCCATGCTTTGGGCTCCTGGGGGCGTGTTCTGGCGAAGTGAATTGGCGAGAATACTGGTCTTGATTCGCATCTTGACGCAGATGTCTTAACCCCGGCTGAATTCTTTGGATCGACCACGAACGGTTTATCTAGGAGATTGAACATCTTGCGGGGCGCGGGCGGGTTTCGTGGCGCGCGCCGTCGACCTCGGGCCCCGGGGGCCCTATATACGGGCGCGGCGGCGGCGCCGGTTCCTGCCCTGGCTCGATTTTTGCGCCGAGGGGCGTTCTGGACGCGGCGATGGAGAATTTGGCACATGTGCGGCATTGTCGGGATCATCGGACGCGAACCTGTCGCGGGCCAGATCGTCGAGGCGTTGAAGCGTCTTGAATACCGGGGCTACGATTCCGCCGGCGTCGCGACGCTCGAAGCAGGAGTCCTGACCCGGAGGAGGGCGCAGGGCAAACTTCGAAATCTGGAAATTAGGCTGTCCG
>CAISEY010000345.1 GCA_903884435.1 uncultured Hyphomicrobiales bacterium | reverse complement strand
TCTCTCGTGGTTTTACGTGGATTCGGTCCCCGCCCAGCCCATCGGCGCCTGGTGGACGAAGAAAGCCTTCATCGACAAAAACCCCGACGCGGCGAAACGCTTCGTCACGGCGATGCACGAGACCATCGACTACATGATGGCCGACCCGGATCGCGCGCGAAGGAACGTCGCCGCCTACACCGGCATGGACCCGGCGCTGGTCGAGAAAATGCCCGTCAACGCCTGGAGCTACAAGATCGAACCGGCGAAATGGCAGGCGGTCATCGACATGATGGTCGAGAACGGCCTGCTGGAAAAGCCGCACAGGGCCGAGGAATATTTCAACGAATTCGCGAAACCGTGAGCCCGGCCGCCGGTCTCAGTCCGAGGTGATTTTCGCTTTCGCGATGACCTCCGCCCAGCGCGGAATCTCCTTCGCGATATGGGCGCGGAACTCCTCCGGCGAGGTCGCCCAGGGCTCCGCGCCGTCGCGCTCCAGCGCCTCGACGATTTCCTTCGAGGCCAGCGCCTTGCGCACCTCCACGTTGAGGCGGTCGATGATCGGCCGCGGCGTGCCCGCGGGCGCCATGATCCCGTACCATTGCGAGGCCTCGAAACCGGGCACGCCAGCTTCCGCGATGGTGGGAATGTCCTTCGCCGCCGCGATGCGCGTTTCGGCGGAGACGCCGAGCGCCCGCAAGGTGCCGGCGGCCACGTGTTGCAGCACGGCGGGCGCTCCCGTCATGGTGAATTGCAACTGGCCTCCCAGCAGGTCCGTGACCATGGGGGCGGTGCCGCGATAGGGCACGTGCACGAAATCGCTGCCCGTCGCCACCATGAAGGCCGCCACCGCGATATGCGCCGCGCTGCCGTTGCCGCCCGAGCCATAGTTCAGCTTGCCGGGGTTCGCGTGCGCGTAGTCGATGAACTCGCGCACGTTTTTCACGGGAAGCGAGGGATGCGCGACGAGCACGTTATGCACTTTCGCCAGCAGCGAAATATGCGCGAAGGACTTGAGCGGATCGTAGGGCAGATCCTTGTAGAGGCCCGGATTCACGCTGAGCGTGCCGATGTGGCCCATGATCAGCGTGTTGCCATCGGGCCGCGCCCGCGCCACCTGCCCGCTCGCGAGCGACCCGCCGGCGCCGGGCCGGGATTCGATCACGACCGACTGCCCGAGCGCCTCCCCGAGCTTCTGCCCGAGCAACCGCGCCAGAATGTCGGTCGAGCCGCCCGGCGTGAAGGGCACGACAAGCGTGATGTTTTGCGAGGGCCAGGTCTGCGCGCGGGCGGAGACGCCCGAAAGGGCGAGCGCCGCGGCGGCGATGGAAAGCAAACGACGCATCGTCGTCATGAATGTGTCCTCAACATCTGGAGCAGGACCAGGATCGACGTGACGCCGACGAGCAGAAGCAGGGCGAACAGGGGATGCGGTTCGGGCTTGTTCCCGCCACAGCCGCCGCGTTCACAGATCATGCCCGAATTCCTCGCCGCCCGTTTCAACATGGACAACATAGGCGCGACGGCCTGAAACGGAAAGCCCGGAACGGCCAGCAAAAAGGGGGCCCGCGGCCCCCCCCTGAATGTC
>CAISEY010000344.1 GCA_903884435.1 uncultured Hyphomicrobiales bacterium | reverse complement strand
GCGCGGGCGACGCCGGCGGCCGGGGCGCGACGCGTCGCCGGGGCGCGAACGGTCGCCCGGCTCGCTTGCGGCCGGACCTTCTTGCGCGGAGCGGGCTTCGCCGCCGCGGCGACCGTCACCGACCCGAGATCGGCGCCTTGCGCCAGCGCGTCCGTCGCGACGAACGCCGGGATCGCCGGAAACGCGACAGCGGTCAACAACGCGGCGCGCAGGCCGCGGCAAAATACTCTGTTCATGGAGCCCCCGTTGCCCGGGGTGGTCCCCCGGGGTTGTTTCATCGGGTGCACGTGTAGCCGCCGCGGACGACGGTTCCATGACGGCTGCGTGAAAGCCGGAGCGCGGCGGCCATTGTCCACGAGGCGTGGCGCCGAAGCCACGCTGGCGCGGCGGGCGGCGGGACGCCAGGGTTCTGTTTTCGCGCGTCGAGACAGCGGAACGGGAAGCGTGGCGAGGGTTCGCCCGCCGGTGCGAGAGGGACGCGCCCCTGATCCGCGCCCGGACGGGTTTGCCCGTGGCGGGCCCCGGTCGGCGCCAGTCTGTTTTACGAGGGGGCCGCCCCGCCGCCGTGAGCCTGGCGGCGAGCCTATTTCGGGCCGGGGATATAGCCGAGACGCGCGGCGAGATAGACGCCGATCGCCGCGATAATCGCGAGACCGGCGAGCCCGATCAGGCCCCAGTTCCCCCCGGGTCCGGTATTGCCGGCCAGGGGCGCGTGGCGCGCGGCGATGGCGTAATTCCTCTGGGTGAAGCCTTCGGCTCCCGAACCCGCTGGCGTCGTCGGACCGCGGCCCTCGAGCGTCGCCTCGGCGAGATGCCGGTAGGTCGCGAGCCGGCGCGGCGTGCTCTCTCCAATGATATAGGAGGCCTGTTCGGCTTCCTCCGGCTCGCGCCCGCGCGCCTTGTTGAAGGCGATCAGCCAGTCGTGCTTGTTCTGCTTGTAGATGGAATAGGCGACAAGGCCGACGATGTCGCCATCGCCCTGCACAAGGGCGCCGAAAACCGCGTTCCGGTCGGAGCCGGGGCCGTCGCCCGCGAAGGCCGCGGCTCCGGGAGAAAGGCCGCCCGCTCCGGGCAAGCCGGCAACCTTCGTGTCGACGTGCTCGGTTGAATCCGTCATCGCCATAACCGCAAACCCTCCGCCGCCGACGCTTCGCCACGCGAAACATGGCGCGAGGCGAACGCCGCTGGTATAGCGCAGTCCCGCGCGATTGAACACAACCCCTTGATTAAACGCGACGCGCGAGCGGGCGGGCGTCGGGAATTCATCGCCATGCCCCCTCGAAGCCGGCGCGCGCCGGGAGCCCCCGGCGGACCGCCGGATTTTTCCTTTGAAAGCGCCCTGATCGCGCGCGGCGTCTGGCCCGTCGCCGGCGTCGACGAGGCCGGACGCGGGCCGCTGGCGGGGCCGGTCGCGGCGGCGGCGGTCATCCTCGATCCGGAAAACCTCCCGGAAGGCCTCGACGATTCGAAAAAACTCAAGCCGGCGCGTCGCGAAGAACTTTCTCTCGAAATCCTCGCGCGCGCTCTCGCGGTCGGCGTCTCGCTCGCGCCGGCGGCGGAAATCGACCAGTTCAACATTCGCGGCGCCACGTTCAACGCCATGCGCCGCGCGCTCCGGGCGTTGTCTCTCCCGCCGGCGCGCGCGCTGATCGATGGAAACGCCTTGCCCGCGGATCTTCCCTGTCCCGCGGAGGCGATCGTGCGCGGCGATTCGCGCTCGATCTCCATCGCCGCGGCCTCGATCGTCGCGAAAGTGACGCGCGACCGGCTGATGCTGAATCTCGACCGCGAATATCCGCGATATGGTTTCGCCCGCCATGCCGGCTATCCGGTCGCCAGCCACCGCGCGGCGCTGGAAATCCACGGCGCCTCGCCGTTCCACCGCGTCTCCTTCGCTCCGGTGCGCGCGGCGTTAACGCGATCTTGACACTTCCCCCGGAGTTCCGGCCAAGCGCCTGCGAAACTTGGGAAATTCTTAATCAAACCGTCCAAAAAAGGGACACGCTTCCGGCGGGTCTCTAAACCCGGTCTTTACCCTGCGCGAGGCATAGTCCGCCTGTCAGTAAGCGTAACCGGTAAGTGTTTCATGCGTATCGCACATGCCGGAATGACCGGTCCGAAATCCCGAGTTCAGGTCTCGCGTAACGGGATTTCGACCGACGTCATTCCGGCCGTGCCTTCGCGCCCGCCGGTCAACCAGATCCTGGTTGGAGACTGCCTCGCGGAGCTCGCGCGCCTGCCGCCGCGCAGCGTCGATCTTGTTTTCGCCGATCCGCCCTACAATTTGCAGCTCGAGGGCGCGCTGTCGCGGCCCGACCAGAGCATGGTCGACGCCGTGGACGACGACTGGGACAAGTTCGCCAGCTTCGCCGCCTACGACACGTTCACGCGCGCCTGGCTCACCGCCGTTCGGCGCGTGATGAAGCCGAGCGCCACGCTCTTCGTGATCGGCTCCTATCACAATATTTTCCGCGTCGGCTCCGCCTTGCAGGACATCGGCTTCTGGATTCTCAACGACATCGTCTGGCGCAAGGCCAATCCGATGCCGAATTTCCGCGGACGCCGCTTCACCAACGCCCACGAGACCCTCATCTGGGCCTCGCGCGAGGCCGGCGTGAAGAACTACACCTTTCATTACGAGGCGCTGAAGGCCGGCAACGAGGATTGTCAGGTCCGTTCCGACTGGTATTTCCCCATCTGCACGGGTGGCGAACGGCTCAAGGACGCCCGGGGCCGCAAGACCCACCCGACCCAGAAGCCGGAAGCCCTGCTCGCCCGCGTCATGCTCGCCGCCAGCAATCCGGGCGACGTCGTGCTCGATCCCTTCTTCGGCTCCGGCACCACTGGCGCCGTCGCGCGGATGCTCGGGCGCGATTTCATTGGAATCGAGCGCGATCCGGTTTACGCCGCCGCCGCGCGGGACCGCATCGACGCTGTGCGCCCGCTCGATCCCGCCGCCGTCTCGACCGCGCCCACCCGCCGCTCCGAGCCCCGCGTCGCCTTCGCCAGCGTGATCGAGGCCGGCCTGCTGCGTCCCGGCGCCGCGCTGACCGACGAGAAGCGCCGCCACAGCGCCATCGTCCGCGCCGACGGCTCCATCGCGCTCGGCGACGTCGTCGGCTCCATCCACAAGATCGGCGCCCTCGCCCAGGGCCTGCCAGCCTGCAACGGCTGGACCTTCTGGAACTTCGAAAACCGCGGCCGCCTCGAATCCATCGATTCGCTGCGCGCGACGATCCGCGCCGCGATGAAACAGGCGGCGGAGTAACCGGGCTCCACCCCTTGCAACCTCCGCCCCGCGCGGCTCAAATGCGGGACCAACGGAGGAGCCCCCGCGCATGACCACGCCCCGCAAGCCCGATCCCGACATGCTCGACGATCTCGTCGCGGCCAACCGCATCCTCGTCGAACAGGGCGTGATGCAGGCCTATGGCCACGTCAGCGCGCGCGATCCGCGCGATCCCGATCGCTACTGGCTGTCGCGCTCCAGTCCGCCCGCCATGGTGACGCACGATCATATCCTCGAATTCGATCTCGACAGCCGGCCCGTCGCGCCGAATCCCCCCAAACTCTACGAGGAGCGCGCCATTCATGGCGAAATCTTCCGCGCCCGGCCCGACGTCATGTGCGTCATCCACAATCATTGCGAAAGCCTGATTCCCTTCTGCAACACCGACGTGAAACTGCGCCCGATGGTGGGCAACGCCTGGTTTCTGCGCGATGGCCCGCCGGTGTTCGACATTCGCGACATCGACGACACCGGCGACATGAACGTCTGCACGGCGGCGCAGGGCCAGGGCCTCGCGCGCTCGCTGGGCCGGAACGCGGTGTGCCTGATGCGCGGCCATGGAGTCGTGGTCGTCGGCGCCACGATCTCCGAGGCGGTGCGGCGCTCGATCAGTTGCGATGCCAACGCGCGCCTGCAATTGCAGTCGATGCCGCTCGGGCCGGTGAAGTTTCTCACGCAAGTCGAGATCGACTTCCGCGTCAACGGCGGCAGCCGCGATTCCGAACGCGGCTGGGACATGTGGAAAAAGCGCGCGCTCGAAGCCGTCCGCGCCGGCGAGTAGGGGAGCGCCATGCAGGACTACACCGGCATGTTCCGGCTCGACGGACGCGTCGCGCTCGTCACCGGCGCGGGCTTCGGTCTCGGGCGCTCCTTCGCCCTCGGGCTCGCCGCCTTTGGCGCGACCGTGATTTGCGCCGACCGCGATCTCGAAAACGCAGATGAAACCGTCGGCCTCGCGCGCCAGTCGCGCGGCCTCGCCGAAGCGTCGTTTGTCGACGTGGCGGACGCGGCTTCGACCGACCGGCTGTTCGACGAAATCGACGCGAAACACGGGCGCCTCGACATTCTCGTCAACAACGCGGGCATTTCGACGATTCCCGCGCGGGCGCACGAACTGCCGGTCGAGGACTGGGACCGGCTGATGTCGATCAACCTGCGCGGCGTGTTCCTTTGCACGCGCCGGGCGCTGGCGACGATGTTGCCGCGCAGGAGCGGCTCGATCGTCAACATCGCCTCGATCGCCGGCCTCACCGGTTATTATCCGGGCTTTCCGCGGCTCGGCTCCAATTATTCCGCGGCCAAGGCGGGCGTCGCCGGTTTCACCCGCCAGGTCGCGACCGAATACGCGGCCGATGGAATCCGCGTCAACGCCATCGCGCCGGGCTGGCATGGCGGCACCAATCTCGGCGCGGCCTCGCGCGCGGCCGCGACGCCCGAGCACACGCGACGGTCCGAACAGGCGATCCACGATCGCGTGCCGATGCATCGCCGCGGCGCGCCCGACGATCTCGTGGGGCTCGTCGTCTATCTCGCGAGCGACGCCTCGTCCTATCTGACCGGGCAGACCATCGCCCACGACGGCGGCTGGACCGTCAGCTGAGTTCGATCACGTCGGCGCCGTCTCCGAGCCGCGCCCGCGCGATGTCGACGACGTGGCGGTGGTGCGTGAACAGGATGGGTTGCGCGGTCGCCGAAAGCCCCGCCAGCGCGTCGATCCCGTGGCCCGTGCGCGCGTCGTCGAAACTCGCGAAGAGATCGTCGCCGAGAAACGGAACCGGCTCCGACCGCGCGCAATAATCCTCGATATAGGCGAGGCGCAACGCGAGGTAGAGCTGGTCGAGCGTGCCGGTGCTCATCGGCGAGCGCGCGTTGGCGAGCCCGTCCACGGGCACGATCTCGCCCCCCGCGCGCCGTCCCGCCAGCCGCGGCTGGTCGTCCTCGCCGAACTCCTGTTCGAGCCCGGCGAACTGGCCGCCGGTGAGCAACGCGAAAAACTCGCCCGCGCGCTGCATCAACGGATCGCGCCGGGTCGCGCGATGGTTCGCAAGCGCCTTTTCGAGCAGCAGGGCTCCGGTCCGGAGCACCACGAATTCCCGCGCGGCCTCGCGCAATTCCGCCTCCCGTTGCGCCGCGTTTGCGTCGCGACTTCCGCGCCGGAGCCCGTCGATGCTTCGTCGCGCTGGCGTTCGAGCACGTGTTTTTCCGCGTACACGCGATTGGCCTCGTCGTTGAGCCGCGCGTTTTCCGCCGCGAGGCCGGCGCGTTCGGCGTCCGCCGCGTCCGCGTCGAACCCCGCGAGTTCCGCCCGCAGCCGGGCCTCGTCGCCATGGCCCGCCTGTTCGGCGAGTTGCGCGCGCAGGTCGTCGAGAGTCGCGACGCGCGCGTCCCGCGACGCCAGCCGCTCCGCGAGGCCCGCGAGATCGGCGGCGCCGGGGGCGTGCGCCGCCAGTGACGCCAGCGCTTCGTCCGCCGTCTGTTTGCTGGCGCGGGCGCGGACGAGGGCCGCGGCGGCGACGGCCTGCTGGCGCTCGATTTGGCGCCGTCGGGTCTCCGCGCTGCGCGCTTCGCCAAGCCGGTCGTGCAGCGCCTCGATGGCGGCGGGCGCCCCGAGCGCGGCGAGGTCCGGCGCGAGCGCCTCGACGAGTCCGGCGGCCGCGTGATCGAAGGCCTCGATGTCGCGCTGCATTCCGGCGACGCGGCCCAGCCGGTTTTTTCGTTCGCGCAGAAGCGCCGGGGTCCGGCTCCAGATTTCAAGCGCGGCGCGCGCTTCCGCGAGCGTCGCGCCCGCCCGCGCGTTGAGCGCCCGCGTCGCCTCGTCCCAATGGCTCCGCCAGTCGTCGCGCGCGGCCCTGAGTTCCTCGCGCTCACGGTCGAGGCGCGCGACGCGCGCCCGCGTGTCGTCGGCCGCCCGCGCGTCGCCGCGCGCCGCGTCCCATGGCTCGGCCAGCGCCCGGATGCGTCCGGCGATCCGCGCGGCCTGTCGGCCCGCGTCGATCCCGTCGAGCGGATCGAGGCCGATGTCGCGGGCCAGCGCCGCGAGCGGCGCCGCGAGTCCCGCGAGATCGGCCTGTTCGGCTTCGAGACGTCCGCGTTGCGTCGCCAGCTTCTCGCGTCGTTGCAGCAGCGCGCCGACGCTGGACAGCCATCCGGTCATTTCCGCCGGCGGCAGAGGCGTCACGCCGGCGGGCGCCCACAGCGCCTCCCAGTCCGCGGCGGCGCGCGCCAGCTTTTCTCCCGCCCGTGCGAGGTCGCGCGCGCAGCTGGCGGCCTGTTCCTGTTTTTCCGCCAGCGCCAGCCGCGCGTTCGCCCAGGCGGCGACGCGCGACGCGTCGCGCGCGCCCTCGTCGGCGAGCCGGTCGGCCACGCTCACGGCGGTTTCGAACCGCGCGACGGCGCTCGCGAGCGCCGCGCCATGTGGCGCGTCCTCCTCCGCGAAGGCCGCGGCCCGCACTGGCGCAAAGGCCTCCGCGCGCGCCTCCCGCGCCGCCATGATGCGTTCTGGCGAGGGCACCGGACCTCCGCCGGAAAGCTCGGCGATCCTGGTTTCGAGCGTCGCGATCTCCGCGCGCCGGGCGTCGGCCTGCTTGCGCAGGTCGCGCGAGATTTCCGCGAGGGCGTCGAGTTCCTTGCGAAACCGGGCGATGGCGGGCGCCGCGGGCAGGGCGGCGACGGCCAGCGCGTCGAGGTCGCGCGCCGGCGGCGACAGGCGCAGCCCGTCCTCGGCGAGCGAGCGCGCCTCCCGGTCGAGCGCGGCGGAATCCTGTTTGAGCCGCTCCGCCTTCGCGCCGATGTCGCCGAAGGCCGCGAGCTTTTCGCGAAGCGGGCCGGGATCGGCGACGGCGCCGCGCGTTTTGCTCGCCTCTTCGAGCCGCGCCAGCGCCTCCTGCTCCTTCGCGCGCGCCTCGACGTTGCGCGCCAGCCGGCCCTCGAGATCGGCGCCGGCGCGGATGAGTTCGGCGACGCGGGCCTGCGCGGCGGCCGTGGGTTGTAAAGCCTCCACGTCGTCCGCGTCCGCGAGGCCCAGCGCCGTCGCCTTCTCCGCGAGATCGGCGCCGAATCCGTCGCTTTCGACCTGCACGCGCGGCAAGTCGCGCGTGGCGTTCCGGTAGGCCTCGGTCTTGCCGAACAGCGCGACGATTTCGGCGCCCCGCGCGACGAGGCCGGCGTTGACGGAAACGCCGGCGAGTTCGCGCGCGATGGTCTCGCAATCCGTCTCCGCCTTCTCGACGGCGCCGGCCGCCGCCGCCGCGCGTTCGTGCGCCGCGGCGAGTTCCGCGCCGAAACCCTTGCGCAGGTCGGGCAGGTCGCCGAGCGCGGCGAGGCGGGCCTCCTCGGCGTCGATGCGGCCCGTCAGCGGGCGCAGGCCGGCCAGGCGCGCGAGTTGATTGAGCCGCGTCAGAACCTCGCGCTGGCGCGCCGCGATGGCGTCGAGCCGTCCGGCGCGTTCGGCGATGTCCTCGTTGAGTTTCTTCCATTTGCCCGCGCCGAGCTCGAGTTCGCCCGCCTGTTTGCGCGCGGCCTCGTGGCGTTCGAGAATCTGGTAAATCAGGCGGTCCTTCGAGGCGCGCGGCGCGAACAGCCGGTCGGCCTCCGCGTCGAGGTCCTTGCGCAATCCCGCGAGGCCGCGCAGGCCGGAGGCGGCGGCCATCAGGCTTTCGCCGACATCGCCGCGGCTCGTCAGCAATTCGCGCGCGCCGCGGCGCAAGCCCTCCGCGTCGAGGCCGAAGGCGCGGGTGAAGACATCTTCGCCCAGGCCGCCGAGATAGTGCTGGAGAACGTCGTCGGCGAGTTCCGCGCCGGCCTCGTCGAACAGCACGCGCTTGCGGCCCTTGCGCCGCCGGAACGCGAGGCGTCGCCCGTCGCGCGTCTCGATGTCGCCGCCAATCCTCAGCTCGGCGGATTTGTGCAGGAAGTCGTAGGGCGTGCGTTCGGGCACGCCGAAAAAAAGCGCGTGCACGGCGGCGAGGGCCGAGGTTTTTCCCGCTTCATTGGGGCCATGGACGACATGAAGCCGCGCGCCGGGGCGGAACTCGAGCCGGCGGCTGGTGAAATGACCGAATTTTTCGAGGACGAGCGCGCGTAGCCGCATCAGGCGCGCCCTCCGCCGGCGCGGCTAAGCACCAGCGCCCGCGCCTCGGCGACGAAGTCGCCGATGTTCGCCGTCAGAAGCTCCTCGCGCGCGGCGTCCGGCAGTTTCGCCCGCAGTGTCGCGAGAATTTCCTCGACGCCGGCGCGAATGTCGTCGTCGGCCTCGCACGCGCCCAGCATGGCCGCGAGGTCGAGGCTCGCGAGACCGGCGCCGGGCGCGACGGAAACGCGGGGCTCCCGCGTTTCGATCACCAGCTTTTCCAGCCAGAGATCGGGGTGCAGATGTTGCAGCGAGCCGCGCGCGTCGGTGACGTATTGCGCGCGCCGCGCCAGGATGTCCCGGTGCAGGATGGTTTCGCCCGAAAGCCGCACGCGCGCCGCGATCAGCCGGTTTCCCGCCGCGCCGGCCACCGGCGCGAGTTCGTCGCGGATCGCCCGCCAGACGGCGTCCTCGCGCTCCGCCGCGCTCACGTCGACGCTGACGTCGGCGAAACGCGCGCGATCGACGATCAGCCGGCGCACGCCCGCGACGCGGCCATCCTCCACGTCGACGAGCACCGCGCCCTTCGGCCCGCATTCGCGCACGCTGCGCCCCTGGAGATTGCCGGGATAGACGATCCACGGATCGCGCGAGAGAATTTCATGCTCGTGAACGTGCCCCAGCGCCCAGTAATCGTAGCCGCGCGCGGCGAGATCGCTCACCGTGCAGGGGGCGTAGGAGGCGTGGCCCGGCCGTCCGTCGCAGGACGTGTGCAACAGGCCGATGTTGAACCATCCGTCCTTCGGCGCGGGATATTCGACGGCCCAGTTCTCGTCCACCGCGCGGTCGGGAAAGCTGCGTCCGTGAATCGCCACGCGCGACGTTTCGAGGAGACGCGTCTCCGCCTTGCGCGACGAGAACAGCGTGACCCCGTCGGGCAGGGCCACGGCGCCGGTGACGACGCTGGCCGCGTCGTGGTTGCCCTTGACGAGAAAAACGGGAATGGCCGCCCGCGCCAGCCGCGAGATTTCGCGGTTGAAAAACAGGCCGATGGAATTGTCGCGCCACTCGCCGTCGTAAACGTCGCCGGCGATCAGCACGAAGGCGACTTTGGCTTCGACCGCCTCGCTCACGAGGGCCGAAAAGGCGTCGCGGCTGGCGGCGGCGAAACGCGCGGCGACATCCGCGTCCTTTTCCGAAAGCCCCAGGAGCGGACTGCCGAGATGCAGGTCGGCGCAATGCAGAAAGTTGAAATTCATGCGCGAAGCGTAGGCGCGCCGGCGCGGTCAGTCGAGCGTAATCCCCGCGTCCCTGACGATTTTCCCCCACAGGGCCGATTCTTTTTCGAAGAACTTTCCGGACTCGGCGGGCGTCAGGCCCGTGACGTCCATGCCCATCGATTTGACGCGCTCCTCGACCTCGGGAGCCCGGAGCGCCTCGATCACGCCCTGGTAAAGCTTCTCCGCGATGGCCGGGGGCGTGCCGGCCGGCGCCACCATGGCGAACCAGGTCAGCGCCTGGTAACCCGGCAGGCCCGCCTCGTCGATGGTGGGAATCGACGGCATGATTCGGGACCGGGTCGCGCCGCCCGTGCCGAGCACCCTGACGTGGCCGGCCTCGAGCATCGGCAGCGCCGTCGAAACGATGTCGAAGACCATGTCGACGTGGCCGCCCATCACGTCGTTGAGCGCCGGCGCCGCGCCGCGGAAGGGCACGTGAACCATGTCGAGCCCCGCCATCATCGACAATTGCAGCGCCGCGAGCTGCGCGGTCGAGCCGACGCTGGAGGACGCGTAGGTGATCTTGCCGGGGTTCGCCTTCACGTGGGCGATGAATTCCCGGAGGTTCGAGGCGGGGAAATCCTTGCGCGTGACGAGCGCGTAGGGAACGCTGGCGACCATGCTCACCGGCACGAATTTCGACGCGTCGTAGCCGGTGCTTTTATACATGTACTGGTTGATGACGAGCGGCGGCGCCGGCACGAACAGCAGCGTGTGCCCGTCGGGCGCGGCGCGCGACACGGTTTGCCCGCCGATATTGCCGCCCGCGCCCGACATGTTGTCCACGGTGAAGGGCTGGCCCCACTTGCGGCCAAGCCGTTCCGAGATCAGCCGCGCCAGAATGTCGGTGCCGGACCCGGCGGGAAACGGCATGATCACGCGCACGGGGCGGGAAGGGTAGTCCTGCTGCGCGAGGGCGGGCGCGGCGAGACAGGCGAGGGCGGCGGCGAGAAGGGCGCGGCGGTGCATGGGCGTTTCCGGGACGGGTTTTGCGTGGGGGATTTGTAGCACTGGCGGGGCGGGGATGGCGACTACGGGGAGGGCGGGGGAGGCGGCGGGGCGGCCGCGGCGCGGCGTTTGGCTTCGGCGAGCCAGTGGTCGCTGCGGGCTAGCCAGAGTCGGAGCCGATTGTCTTTTTCTTCGTCGCTCAGGCTTTCGAGGGCCCAGCGTTCGTTTTGGGGGCGGGGCACACTCGAAGGCAGCAAGGTCGTGCGATCGCCCCAGGCGTCCGCCAATGCCTCTCCGCTCAGGCCCAGCGCTTTTTGAAAATCGACGCCGTCGATTCGCGTGTCGTGAAGGTCCGACTTATAAAAGGACGCCCCATCGATTTGCGCTCTGCTGAGCATCGCGCCTTCGAGATGCGCATCGACGAGTAACGCATTTTCGAGATGCGCCTGGATAAGCAACGCGCCATCGAGAAACGCTTGGTGGAGAACCGCGCCTTTGAGATAGGTCCGGAATAGTGATGCGCCTTCAAGATGCGCCCCGTCGAGCGAAGCGCTTTCGAGATGCGCCCTGTCGAGCGAAGCACCTTCGAGGTGTGTCCAGTCGAGGGATGCGCCTTTGAGATTCGCCTCATCGAGCGAGGCGCCTTCGAGACGCGCCTGGAAGAGTGGCGCGCCTTCGAGATTTGCCTTGCGCAGCCACGCGCCTTCGAGACGCGCATGACGGAACGAGGCGCCTTCGAGATGTGCGTTCAATAGCGCCGCGCCTTCGAGGCTTGCCCCGTCGAAATTCGCTTGGCTGAAATGCAGTCCGTCGAATTTGGCTCCCGCGAGGTGGCAACCGGTCAGGTCGAGGCGATAGTCCTGCCCGGCTTGCGTTTCCGCCCGTAGCTTGCTTTCGAGGTGGCGTCGCAATTCGCCACGGCGTCCGATGACCGTGAGCGCGGCCTGAACATCAACGAACGGCGCGCCAAGCTCTTTGCCACGGTTTTCGAGCATCTTTCGATCTTCAAAGGAACGAAGCACCCATCGCTTTGCGTAAATCGCCCTGATCTCGTCGGGCAACTGTTTCGGCTTTCCCGCGTTCTTCCGCACATAGGCGCACAAAATCTCCATGATCGGCCAGTGCAGCGGCTCGTAATCCCGCGCGAGCTTTTCCAGCGCGTAGATCGCGCCGAGACGCACCTCCGTGTTGGGCACGGTCTCGGTCTTCGTTTCGAATTTCGCGACGCCGTCCTTGTCAACCGTCTCGCGCGTCGTTTTCTCCTCCCGCGTCGCGCCGAGTTGCTCCACCGCTTTCGTCAGCAAGCCCGTGTAGAGATTTTCCTGGGCGACGCGGCTGTTCTCTTTGGCCGTGTCTTGCGCGATCTGGTTGGTGTGCGCGGCGATCAGCACGCGCCAGACCACGAAGGGCGCGCCGACGAGGCCGGCGAGCGCGATCAGCAGCTTGTTGAGTTCGTCCGCGCCGCCGCCGAGACTCATGAAGACGCGCCACAGGACGGTGGCGGTCAGAACGCCGAAAAGAGCCAGCAGAACAATCGCCACGGAAACGACAAAAGAGGCGAGCAGCCGCGGCGGATTGCGCAACCAGTCGAGCGGGACAATGTCCCATCCGACGCGCGCCTTCGCCTCGTCCCGCTCCCCGTCCGCCATCGCGCCCTCGCGCCCTCGCGCCCTCGCCCGCGCACGATGGCGCGAACGTGGTCAATTCGCAACCCTGGGGGCGGGCGGAACTTGACCCCGCTCGCCCCGTTCATACAATTCGCCGCTATTGGGGCTCGCACGGGATCCGGCGAAGGCGAATTTGCTTCGAAACAACCGCCAGCGGCGGCAATGTTGGTTTCGAGGAAGCCGTTATCGCCATCGAAGCCGGCGCGGTGCTCGACATCGTTCCAAACCCGAGCGCGAACCACCGGGGACAATGGATGCTCGTTCTCGACATCGCGGGTTATGCTTATTGTGTCCCCTTCGTCGAAACTTCGAACGAAATTTTCCTCAAGACTGTTTTTCCGAGCCGGAAACACACTGCGATTTATCTGACGGGACCGAGGCCATGAAGAAACCGCCCGCGCCAGGAGCCTTCCTCGACGACGAGGAGAAAGAGATTATCGAAGCCGTGGAGCGCGACGACTACCGGGTTGGCCCGGGCGCTCTGACGCCGGAGCGGCTGAAGAGCTTGCGTGCTGCCGCCCGCGCCACGATCCACGAGGAGCGCGCCAGAGTTTCGCTGAGTCTGCCGAAGACCGATCTGGAGCGCCTGAAGGCCAGGGCGCTGCGCGAAGGCCTGCCCTGGCAGACGCTCGTCAATTCGATTTTGCACAAGGCGGTGTCGAACTGAACCCACCCTGGCGCCCCCCTACGCCCGTTCCAGAATATGCAGCCCGCGCACCCGGTCGATCAGGTAGATCAGCCCGCGGTCGTCCACGAACACGTCGTTGCTCGACACGCGCCGCGAGCCCTCGGGCGTGTCGGGCACGAAATGCGCGACCTCGCGCGGCGCGTGGGGCTTCGCGATATCGACGACGCGCAACCCGTTGGCGAACCAGGCGACGGGAACCTCCGTGGATGTGATTTTTTCGACGGGCTGGTGGCAGCCCGTCATCGGCGGCTGCTCCTTGTCGCCGAGATGGTCGAGCTGGAAGCTCGAGAAGGGCACGGGCCGGGTCTCGTCGGTCACGTCCACGAGCCACAGGAACGCCGGCGGCCCCACGCCGATCTTGTTCACGTCCTCGTCGGCGACGAGCGCCACGCGCCGGCCCTGAAGGGGGAAGGGCACGAGCACCGCGCTGTGCGTCGGGCAGGTGAAGGGCGGGCTCCAGTCGAGGCCGGAAAGCCGCTTCGGCCTCGCCATGTCCGATATGTCGAGAATGACGAAGCCGCCGTGCCAGTAACTGACATAGAGCCTGTCGCCGAAGCGCAGCGGATGGTGGCAGCGATGCTGCGTGCCCTTCCAGTCCGGCGTCTCCCCGCCGGCGGTCCATTGCCCCGGCATGTGCCAGCGCCCGGCCTCGCGCGGGCGCGCGGGATCGGCGAGATCGAGAATCATCGTGATCGTGCCGAGATAGCCCTCCTGGCTCGCCGAGCCGTAGAAATAGCGCCCGTCGAAATCGAAGCGATGCACGCCCTTGTCCGGCGTCTCCCATTTGTGAATGAGTTTCGGCGCGGCGGGGCTGGCGATGTCGTAAATGGCGAGGCCGCCCGCGACGCCGCCGGGCTCGTCGGTCATGCGCTCGTGATTGACCAGCATGAGGCCGTTGCCGACGCGCACCTTGTGCGAGTGAATTTCCGGCGGGATTTCGACGCTGGCGACGAGCTTCGGATTTTTGGGGTCGCGCACGTCGACGACGCTCGTGCCATGCGGCGCCTTCATGTGGGCGATGTAGGCGAACCCCCTTTCGACGACCACCTGGCCGCCGCCGATGGAGTCGAAATAGCCGACCTGCCTGACGCCTTTTGCTTCAACCACGATGGACCTCCCCGGAATATTTTGTGATTGTATCGGGGAAGCCGGGAAAAATCAGCCCGGCGCGGCGAGTTTCTCGCGCGGGAGTCGACATGAAGGTTTGCATTTACGGCGCGGGCGCCATCGGCGGGCATCTGGCGGCGCGGCTGATCGCGAAGGGCGATTGCGAGGTCTCGGTGATCGCCCGCGGGCCGATGCTCGACGCGTGGCGAACGAAGGGCGTCGCGCTGCACACGGAAGGCCGCGTCATCGGCGGCAAGCCCGCTTTCGCCACCGACGATCCCGCGAGCCTGCCGCCGCAGGATCTCGTCGTCGTCACGCTGAAGGCGCCGTCCCAGCCCGCCGTCGCGGCGCCGCTGGCGCGCCTGCTCGGCGAGCGCGGCGTCGCGCTGTTCGCGATGAACGGCCTGCCCTGGTGGTGGAACCACGGGCTCGACGCTGGCGGTCCTCTCGATCTGCTCGATCCCGGCGGCGCGCTGTGGAACGGGGTGGGCCCCGGACGCGCCCTCGGCGGCGTCGTCAATTCCTCCAATCAGGTGACGGAGCCCGGCGTCATCGTCCACACCGGGACGAAGCGCTGGATCATGGGCGAGCCCGACAACAGCGCCTCGGCCCGGCTGAAGCGCGTGGTGGACCTGTTCAGCGCGGCGGGCCTCGACGGCGCGCTCTCGACCGACATTCGTCGCGACATCTGGCGCAAGCTGATGACCAACATCAGCGGCAATCCCGTGGCGGCGCTGACGCGGCTGGTCGCGAAGGACGTGGCGACCGTTCCCGGCCTCGACGAGGTCGCGATCGCGCTGATCGACGAGGCGCTGGCCGTGGCGGCGGCGCATGGCTGCGACCTCAGGGGCGAGATCGGCGGCGCCGCGCTGGCGCGCCCGGCGAAGGGCCGCGCGCCCGGCAAGTCCTCGATGTTGCAGGACGTCGAGGCGGGCCGCGCCGTCGAGGTCGACGCCATCATGGGCCAGGTGCAAGTCTTTGGCCGCGAAAAGGGCGTCGCGACGCCGGTGATCGACACCGTGTGCGCTCTGCTGCGCGGTCTCGACCTGTCGATGAAGCTGGCGCGGGAAGCCGCGGGCGCGAAATAGAACGGGAGGCCACGCAATGCCGGTCGGTCGCGAATGGTCCAGTCTCGCGGGCGTCGAGACATTCAACGTCGTCGTGTCCGGCGGATGCGGCGCGAACCCCGCCGCTGACTGCGCCGCGCTGTTCGCGCGCGCTTTCGAGGAAATCGGCCGGGCGGGCATTGGCCCCTCGCAAATCGTGCGCGGCCGCGTCCGGGCGCGCGACGCGGCCTTGCGTCAGGAGGCGAGCAACGCGCGGCTCGTCGCGCTGGCGGGCGAGCGGCGCGCGTCGAGCGCCAGTTTCATCGCGCCCGGCGGTCTGGCGCCGGGCGTCGATGTCGAGGTCGATCTCGTGGCCATGGCGGGCGCCGGCGCGAAGGAAATTCGCGAATACGAACCGCGGATCGCCCCGCCGATGTTCGTCAGGTTCGGCGGCTTCGTGTTTCTCTCGGGCAACACCGACATTTCCGCGACATTCGACGCGCAGCTCGAAAACATCTGCCGGAACATCGCGACGAGTCTCGCCGCCGCCAGCGTGGCCTGGGGCGATATTGTCCGGGTCGACGCCTTTCTGTCGAACAGGGTGGCTTGGTCCGATGCCGGAAAGGCCATTCGCGCGCGCTGTCCCGCGCCAGTGACGGCAACCTCGGTGGAAGGCTTTTCCGCGCCGGAAAAGCTGATCGAAATCGAGGCGACGGCGAAATCGCGGTGATTATTCCGCCGCCACGCCCGCGCCGATCTGGCAGGCGACGCCGGTGCCGCCGAGGCCGCAATATCCGCCGGGATTCTTCGCGAGATATTGCTGGTGATAGGCCTCCGCGTAAAAGAACTCCGGCGCGTCGAGAAGCTCCGTCGTGATGACGCCCACGCCCTTCGCGTCCAGCGCCTTTTGATAGGCGGCCTTCGAAGCCGACGCGGCCGCCTTCTGCGCTGGCGTGAATGTATAGACGCCGGAGCGGTATTGCGTGCCGACATCGTTGCCCTGCCGCATCCCCTGCGTCGGATCGTGGTTTTCCCAGAAGGTTTTCAGCAGCTTTTCGTAGGAAACGACCTTCGGGTCGAACACGACGAGCACGACCTCGTTGTGGCCGGTGAAGCCGGAGCAGACTTCCTCGTAGGTCGGGTTTGGCGTCAGTCCGGCGGCGTAGCCGACCGCGGTGATCTCGATCCCGTTCTTCAATTCCCAGAACTTGCGTTCGGCGCCCCAGAAACAGCCCATGCCGAACATGGCTTTTTCCGCGCCCTCGACCCACGGGCCCTTGAGCGGGCGTCCGTTGACGAAATGTTTTTCGGCCGTGGGGATGGCCTGGCCGCGGCCCGGCAGCGCCTCGCCGGCGCCGGGCATGGCCACGCGTTTGCGAAAGCTGAACATGGCTTGCTCCATCTCGGTTCTGGGGCGGGATCGAATGCAAGGCGACTCTCACACGGATGGAGCGCCGCCTCAATCCCCGCGCGTTCAATTGCGCGCGAGGGCTCCCGGCGCCGGAACGCGCCGCCGCGCGACGCGCAGCAGGAGCAGTCCCAGCAAGGCCAGCACGAGCCAGGCGGGCAGGCGCAGCAGGCTCGTGGCCACCGGATCCCACAGAAGCGGGTGGATATTCTTGCCGATGGCCTGTTCGAGCCCGGGCAACCGGCTTTTCAAGAGATCTGAAAATGGCGTCAGGCTCAGTTCGCCGCCCGCGATCGACCGCGTGCCGTCGATGACGAGCGCGGCGAAGCCAGCGGCGAGAACGAGCATGGCGGCGACGCGGACAATGAATCGCAGCATGTGAGAACGAATAATCCAGAGGGCCAGGCTGAATAGACCCGCGCAAATCCCGTGTCCACCACGCGCGGACGCCATGGCGCGGGAAAAAGCCGGGCGGCGTCGCGGCGGGAAAGGTTCTGTGATATGCGCGGCCGACGCATCGAACGGGCCGGCGCCCGTTCCCACGGGAGACGCTCATGAACATCGCGCGCCGCGCCTTCGCCGCCCTCGGTCTCGTCCTCTGCGCCGGCGGGGTCCGGGCCCAGCCGGTGGCGGATTTTTATCGCGGCAAGACCATCACGGTCCTGATCGGGGTCAGCGCGGGCGGCGAATACGATCTTCAGGCGCGGCTGGTGGCGCGCTTCATCGGCAAGCACATTCCGGGAAATCCGACCGTCGTCGCCCAGAACATGCTGGGCGCGGGCGGCATCACCGAGGCCAATTATCTCTACAACGTCGCGCCGAAGGACGGCACGTTCTTCGGGATGATCCAGAACGCCCTGCCGGTCATGCAGGCGGTGGGTCTTCCCGGCCCGCAATTCGATTCGTCGAAATTCAACTGGATCGGCTCCATCGCCGCGACCGTCGAGACGCTCGCGCTCTGGCACACCAGCGGCGTGAAGACCGTCGAGGAGGCGCGCCGAAAGGAAGTCGTCATTGGCGCCGTCGGGCGCGGCGGCATCACCGACACGTTTCCGCGCATGATGAACGAATTCGCCGGCACGAAATTCAAGATCGTGGTCGGCTATCCCGGCGGCAACGACGTCAATCTCGCCATGGAGCGTGGCGAGGTCGCCGGCCGCAACAACACCTGGTCGAGCTGGAAGGTGACGAAACGCAAGTGGCTGGAGGAGAAACTGATTTCCATTCTCGCCTACGAGGGGCCGAAGCCCGCCGATCTCCCCGGCGTGCCCTCGGTGCAGGATCTCGCGAGCAGTCCCGCCGACAGGCTCGCCATCAAGCTGATCGCGGCGGGCACGCTCTACGGGCGCCCCCTCGCCCTGCCGCCGGGCGTGCCCGCGGATCGCGTCGAGGCGATCCGTCAGGCCTTTCTCGCGACCATGAAGGATCCCGAATTTCTGAAAGAGGCCGAGGCTGGCAATATCGAGGTCGAGCCGGTCGCCGGCCCGCGGATGCAGGAGGTCAGCGCCGACCTGATCGCGACCCCGGAAGCGGTGAAGCAACGGGCGCGGCCCCTGATCGAGTAGCCGGTCGGGACGGGCCTCTCCCGCGCAACCGTCTTCATACTGTCGCGAAAACGAAGTTTGACGTCCGGACGATTGATCCCGTCCGGAGACTGACATGCGCCGCGCCACCGCCGCCCTCGCGTTCCTTTTGCTTTCGAGCCTGCCCTCCGCCGCGGACGGGGCCGCGCCATTCGCGGACGCGAAGACGATCGATCTGCTCGCGCTGCTTCCCCCGCCGCCGGACAATGATTCGATGAAGACCAAAATCGAACTCGGCGAAGTCCTGACCTTGCAGGTCACGCGAACGCCGGCCCAGGCGGCGCAATCCCTCGCGGATTCGGAGGAGGATGTCTGGCGTTTCGCGGACGCCGTCGGAAACCCGAAATTCCGGGCGGAGAACTTGCCGAAGTTCACCGCCTTTTTCGCGCGCGTGTTCGAAACCGAAGGAGCCGTGGTCGATCCCGCCAAGGACATCTGGAAGCGCCCGCGGCCCTTTCAGCTCAGCGATCTCGTGAAGCCGTCGGCGAAGATTTCGAAATCCGGCGCGTGGCCGTCGGGCCACGCCACCGTTGGCACGCTGGCCGGAATCGTTCTGTCCAGCATGCTTCCCGAACTGCGCGCGCGAATCATGGCGCGCGCGTGGGACTACGCGGAAATGCGGGTGATTGGCGGGGTGCATTTCCGCTCGGACATCGAGATGGGGCGCATCGCCGGCGCCGTCATCGCCCATGCGATTTCAAGGGATCCCATGTTCCGGGCGGAGTTCGAGGCCGCCCGCGCGGAGGCGCGGACAGTGCTCGGCCTCTGAGGAGCGGGACCGCTCCGGTCAGAAATTCACGACGAGTTTCAGCCGGAACTGCGCCCGCTCGAAATTGTCGAGATCGAGGTTCTGGTTCCGGCTGGCCGCGGAATGCCCGGAGACTTGCGGCTGGTAGGTCGTGTTGAAGACGATCTTGTCTGTGATTTTCCACGCCAGCGTCGGGCCGATGTAAAGCGCCCGCCCGACGGGGTGATGGAACGACGCGCTGTCGAACGTCGTGAAATAGCGGGCTTCCGCGCCGAGAAACAGGTTTTGCGCCGCCTGCCACGTCAGGGCCGTCGACAGCAGCAGGGTGGAGCCGGGAATCCATTCTCCGGGCGCCGCGGGATCTTCCGACGTCTGGGTCGTGGCCTGAATGTTGCCCGCCCAGAACAGCTTGTCGGGCACGACGATCGCGTCGGTGAACAATTTGAACGTCGCGCCCCAGGAGTTCGAGCGAAGGCCGCCGACGCCATCGACGCGCCCCCAGCGCGGCTCCGCGGACAGGGTGACCGCGAACGGGTTCGTCGCGTCGCGATTGACGAGCTTGTGGGCGATCTCGAAGGAGAAGCCGTCGAACTGGTAGCGGTTGACGTCCGGCAGCCCCGTCACGTTCCGCGCGTTGTTGTGCGCCATGAAAAACGATCCGGCGAGCCACCAGTCCGGCGTCAGCGTGCGGCTGATCTCGAGTTTCTGGTTCAGCGCGAAATATCGTCCGTCGCGCTTGCCGGCGCGCCCGTCGTTCTCGTTGGCGACGGCCATGTCGCCGGGATTGCCGATGTCGCTTGGCGACGTGAAGCCGAAAATGTCGTCACCCGGAACCTGGGCGATCTCCGGCGCGGGAGCGGCGTCGGCGGCGCGGGCCTGTTCCGGCGCGCCGGCGAAAATCGCCGCGGACAGCGCCAGGGAGACGGCCGCGAGCGCGTCCGGGCGGCTCGCTTTCACATGATGGATCATTAAAATCTCCCGCGTCCTTGCCGGACGCATGATTCTTGTCGAACGCCATATTGACCAGTCGCCGCGCGGTCGGCAAGCGGTCCCGCCCGCGCGGACGGAAACCATCGCGGGGTCGGGTTACATCGCGATGACGATCTTTCCGAAATGCGCCGCCGATTCGAGATGGCGATAGGCGTCAGCCGCCCGCGCGAAGGGGAAAACCCGGTCGATCACGGGTTTCAGTCCATTGGCGGAAATCGCCCGGTTCATCGCCTCGAACATTTGCGTCGAGCCGACGGAAATGCCCTGCACGCTGGCGCGTTTCGCGAGGATCAGGCCGGGATTGATCTCCGCCATGCCGGAGAGCACGCCGATCAGGCTGATTTTTCCGCCCGTGCGGATGGCGCCCAGCGACCGCGCGAAGGTGCCGGGGCCGCCGACCTCGACGACCTGGTCGACGCCCCGCCCGCCCGTGAGTTCGACGGCGGCCTTGTCCCAGTCGGGAGTCGAGCGATAGTTGATTCCGTGCGTGGCGCCGAGCGCCAGGGCGCGCGCCAGTTTCGCGTCGCTGGACGAGGTCGCGATCACCGTCGCGCCCGCCATCCGAGCGAATTGCAGCGCGAACATCGAGACGCCGCCGGTGCCCTGCACGAGGATGGTTTTGCCCGGCGTCAGCCCGCCATGCTCGACAAGCGCGTGCCAGGCGGTGAGCGCCGCGCAGGGAAGCGTGGCGGCTTCCTCGTCGGTGAGATGGCCGGGGGTTTTGACGAGGCCCTCCTCCTCCAGCACGACATATTCGGCGAGCATCCCGTCGACGCCGCCGCCGAGCGCGCTCGCCTGCGTGTCCGGGCCGGCCTCGCCGCCCTGCCAGCGCTGGAAGAAACAGCCCGTGACGCGGTCGCCGGCCCGAACGCCGCGGACGTCGGGGCCGGCCTCGATCACCTCGCCCGCGCCATCCGACAGCGGGATCACGTTCGCCCGCGTCGGCGAGCGGTAACGGCCCGTGGCGATGGCGAGATCCCGGTAGTTCAGCGCGCAGGCCGAGACTTTCACCAGAACCTGGCCGCGCCCCGGCTTCGGCGTTGGCAGATCGACGGCCTTCAGGGCGTCGACGCCCGTCCGGGCGGTGAGTTGATACGCGCGCATGCTGGTGCTCCCCGATGAAGGGCGACAGCGTTAACCTCCCCGCGCGAGGCGGACAAGACCGTTTGACTTTGCCGGGTCCGCGGCCCTTGAGTGCGGCCACGCATCCAGCCGTGAGTCCCATGACAACCCGATCCCAGGTTCAGGCCGCCGACATCCTCCGCACGCCCCGCGATTTCCTGCGCTGGGCGATCAGCCGCTTCAACGCGGCGGATCTCGTCTATGGCCACGGGACGACCGGGGCGCTCGACGAGGCCGCCTTCCTGATTCTCGAGGGCCTGCGTCTGCCCATCGACACGCTCGACCCCTTTCTCGACGCGCGTCTGCTGCCCGACGAGCGCGTCCGTCTCGCCGGTTTGATCGAGGCGCGGGTCACGACCCGCAAGCCCGCTTCCTATCTTCTGCAAAAGGCCTGGGTCGGCGGCGTGCCGTTTTTCGTCGATGAAAGGGTCATCGTGCCCCGCTCCTTCATTGGCGAACTCCTGCGCGGCGAAATGTTTTCCGGCGGTCCCGCCTCGCTGGTGGAGGATCCGGACACGGTCGGGCGCGTGCTCGATCTGTGCACCGGCTCCGGCTGTCTCGCGATCCTCGCCGCCCTGGCCTTTCCGAACGCGACGATCGACGCCGTCGATCTCTCGCCGGCGGCGCTGGAGGTCGCGGCCCGCAACGTGCGGGAGCACGGCCTCGACGCGCGGGTCCGGCTGTTCGAGGGCGATCTGTTCGCGCCGCTCGGCGGAGAGCGCTACGATCTCGTCGTCACCAACCCGCCTTACGTCGGCGCCGCGGTCATGGCGGATTTGCCGCCGGAATTCGCCAGCGAGCCCGCCATGGCGCTCGATGGCGGCGGCGAGGACGGGCTCGACATCGTGCGCCGCATTCTCGCCGGGGCGCCGGATCATCTGGCGCCGGGCGGCGGCATGATTTGCGAGATCGGCGAGGACCGGGAAATCCTCGAGGCGGATTTCCCGGACTTGCCGTTTCTCTGGCTGGACACCGCGGAGAGCGCCGGCGAGGTGTTCTGGTTGCGGGCGGAAGACCTCGGCGTCACCCGAGCGAAAGCCGCGCGAGCAGGAAAACGACCGCTCCCGCGCCCAGCAGCGGAAAAGGGTGCGTCTTCGGCCGCCACGTCAGGAGCCCGGCGACCAGGACGAGGGTGATCCAGGTCAGCGGTCCGGAGCCCGCGATCCGCAACAGCGCGACGACGCCCGCGAAGACCAGCCCCGCCGCGACCGGGGTAAGCCCGGCCTCGCAGGCCCTGTGCCACGGTTTGCCGCGATGCCGCTCCCAAACGTGCGCCACCCCGTAGCAAAGCAGCGACGAGGGCAGATAAAGCGCGACCGAGGCCACGATCGCGCCCGTGACGCCGGCGACTTTCCAGGCGATCAGCGGCCCGAGCATCGAGCTTGGCCCCGGAGTGAGCCTTGAAATCGCGAAAAGATCGACGAATTCGCGCGCCGTGATCCAGCCCAGCGCGTCGACCGTCTGGTGTTGCAGCGGCGCGTAGATGCCCGTCGCGCCGCCGATGGAGGCGAGCGACAGGGGGGCCAGCAGGACGATCAGCGTCACGTAGATGTTGTCACGCATTGTCGGCTCGCGGCCAGGCGGCGGCGACGCTGAGCGGCGCGACGACCGCGACGACCGCCAGCATCGGCCATTGCATCACGCCGACGCCGAGGAAGGTGGCGAGGGTGGCGATCGCCGGAGCGAGGCCGATTTTAACCGTGCGCGCCGCCTGGATTCCAAGGCGCGTCAGCATCCCCATCGCCACCGCGCCGACGCCTTCGACGACGGCCGGAAAACCCGGCGCGCCGATCAGCGTCTTGTAGGTCACTCCTGCCAGCAGGATCGCGAGGAAGGGCCCGAGCAGCATCGCGCCAAGGCAGACCGAGGCGCCGGCGAAGCCGCGCAGCCGCTGGCCCACGAAAATGCTGGTGTTCGTCGAGTTGATGCCAGGCAGAACCTGCGACAGCGACATGCCCGAGAGGAATTCCGCGTCGGACATCCATTTGCGCTCGCTGACGATCTCGCGGTGTATCCAGCTCACGAGTCCGCCGCCGAAACTCAGAAGGCCAATCTGGAAAAACACCCTGAACAAACTGGCGAGCGGAACTCTGGGCCTCTCAGGCATTTGATTCTCCGGGCAAACGCCCGTTCGAGGCGCGCGGGGTCAGTCTACGGCTCTTTGGCGATTCATCAAAAGCGCCGGCAATGGTTGCTCCACTGGGATAAATCGCTATTTAGTGGCGCGCAACGGAGGATACTATGTCCCGCGTCGCCCGTAAGGATAATCATATGGCCCGTGCCGATCAGATCGAGAAAGTTGTTCCCGCCAACGCCGCCGCTCCGGCGCCCGAACCGACCATCGAACAGGTTCGCGAACTCCTTTTCGGTGAAAAGCAGCGTTCCAACGAGCAGCAGCATCGTGACATCGAGGCCTCGATCGAGGCGCTCCGCCGCGACATGACGGAGCGATTCGCCATGATGGAAGCGCGCATGGCCGACATGGACCGCGAAATCGAGCGCCGCCACGCCACGACGATCGATGGCATCGGCATGGCCCTCGCCGATCTGGGCGCGCATGTCCGCAAGCTCGCGGAGCCCTCGCCGAACAGGAAGTAAAATGGCGGAGGAGCCGCGCAGGATCGAAAAGGCGGCGGATGGGCTGGATCAGCTCAAGACCCTGCTTTTTCAGGGTGAATCCCGCCGGCTCGACGAAGTCGAGCGCGCCGTCGATCATCTTGGCCAGCGCGTCGGCGACGCGCCGCGTCTCGAACGGGCCACCGCCGAAATCATCGTCGGGGCCTTGCGCGACGCCGAAGTCGCCAGGCACGCGGAACTCGCCAGCGCGATCGCGCCCGTCGTCGTCGCCGCGATCCGCAACGAGATCCGCAATTCCCGCGAAATGATGGTGGAGGCGCTCTATCCGCTGACCGGCCAGATGGTCGTCGCGGCGGTGCAGAACGCCTTCCGCGAACTCGTCGTCACGCTGAACCGGCAACTCGACGCGCTGACGTCTTTCGACCGTTGGAAGCTGCGCGTGCGGAGCAAGCTCACCGGACGTCCGGTGAGCGAACTCGCGCTGGCGCGAACCACGCGCGGCCACATCGTTCGGGTGCTGTTTCTTGAAAATGGCGGCGGCCGCGTCATCGCGAGCTGGCGCACCGACGCCGGGGAGGACGACAACGCCGACCTTGTCGCCGGGCTGATCGCCGCGATCACGGGCTTCGCCCGCGAGGCGCTCGACGCCGGCGCCAACGACCTGCGGACGCTCGATCTCGGCGGACGCGAGATCTTCCTGCGTGGTTCGCCGCGCACGATCGTCGCCGCCGAAATCGAGGGCGAGCTGACGCGGCGTCAGGTTGCCGCGCTCGACGAAGCCTTCCTCGCGTTGCTGGGCGATTTCGCGCGCGACGAGTCCCTCGATTCGGAAGCGCTGGCGCGATTCGCGGCGCGCGTCGACGACGCGGGCGTCGAACCGAAAAAGCAGGGGATCGGACTGCCGCTCAAGATCGCGGCCTGCCTCGTCGTGGCGGCGCTGGCGGCGCTCTCCTGGCGCGCCGGAACGCGATTCGCGCGCGAACGCAAGATCGACGCGGCGCTCGCCTCCGTTGTCGCCGCGCGTCCCGCGCTCGTCGCCTATCCGCTGGCGCTCAAGGTCGATCACGGTTCGAGGCGGGTCGAGATCCGGGGCCTCCTGCCGTCGGGCGACGACGCGCTCGCCATTGCCGCCGCGTTGAAGGAGCCCGCCGGCGATTATTCGATCGCGAGCGCGCTCGCGGTCGTGGCGACGCCGCCCGGCCTCGACGCCCTCGGCCAGCGCGGCGAGGAAATGACGCGCGAACTTGCCGCTCTCTCCGGGCGCGCCGCGGAGATGGAGCGCCGTCTCGCCGCCGCGGTCGAGGGGATCGACGCGCTCGCCCGCCGCGGCGCCTCCGCCGATCAGGTGCTCGATTTGCAGGCGCGCATGGAGGCGATGGCGCGCTCGGGCGCCTCGCTCTCGCAAGTCGAGGAATTGCGTGGCCGCGTCGAGGCGGTCGCCAGCGCCGGCGCGCCCGCGAGCCTCGTCGCCGACATGCGCGCGCGCGTCGACGCGCTTGTCGAGGCGGGCGCCGAAACGCGGCGGCTCAACGAGAGCGTCGCGCGGCTCGGGGAAAAGGTCGGCGGTCTCGTCGCGCGCGTCGAGGCCCCGCGGGCGCGACTCCGCGCGCTCGTCGAAGGCTTCGCGATCTTCTTCACCGATCGCGAAAAATTCGCCGACGAAGCCGGCGTTCTCGCCCGCCTCGACGCGATCTCCGGCTTGCTGATATCCGAGCACATGGGAATTCGCGTGGCTGGATACACGGACGCGCTGGGAAGCGCCGCGAAGAATCTCGAAATATCCAGGAACCGGGCCATGTCCATCGCCGATCTCCTCGAGGCGCGCGGCGTCGATCGCAAGCGGATCGTCATCGTCGGACGCTCGGCCGGCAATCCCGTCGCGGAACAGGACCCGGCGACCCGCGAGCGCAATCGCCGCGTGACGCTCGAGCCGCTTTACGAAAACGAGGCGGCGCCATGATAAAATCATCCAAGATCATGCTGCTCGGCGACATCGCCGTGGGCAAGACCTCGCTCGCAAAGCGTCTTGTCTTCGATCGCTTCGACACCGACTACAAGACGACGATCGGCGTCAACGTGCTGAGCCACGACCTTCGTCTCCCCGACGGCGAGACGACGCGCCTCGTCGTCTGGGACACCGATGGCGACTTCAGCCACGCGATCTTTCGCACCACGTATATTCTCGGCGCGTCGGCGGCGATCATCGTGGCCGACGCGAGCCGACCGGCGACCATGGAGAAAATGGCGGGACTCGCCGACGCCTTCGAGGAACGGCTTCCCGGACGACCGATGATGCTCGTGCTGAACAAGATCGATCTCGTCGCGCCGGGCGCGGCGCCTCCCGACGTTCCGTCGCTGTCGCGCCGCGAGCTCGTCCGCGCGAGCGCGATGACCGGCGAGGGCGTCGCCGCCATGTTCGAAAATCTCGCGGAAACCATTCGCCGGCGGGGGCTCTGAAGCGATTGACCTGCGATTCGCGCACGTCCCAGGCCCTGATCGACGCGTTGTTCACGTCGGGCTCGATGGGGCTGTGTCTGTTCGACCGGGAGGGAACCGTCCTCTCGGTCGAGGGCTCCGCGTCCATCTGGGCGCCGCCTGTCGGCGCGTCCATCGAAGAAGGAGCCTTGTTCGTGGGGATGCGCGAGGCGTTCGACGCGCTGAGCAAATCCGGCGAATCGATGCTTCTGTCCGGCGTCAGCATCGGCAGCGGCGACGGTCGGGCGCTCGACGTGCGCGTTCTCTGGGTCGAGCCGCTTTCGCAATTCGCGGCCATCTCGAGCACGGCGACGGAACGCAACCAGTTGCAGCTTCAGGTCTCGCAGTTCATCCGCGACAATCGCCTGCTCGAGGAGCAGGTCGCGCGCCAGCGCGAGAAAATCGCCGAACAGGCGGCGCTGATGGCTTTGTTCATCCGGCATGTCCCGGCGGCCATGGCGATGGTCGATTCCAATCTCGAACCCATGATGTTGTCGCAACGCTGGATCGAGGAATTCGGCGATCCTTCCCTCGAGGGCGATCCGGACGTGTTCGGTTCGCCCTTGCGGATGCCGAACATCGAGGCCGCCCTTCGTCTCGCGATGGACACCGGGGTCACGTCCAGCCGGGTGGAAAAGATCGCCCGGCGCGGTTCGACCGTCTGGAAGCGCTGGGAGCAGACTCCGTGGCGACGGGCCGACCGCTCCATCGGCGGCTCGATCCTGTTCATCGAGGATGTCACCGAGGAAGTCCTGAAGTCGCGCAGTCTGCTCGTCCATTCCGGCGAACTTGAAAGGCTCAACGCCGCCGTGCGCATGTTCGGCGACGCGATCACGAACGACATGCGCGCGCCGCTGCGCCGGATCGCCGCCGCCGCGCGCGCGGCGCGCGTGGCGGACGCGGACAGCCGGGAAAGGCTCGGGGAAATCCGGGCCGCCGCCGCGAACATGAACGGGATGATCGATGGCATCCAGAGCTATCTGGATTTGATGTCGCACGAAATGTCGCTCGAGCCCGTGGACGTCGCGGACGCCGTCGAGCAGGCCTTCGAGGAATTGCGCCCGGACATCGAGGCCGCCGGCGCCAGGATCGTGCTGCATCCGACGCTCGTGGTGAACGCGGACCGTGAACTGCTGGTCCGGATGCTCCGCAATCTCGTCGACAACGCCCTCAAGTATGGCGGCGGGGCGCCGACCATCACGATCGATTGCCAGGACGAGGACGACTGGGTGATCGTTGGCGTCACCGACGATGGCCCCGGCCTTCCCGTGCATTTGCACAACCGCGCGTTCCAGCCCTTCAGCCGCCTCGACGCGTCGGTGGCGGCGCCCGGAAACGGCGTCGGACTGACGGAGTGCCGCAAGATCGTCGAATTGCACGGCGGGACCATCGCGATCGATCCGGACTACGAACTTGGGTTGCGCGTCCTGATCAATCTGCCGAGGAAGCCGACCGCTGTCGGGCTGCCGCCCGTCTGAACGTGAAAAGCGGCGGCCCGCCGATCCCTTGTTCACCGTGTTCATTGCGGATATGTCGGAACCATCGGGGAGAGGCTTCGCACCCGGTCGAATCCGCGCCGTGACGGAGCGTCGCGACGCCGGGGCGGCCCCGGGTTCGCGCGGCGGAGACATACGCGAGGCCGCGAAACAATTGGCCACAGGAACGACAGATGACGGCTCCCGCGACAACATCCATCGCCGAAACCATCGCCGGCTGGCTGGCCGCGACGCGTCCGGAATCGCTGCCGCCGTCCACCGTCGAAATGTGCCGCAAGCTGTTTCTCGACGTCGCGGGTCTCTGCGTCTCGGCGCGCCACGAAGATTACATCCGCGCGACCCTGGGCGCGGCGGAGCCGGGCAAATGCACCGCGTTCGGCCACGCCGGCGGCTTTGACGCGTTCAGCGCGGCGCTGGTCAACGGCACGGCGGCCCATGGCGAGGATTACGACGACACGTTCGAGGGCGGGCCGGTCCATTCCGGCGCCGTGATCATTCCCGCCGTGATGGCGATCTGCGAACGCGAGGGTCTTGGCGGCGACCGCTTCTTGCTGGGCGTCGCGACGGGGTGCGAATTGCTGTGCCGCCTGAGCCTCGTCACGCCGAAGGCCATTCACGCCGCGGGGTTTCATCCGACCGCGGTGTTCGGCTGCATGGCGGCGTCCGCCGCCGTCGCGGTCACGCTCGGCCTCGACGAAGCCGGAATCGTGTCGGCCATGGGGATCGCCGGCAGCATGGCCTCGGGCATCATCGAATATCTCGCCGAGGGAACCTGGACGAAGCGCATGCACGCGGGCTGGGCGGCGCAATCGGGCCTGCGCGCCGCGTTGATGGCGCGTGGCGGCTTTCTCGGGCCGCGGACGGTCTTCGAGGGCGCGCATGGCTTCTACAAGGCCTTCGCGCCGTCGGTGAAGCCGGACTACGCGCCGCTGCTCGACGGGCTCGGGACGAAATGGCTGATCGACGACATCGCCTTCAAGCCCTACGCCTGCGGAACCATGACGCAGCCCTTCATCGATTGCGCCATCGCGCTGGCGGGACAGGGCGTCGCGGCGGACGACATCGTCGACATTCTGTGCCGCGTCGGCGAGGGCACGGTGCATCGCCTGTGGGCGCCGCTGGAGGTGAAACACAATCCGCGCACGCCCTATCACGCGAAGTTTTCGACGCCCTTCTGCATGGCCATCGGCTTTCTCGACGGCAAGGCGGGCCTCGCGCAATTCAGCGAGGCGCGCGTCGCCGATCCCGCCGCGCGCGCGCTCGCGGCGAAGATTCGCTACGAGATCAATCCCGACGATCCCTATCCCAAAAACTTCATCGGGCATCTGCGCGCGACGCTGAAGAACGGCGAGACGCGCGAAATCCACCAGCCATTCATGCGCGGCGGCGCGCAGGCGCCCCTGTCGACGGCGGATGTCGAGACGAAATGCGTCGACAACGGCCTTTATGGCGGCTGGACGCGCGAGAAGGCCGGGGCCTTGCTGGCTCTGTCCGCGCGCGTTTTCTCGACGCCCGATCCTGGCGCGCTCGTGGAGTTCCGGTCATGAGCGGGAGACGCGAACTCGAAGGGCGGGTCGCCCTCGTCACCGGCAGCGCGCGCAACATTGGCCGCGCCATCGCGCTGGAGCTTGCGGCGGCCGGCGCCGCCGTCGTGATCAACGGCCGCTCGTCGCCCGCCGAATGCGCCGCCGTCGCCGACGAGATCGTCGCGGGCGGCGGACACGCCACGTTCGTCATCGCCGACGTGACGGTGGAAGAGGACGTCGCCCGCCTCGTCGAGGCGGCGCGCCGCGATTTCGGGCGTCTCGACATTCTCGTCAACAACGCGGCGGTGCGGCGCGAGGCGCCCTTCGCCGATCTCGATTACCGGCAATGGCGCGAGGTGATGGCGACGATCCTGGACGCCGCGTATCTGTGCGCCCACGCCGCGTTGCCGCACCTGCTCGCCTCGGGCGCCGGCGCGATCGTCAACATGGGCGGCATGTCCGCCCACACCGGCGCGAAAAATCGCGCCCACGTGGTCGCCGCCAAGACGGGCCTCGTCGGCCTCACCCGCGCGCTGGCGCATGATCTCGCGAGTTCGCATGTCACCGTCAATTGCGTCGTGCCCGGCATGATCGACACCGTGCGCGGACGGACCGCCGCGCAAAATCCCGATCATCACAAGGACCACGCGCCGCTCGTCGGCAGGCGCGGCCGGCCGGAGGAAGTCGCCAAACTCGTGCGCTACCTCGCCGGTCCCGACGCGCGTTACGTCACGGGGCAGACCATCCACGCCAACGGCGGCGTTTTCATGCCCTAGGCCAACCCTTCAACGACGTTTTCAATCACGGGAACAGACATGACCGAAGTTACACGCATCCTCGCCAAATGGGTCGTCGATTCGAAACTCGACGACATTCCCGCCGCCGTCCGCAAGTCGGGCGCGGCGTCGTTTCTGAACTGGATGGGCTGCGCCGTCGGCGGCTCGCGACACGAGACGCTGGACCGCGCCATCGCGGCGCTGAAGCCGTTCTCGGGCCCCGGCCAGGCGTCGATTCTGGGACGCAAGGAGCGGTTCGACGTGATGCACGCGGCCTTGCTCAACGGCATGTCGAGCCATGTGTTCGACTTCGACGACACGCATCTGAAGACCATCATTCACCCCGCCGGCCCCGTCGCCTCGGCGATTCTTCCCCTGGCCGAATGGATGCCCGTGACCGGCGCTCAATTGCTGCACGCGTTCATTCTCGGCCTCGAGGTCGAGTGCCGCATCGGCAATTGCGTCTATCCCGCTCACTACGACATCGGCTGGCACATCACTGGCACGGCCGGCGTGTTCGGCGCGGCGGCGGCGGCGGGAAAGCTGCTCGGCCTCGACGAACAGCAAATGATCTGGGCGCTGGGCATCGCCGGCACGCAATCCTCCGGCTTCCGCGAAATGTTCGGCACCATGTGCAAGAGCTTCCACCCCGGCGCCGCCGCGAAGAACGGCATCGCCGCGGCGCTGCTGGCGAAACAGAACTTCACCAGTTCCAACCGCGTTCTGGAGGCGCCGCGCGGCTTCGCGCACGTCATGAGATCG
>CAISEY010000343.1 GCA_903884435.1 uncultured Hyphomicrobiales bacterium | reverse complement strand
GCGCGACGGCGACAAGCCGTTCAGCGCCCGTCCGCCGCGGGCGGACGGGGATCGCCCCTTCCGCAAGCCGCGCGAGGAGGGCGAGCGTTCGCGTCCGCCGCGCGCCGGCGGGGAACGTCCGTTCAAGCGCGACGGCGACAAGCCGTTCAGCGCCCGTCCGCCGCGGGCGGACGGGGATCGCCCCTTCCGCAAGCCGCGCGAGGAGGGCGAGCGTTCGCGTCCGCCGCGCGCCGGCGGAGAACGTCCCTTCAAGCGCGACGGCGACAAGCCGCGCGGCGACCGTCCGGCGGGCGGGCGGCCCTTCCGCGGCAAGCCAGATGGCAAGCCGGGCGGCGACAGGCCGCGCGGGCCGCGTCCGCCGCGGCGTGACGCCTGAGCGCGATGCGGATCGTCGGCGGCAGGTTGCGCGGGCGCGTGCTGAAGGCGCCCTCGTCGCAAAAGGTCCGGCCCACGTCGGACCGGTTGCGCGAGGCGCTCTTCAACATTCTCGCGCATTCCCATGACGACGCCTGCGAGGGCGCGCGCGTCGTCGATCTTTTCGCGGGCACCGGCGCGCTGGGCCTCGAGGCCCTGTCGCGCGGCGCGAAATTCGCGCTGTTCGTCGACGACAGCGCCGAAGGCCGCGCGCTCGTGCGCGAAAACGTCGAGCAACTCGGCCTCGGCGGGGAAACCCGAATCTTTCGACGCGACGCGACGAAGCTCGGCCCCATGCCGCCGCAGGATCCGTTCACCCTCGCCTTCCTCGATCCTCCCTACGGCAAGGGCCTCGCGCCTCTGGCGCTGGCCTCGTTGCGCGACGGCGGCTGGCTGGCGGACGGCGCCCTGTGCCTCGTCGAGGAAAGCGCCGCCGCGGAAGTCGGCCCCGTCGCGGGCTTCACGCCGCTGGAAACGCGGGACTACGGCGACACGCGGGTGGCGTTCCTGCGGTTTGGCGGGGCGTGATCCTCACGCTTCTCCCCAGACCTCCCGCGCCGTGTCCACCACCAGCCTCAGCTTGGCCTCCTGCGTCTCCGGCGTGATCGGGTTGCCGATGTCGATGCTGGCGAAACCGCATTGCGGCGAGATCGAGAGATGTTCGAGGTCGATGTATTTCGTGGCGGCGTCGATTCGCGTCAACAGGTCTTTCCTGTCCTCGATCTCGTTCGATTTGGTCGAGACGAGGCCGAGCACGACGTGTTTGCCCTTTGGCACGAAACGCAGCGGCGAGAAGTCGCCCGCGCGCGGCGAATCGTATTCGAGCCAGAACGTGTTGATCCGCAATTTGTTGAAGAGCCGCTCCGCCACGTTTTCGTAGCTGCCCTCGGAGTGGAATTGCCCGGCGCGGTTGCCGCGGCACAGGTGCATCCCGATGGTCATGCCCGGAAAGCCGCGCACCACGCGGTTGGTGATCTCGATGTAGCGGTCGATCAGCCGCGACCAGTGATCGCCGCGCTCCGCCAGCGCCGCCTGCACCTCGGGATCGCCGAACTTGGCGAAGGCCGTCTCGTCAATTTGCACGTAGGTGCAGCCGGCCGCCGCGAGCGCCGTCAGTTCCTTGCGAAAGGCCTCGACCGTGTCGCCCCAGTAGGTCTCCATGTCCGTATAAGCGCTGGCGAGGGCCGCCGCGTCGCCGCCACGGAAATGCAGCGCGCAAGGGCCGGGGATGGTGATCTTCGGACAGAGGCCCGTCAGCGATTTCACGAAGTTGAAATCATCGACATGGATGGGGCGCGTCCATTTCAGCGGGCTGCGGATGCGCGCGACGGGTTGCACGGCGCGCCGCGGGGCGCCGGCGTCCGCCGTCGTTTGTTCCGGCACCCAGTCGGGCTCGATGTCGCCCAGTTGCGCGAAGAAAAACGCGTGGTAGGAGCGCCGGCGGAATTCGCCGTCGGTCGCGAGGCGCAGTCCGACCCGCTCCTGCAACGCGACGGCGTCGCGGATCGCCTTGTCTTCTCCGGCGCGCAGGGTCGCGTCGTCGATCTGGCGCAGGGCGTGGCGGCGGCGAAGCTCGAGCAGCGGCGCGGGCCGCAGCAGGGACCCGATATGTTCGGCGCGAAAAGGAGGCACTTGAAACTCCGGCTGGTATGAAAAATTCATAACGTGTGAAGCTGCAATGAATAATGCATGCTGGCGCGGACGCAAGCCTATCTATTGTTCTTTTGAAAACTCACGCCACGCGCACAGGCTTCGCGCTGGCGCCGGGTGATCGCGCGGCTCGTGCGGCGCGCCCCCGGAATCGACGAAGGCCGCCGCGCTGTCCAGCACCAGCCGCCAGACGCGTCCGCGCCGCGCCCGCGGTCGCGCGACGTGAGCGCAAGCCTGCCCGCGGTTGCAAACGATGAACAGGCGCTCGCTCTCCGCGCCGAGCGTGAAACAAAGCACGTCGCCGTCCGCCCAGTCGTGATGTCCCGGCTCGTTTCCCTCGCGCGTCAGCCAGACGACGTCGGGCGGTTCGTGTTCGGCGCGAGGGCGTCCGGTCAGAAACGCGTCCACGCGCAGCGGCGGAACCCGGGCGCGCAGCCGCGCGAGGCCCGCGACGAAATCCGCGAGATCGCGGTCGGCGTTCTCCCAGTCGAGCCAGGTTGTTTCATTGTCCTGCGCGTAGGCGTTGTTGTTGCCATTCTGCGTGCGCCAGAATTCGTCGCCCGCGGTCAGCATTGGCGTTCCGCGCGAGACGAACAGCGTGGCGAGCAGCGCGCGGGCGTCGCGGCGCCGCGCGGCGAGGATGGCGGGGTCGCGCGTTTCGCCCTCGACGCCGCAATTCCATGAATGATTGTCGCTGGTCCCGTCGCGATTTTGCTCGAGGTTGGCGAGGTTGTGCTTGCGGGCGTGCGACACGAGATCGCGCAGGGTGAATCCGTCGTGCGCCGCGATGAAATTCACGCTCGCCGAGGGGCGCTCGCGCGTCGCCTCGAAAACATCGGCGGAGCCCGCGAGGCGCGTGGCGAAATCGCCGATGGCGCCGCGGTCGCCGCGCCAGAATTTTCGCGTCGAGTCGCGGTAGCGATCGTTCCATTCCAGCCAGCCGTCCGGAAAGGCGCCGAGGCGGTAGCCGCCCGGGCCCACGTCCCAGGGTTCGGCGATCATCAGCCGCCCCGCGAGGGCGGGTTCGCCGGCGATCGCGTCGAACAGAGGATGCGGCCGCGGAAATCCGCCCTCGCCGCGCGCGAGCGTCGCCGCGAGATCGAACCGGAACCCGTCGACGCCGGCGGCCTCGACGAAATGCCGCAATGTCTCGACGATCAGCGCGACGACGGGGCCGCGCGCGCAGGCGAGCGTGTTGCCGCAGCCGGTGTCGTTGACGAACAAATCGGGCGCCTCGTCCCGGTGCAGATAGTAAACCGCGTTGTCGAGACCGCGCAGGCTGAGCGTCGGTCCCCTTTCGTCGCCTTCCGCGGTGTGGTTGAAAACCACGTCGAGAAGCGTCGCGATCCCGGCGGAGCGCAAGGCTTCGACGCAGGCGCGCAGATCGGCGAGGCCGCCTGGCGCCAGCCGCGGATCGGGCGCCATGAACAACGCGGAATTATAACCCCAGGCGTTGTCGAGGCCGGCGAGCGCGAGGTGCCGCTCGCTCATGAAGGCGGCGACGGGCATCAACTCCACGTGCGTCACGCCAAGCTTGACGAGATGCTCGATGGCGCGCGGCGTGGCGAGGCCCGCGAGAGTCCCGCGATGGCGCGCGGGAACGCCTGGATGGCGTTGCGTGTACGCCTTCACGGCGACTTCACAGATCAGGTCCGGCCTCGTCGAGGCGGCGCCGCGGGGCGGGGGATCGAAGGGCGCCTCGACGATCGCGCGCGGCGTGAAGGGCGCCGTGTCGATGCCGGCGGCGCGCGGCGCGGCGAGTTCGGCGCGCCAGACGAAAGGCCTGTCTATCCGCGTCGCCCGGGGATCGACGAGCAGTTTCGCCGGGTCGAATCTGTGTCCGCGCGCGGGCTCGTCGGGTCCGTCGAAGCGCAGTCCGTAACGCGTCCCGGGTCCGACGCCTGGAACGAAGCCGTGATGAATGTCGCCGTCGCGTCCGGCGAGACGCCAGCGCGCGACCTCGCGGTCGCCGCTCTCGTCGAAGAGACAGACATGCCCGGTCTCGCCGTGTCGCGAGAACACCGCGAATTCGACGCCGCCCTCGACGGGCGTCGCGCCTTGCCGGCGCGGCGTGATCCTGTCCCGTGGCGTGGCGACGCGCTCCATCGGCCTGTTCCGCGCCGCCGCGCTCCCTAGCCGAGGCGCGTGCGCAGGTGCGGCACGCCCCAGATGTCGTCGGCGTATTCGCGGATCGTGCGGTCGGAGGAGAACCAGCCCATGTTCGCCGTGTTGAGCATGGTCATGCGGCGCCATTTGTCGCGGTCGTTCCAGATCGCGTCGATGTCGCGCTGCGCCGCGTAATAGGACGCGAAGTCCGACGCCACGAGGAAGAAGTCGCTGTCGCGCAGGCTGTCGACGAAGCCGGCGAAGCGCGAGGGATCGTCAGGCGAGAATTGTCCGGAACGGATGCGCTCCAGCGCGTCGCGCAGGGCGGGCGTCTCGTCGATCACGTCGCCGGGACGCCGGTTGGCGACGCGCGCCGCCTCGACTTCCGCCGCCGTCATGCCGAAGATGACGATGTTGTCCTCGCCGACGTGTTCGCGGATTTCGACGTTCGCGCCGTCGAGCGTGCCGATGGTGAGCGCGCCGTTGAGCGCGAACTTCATGTTGCCGGTGCCGGAGGCCTCCATGCCGGCGGTGGAAATCTGCTCGGAGAGATCGGCCGCGGGCACGATGAGTTCGGCGAGGCTGACGTTGAAGTTCGGCATGAACACGACTTTCAGCAGGCCCTTCACCGCGGGATCGTTGTTCACGACATGGGCCACGTCGTTGATCAGCTTGATGATCGTCTTGGCCTGATGATAGCTCGCCGCGGCCTTGCCGGCGAAGAGCTTGACCCGCGGCGTCCAGGCGTGGCCGGGATTGGCGCGGATGGCCTCGTAGAGCGCCACGGTCTCGAGAATGTTGAGCAACTGGCGCTTGTATTCGTGCACGCGCTTGACGTGCACGTCGAAGAGCGCGGCGGGATCGACCTTGATCCCGAGGCTCTCGACGATGCTGTTGGCGAGCGTTTCCTTGTTGGCGCGCTTTACCGCGGAAAATTTCTCGCGCGCCGCCGGATCGTTGGCGAACTTCGCGAAATCGCCGATCCGGTCGATGTCGTCGAGGATTTCCTCTCCGACGCTTTCGACGAGGAGACGCGTCAGGCCGGGGTTTGCGTGCATCAGCCAGCGCCGCGGCGTGATGCCGTTGGTCTTGTTGACGATGTGGCCGGGCAACACGGCGTCGAGGTCGCGGAACACGGTGATCTTCATCAGTTCCGTGTGCAGCGCCGAGACGCCGTTGACCTTGTGCGAGCCGACGAAGGCGAGATTGCCCATGCGAACGCGCCGTCCATTGTGCTCGTCGATGAGCGAGATGGCGGCGACGCGGGCGGCGTCGTCGACGCCGGCGGCCTTCGCGGTCGCGAGGAACCATGTGTTGATGGCGTAGATGATTTGCAGGTGGCGCGGCAGCATCCGCTCCATCAGGCCGACGGGCCAGCTTTCCAGCGCCTCGGGCAACAGCGTGTGGTTGGTGTAGGAGGTCGCGCCGCGCGTGATCTTCCACGCCTCGTCCCACGAGAGATTGTGCACGTCGACGAGCAGCCGCATCAGTTCGGCGATCGCGATCGCCGGATGGGTGTCGTTGAGCTGGATCGCGGCCTTCTTGTCGAGCGAGCGGATTTCGCCGAAGCGCTGCATGTGGCGGCGGATGAGATCCTGCAACGAGGCCGAGGTGAAGAAATATTCCTGACGCAGGCGCAGTTCCTGGCCGGCGGGCGTCGCGTCGGAGGGATAGAGAACCCGCGAGATGCTCTCCGCCTTCGACTGCTCGATGATCGCCCCGACGTGATCGCCGTTGTTGAACGCCTCGAGCCGCATGGGATCGACGGCCTTGGCGCTCCACAGGCGCAATGTGTTGACGACGTCGCCGCGCCAGCCGACCACCGGCGTGTCATGCGCCACCGCGAGCACTTTTTCAGCGGGTTTCCAGGTGTGGCGCTCGGCGCCGTCCCAGCCCCGCTCGACGCTCACCGTGCCGCCAAAGCCGATCTCGTGGACGATCTCGCGGCGCATGAACTCCCACGGATTGCGGAAGGAAAGCCAGTCCTCCGGCGCCTCCACCTGACGGCCGTCGATGATGCGCTGCCTGAACAGGCCGTGATCGTAGCGGATGCCATAGCCAAGGCCGGAAATTCCCAGAGTGGCCATGCTTTCCATGAAACAGGCGGCGAGGCGGCCGAGGCCGCCGTTGCCGAGCGCCGCGTCGGGCTCGAGTTCCGCGATCACGTCGAGATCGACGCCGAGCGAGGCGAGCGCCTCGGTCATCTGCGGGCGCAGCCCGAGATTGCCGAGCGCGTCCTCGAACAGGCGGCCGATCAGGAATTCCAGCGAGAGATAATAGACGCGCTTGCGTCCGCTGCGCTTGGCCTCGCTGATCGAGGACATCCAGCGGTCGATGATTCGGTCTCGCAACACGAGGATCGACGCGGTGAGCCAGTCGTGATGCAGCGCGGACGCCGGATCCTTGCCGACGGAGTAGATCAGCTTTGCTTCGATCTCGGCGCGCAGAGCCTGGGGCGTGTCGATGCGCTTCGTCGCGACCCTGGGCGAGGCGGCCATCAGGGGATTGGGGCTTTCCTCGGGGTCGTCGAATCGAATACGGGCGGCACGCATGGACATGGACGCAACTCCGGGGACACGTTCGGTCACGATGACTCCTGATCGTTAAAAAATCCACGATCCCTTGCGAAATTGCGCCGCATTTTAATCGTCGTGACTGGCACGCCTCGTGCATCGGGTCGCATGGACGGCGCGACAGCCGGAAGGACGCGACCGGGGGCGAAAGGTTCCATTGCCTGGGGAGTTTTTAACCAGGATGTAGTAATTTCCCGGTTAAACGAGTGACAACGCAGTGGAGGAGAAGCCTTCGAGCAGCCACGGGTGACGATTGGTGATGAGCGGGACAGACACGGAATTCGCCGAAGCGGCCGCGGAAAGCGGTCAGATCAACGATTTCGCGGAGTCCGGTTCAGGCCTCTCGCCCCGAAAGGTGCTCTTCGTCACCTCCGAAATCTCCGATTTCGTGCAGACTGGCGGCCTTGGCGAAGTCTCCGCCGCCTTGCCACGCGCGTTGAGCCCGCTGTGCGACGTGCGCGTGCTGATCCCCGGATATCGTCAGGTTCTCGCGAAAATAGGCCCCGTCGACATCGTCGCCCTGCTGCCGGGCGCCGGCGCGATACCCGCCTGCGCGCTGGGCCGCGCGCGCGCCAACGACGGTCTCGTGATTTACGTGGTTCTCGCGCCGGAACTCTACGACCGTCCCGGCGGCCCCTATCTCGATCCCGACGGCGCGGACTGGATCGACAACGACATTCGCTTCGGCCGGCTGAGTCTCGCCGCGGCGGACATCGCCATGGGGCGCGGCGATCCCAACTGGAAGCCCGACAATTTGCACCTCAACGACTGGCCGAGCGCGCTCGCCAGCGGCTACGTGCAATGGCGCGGCGGCGACACGCCTTCCCTGCTCACCATTCACAATCTCGCCTATCAGGGCGTGTTCGACTCCGCGCGGCTGTCGGCCCTCGCCATTCCCGACGCCGCTTTCCAGATCGACGGCGTCGAATTTTACGGCAAACTGTCGTTTTTGAAGGCAGGCGTTTTCTATTCGTCGCACCTGACGACGGTGAGCGCCACCTACGCGCGGGAAATCACCGCGCCGGAATTTGGCTGCGGCCTGCATGGCCTGCTGGCGGAGCGCGCCAGCCAGGGCCGCCTCAGCGGCATCCTGAACGGCATCGACGACACCTGGGATCCCACGGGCGAATCCAGCGATCGCGGGTTCGATCCCGTCCGCTGGAAGAGCCGCCACGCGGACTACGTGCGCGGCAAGTTCGGTCTGTCCCTCACGGGCGGTCCGCTCTTCGCCATCATTTCCCGTCTCGTTCACCAGAAGGGCGTCGATCTCGCGCTCGAGGCGGCCGGGAACATCCTCGAGAGCGGCGGCCAGCTCGTCGTGACCGGGCAGGGCGAGGCGCATTTCGAGGACCGGATGAAGGATCTCGCGAAGCGTCACGAGGGCTCGGTTGGCGTTCGCATCGGTTTCGACAACGCCGAGGCCCGCGCCATGTTCGCCGGCAGCGATTTCCTCCTGATGCCCTCCCGCTTCGAGCCCTGCGGCCTCAGCCAGATGTACGCGCAAAAATTCGGCTCGCTCCCGATCGCGACGCGCACCGGCGGCCTCGCGGACACGATCGAGGACGGCAAGACCGGTTTTCTGTTCGGCCAGCCGACCGCGGGCGGCCTCAGGGGCGCCGTGCGGCGCGCCCTCGACACGTTTGGCTCCGACCGGCGCCTTGGCGAAATGCGACGCGCCGCCATGGCGATGCGCTTCGACTGGAGCGAGTCCGACACCCGTTACGACAGCCTCTATCGCCGCGCCTCCGCGGGTTGAACGTTCAGCGGGAAAAATCATTTGCCTGAAGCGCGCGTTGGCCCCAAGGATGATGGAGGCCGCGAAGTTTCCGCGGCCGGCGACGAGTCGGGAGCGCGGTCGAGCCAGGGCATGTCAGACGTCACGACGACGGCCCGTCGGAACCGCGAGGCGAAACGCCCGCGCCTCCGGATTTTGCGCTCCGGCGCGCCCGAGCCGCCGCCGCTCGACCAGGGCGCCATCGCGGCGCTGGAAGCCGCGACTCACGCCGATCCCTTCGCCATTCTCGGGCCTCGCCACGCGGACGCCGGCCGTTTCGCGCGCGCTTACCTTCCCGGCGCGCGCGCCGTCGAGGCCGTGGCGCGGGAGGATGGCTCCCGTCTTGGCAGTCTCGTCGAGCGCGGCGCGGCGGGCCTGTTCGCCGGCTTCGTCGAGGGCGACGAGCCCTATCTCCTGCGCGTGACCTGGCCAGGCGAGACCGTCGAGACCGAAGACCCCTATTCGTTCGGCCCCTGCCTCCCGGATTTCGATCTGCACCTGATCTCGGAAGGGCGGCATTCGCGCCTCTCCGATTGTCTTGGCGCGCGCTACGCGCCGGTGGACGGCGTCGAGGGCGTGCGTTTCGCGGTCTGGGCGCCCAACGCGCGCCGCGTCGCCGTCGTGGGCGACTTCAACGCCTGGGACGAGCGTCGCCATCCCATGCGGCTGCGCCACGAGGCGGGCGTTTGGGAATTGTTCGTGCCCCGGCTGCGTCCGGGCGAGCGATACAAATACGCGATCATCGGACCCGACGGCGCGCGCTTGCCGATGAAGGCCGATCCCGTCGCCCTGCGCGCCGAGGCGCCGCCCGCGACCGCCTCGGTCGTCGCGGAACCGCTCGCCCACGCCTGGCGCGACGCGGAATGGATGGCGACGCGCGCCGCGCGCCAGCGTCCCGACGCGCCGATTTCGATCTATGAAGTGCATCTCGGCTCGTGGCTGCGGCTCAAGGGGGACGAGCCGGGCTGGAAGCTGGCGCGCGAACGCCTGTTGCCTTACGTGCTGGCGCTCGGCTTCACGCACATCGAATTGCTGCCCGTCGCGGAACATCCCTTCGGCGGCTCGTGGGGCTACCAGCCGCTCGGACTGTTCGCGCCAACGTCGCGCCACGGCGACGCCGCCGAATTCGCCGCCTTCGTCGACGAGTGTCACCGCGCCGGCGTCGGCGTCATCGTCGACTGGGTGCCGGCGCACTTTCCCGCCGACGCGCACGGGCTCGCGCGTTTCGATGGAACCGCGCTCTACGAGCACGAGGATCCGCGCGAGGGCGTGCATCCCGACTGGAGCACGGTCATCTACAACTTCGGCCGCCGCGAGGTGAGCGGGTTTCTGGTGGCGAGCGCGTTGCGCTGGCTCGAGGATTTTCACGTCGACGGTCTGCGCGTCGACGCCGTCGCCTCGATGCTCTACCGCGACTACAGCCGTCGCGAGGGCGAATGGAAGCAGAATATCCATGGCGGCCGCGAGAACCTCGAGGCGATCGCCTTTCTTCGTCGCCTCAACGAGACCATCGCCGCGCGTTGCCCCGGCGCCATCGTCATCGCCGAGGAATCGACGGCCTGGCCCGGAGTCACGACGCCGGTCGAGAAGGGCGGTCTCGGCTTTCACTACAAGTGGAACATGGGCTGGATGAACGACGCGCTGCGTTACGCCGCGCGCGATCCGGTGCATCGCCGCTGGCACCATGGCGAAATCACCTTTGGCCTGACCTACGCCTTCTCCGAGCGTTTCGTGCTGCCGCTGTCGCACGACGAGGTCGTGCATGGAAAAAAGTCGCTTCTGTCGAAAATGCCCGGCGACGACTGGCGCAAGCGCGCGGGTCTGCGGGCCTTCCTCGCGTTCATGTGGGCGCATCCGGGCAAGAAGCTGTTGTTCATGGGCGACGAGTTCGGCCAGTCGCGCGAGTGGAATCACGACGCGCAACTCGACTGGCCGCTGCTCGACGATCCAGGCCACGCCGGGCTGCTCGCGCTCACGCGCGCGCTCAACCTGCATTACCGACAGGAACCCGCGCTGCATCAGGGCGACGCGCATCCCGACGGATTTCAGTGGCTCGTGGTCGACGACGCCGAAAACTCCGTCTTTGCCTTCCTGCGCACGGCCGTTGCGTCGCGGCCCGTCGCGGTCGCCGTCAACATGACGCCGACGCCTCGACACGGCTACCGGATCGGCGTCCCCCACGCGGGCTACTGGACGGAAATCCTCAACACGGACGCGGCCGTTTACGGCGGCTCCAATCTCGGCAATCTCGGCGGCGCCATGACGCAACCCGTGCCCTCGCACGGCCGCGCGCAATCGCTTTCGCTGACGCTGCCGCCGCTCGCGGCGGTGATGCTTCGTTTGAACGCCGGCTGAGGCCGCCGCTGGCGCACGGGAGTCGGGAATGAGCGACGATGACTTGCGCGCGCTGGCGGGCGAGGCGGGGATTTCCGTCGAATGGACGGACAACGATGGCCATGGCCGCGTTGTCGGCGTGGAAACCTTGCGCGCCATGCTCGCCGCGCTTGGCTTGCCCGCCGCGAGCGGCGGCGATATCGCCGCGAGCCGCCGGCGCCTCGGGGAGGAACGCTCCTTCCCGACGCCGCCGTCCTTTGTCACGGCGACCGCCGGAGAGCCGGGTCGCGTCGACATGCGCGCCGCCGACGGCGCGCGCGCGCTGATCGAATTCGAGCAGGGCGGCGTCGCCGACACGAACGTCGAGGCGGATGGCGCGGGCCTTCGCCTGCGCGCGATCGCGCGTCCCGGCTATCACCGCCTCCTGATCGGCGACCACGCCATCGAGCTCGCGGTCGCGCCAGGGCGTTGTTGCACGATCGCGGACATCGCGCCGGGCGAAAGACTGTGGGGACTCACCGCGCAGGTTTACGGCCTGCGACGGGCGGGCGACGGCGGCGTCGGCGATTTCGGCTCCGTCGCGGCCTTCGCCCGCCGCGCCGCGGCCGCGCGCGCCGACGTGTTGTCGTTGAGCCCGACCCACGCGCTGTTCAGCGCCGACGACCGGCATTTCACGCCCTATTCCCCGTCGAGCCGCCTGTTTCACAACGTGCTTCTCGCCGATCCGGCCGCGACCTTCGACGCCGGGAGGATTGAACACGCATGGTCGCGCGAGACCTCCGCCGGCGAACGCGCGCGTCTCGAGGCTCTCGATCTCGTCGACTGGCCGGCGGCTTCGCGCGCGCGCAAGTCGATGACGCGGGCGTTGTGGGATTCGTTCCGGCTTCGCGAGCTCTCGGGAACGGGCGACCCGCTGGCGCGCGACTTCGCCCGGTTCCGGGCGGCCGGCGGCGCGTCCCTGGAGCGTCACGCGATCTTCGAGGCCCTGCACGCGCGTCAGTACCGCCAGGATTTCACCAGATGGAACTGGCGCACGTGGTCCGCCGGGTTGCGCGATTGCGCGTCGGGCGAGGTTCGGGATTTCGCCGCGGCCAACGCCGATGAAGTCTCTTTCCATGTCTTCGCCCAATGGCTCGCGGACCGTTCGATGGCGCGCGCGCAGGACGCGGCCCTGTCCGCGGGAATGCGCGTTGGCCTGCTCGCCGATCTCGCCGTGGGCATGAACAACGGCGGATCGCACGCCTGGTCGAGCCCGGGCGATCTGTTGCTCGGCCTGTCCATCGGCGCGCCGCCCGATCCGCTCGCGCCGCGCGGCCAGAACTGGGGTCTCGCGGCCTTCTCGCCGAGGGCGCTTGTCGCCAGTGGTTTCGCGCCGTTCCTCGCGACCCTTCGCGCCGCCATGCGTCACGGCGGCGGCGCGCGGATCGATCATGTCATGGGCGTCGCGCGCCTGTGGCTGACGCCCGACGGGATGGAGGCGACGCAGGGCGCCTATCTCGCCTTTCCCGCGCGCGAGATGCTGCGGCTGATCGCTCTCGAATCCGCGCGCCATCGCGCCATCGTCATTGGCGAGGATCTCGGCACCGTGCCGCACGGGTTGCGCGAGCATCTCGCCGACTCCGGCCTTTACGGGATGCGCGTGTTGCAGTTCGAGCGCCGCCACGAGGGCTTCAATCCGCCGGACTGGTATCCGCGCGACGCCGTGGCGATGACCTCCACCCACGACACCGCGACAATCGCGGGCTGGTGGGCGGGGCTCGATCTCGGGACGCGCGCCGGCATTGACCAGCTTCCGCCTGGCCAGTCCTTCGAACAGGCGAAGGCCGGTCGCGCCGGCGACCGCGCCGCCCTGTGGGACGCCTTCCGGCAGGCCGGCGTCGCCGGGCGCGAGGGGCGACCGCCGGAGGACGAGACCGGGCCCGCGGTCGACGCCGCCGTCGCCTTTCTCGCGCGCACGCCGGCGGCGCTCGCCCTCCTGCCGCTGGAGGACGCGCTCGGCGCCATCGAACAGCCCAACCTGCCGGGCACCACGGATGAACACCCCAATTGGCGCCGGCGTTACCCGGGCCTCGCCGAAAATTGCCTCGACCGCCCTGGCGTCGAGGCGCGGCTGCGCCCGTTTGCCGCACCGCGATAGGTTTGCCGGAAGCCGTAGCCCCCGGGAAACGCGAGCAAACACAGGAGCTCCCGGCGCGAACATTCACCGATGCTTAATTTTCAGGCTTGCCTTATTGCGATGCACCATATTACTTTGACGCATTGCAAAAGTGTCCCGGCGACACGGGGCGCTTTCCGCGGAACGGTGGAGGCATCCATGACATCCGGACAGATCGTGCGCGTGAAATGCGCGAGCCGTTTCGCCCAGGACTGGAACATCGATCCCGCCGCCGAGGGCACGGTGATTTGCCGCTATCGCCTCCTCTCCGGCGGCGTGCCGGGCTCCGAGCGTCTGGACGTGAAATTTTCCAGGGACACGACGATCTGGGGCGGCCCCGCGGAGGCTTTCGAGATCGTCGCGGACAAAGCCCCCGAACCCGCGCTCGCCTGAGGCTTCCGAAGTTCAACCCCTCTTGCCCACGCGCAACCCCGGCGCGGGTCGCTCGCGCAAGACTTCGCGACGGAACCTGAACAGCGCCGCGGGCCTCCCGCCCGTGTCGCGCGACATTTCCCCCGTTGGCTCCACGACGGCGGAGGATTCCACCAGACGGCGGAAATTCTGCTTGTGCAGATGCCGCCCGGACAGGGCCTCGGCCATGCGTTGCAGGGCGGTCAGCGTGAAGACCTCCGGCATCAGTTCGAAAATCACCGGGCGATATTTCATCTTGGCGCGCAGCCGCCCCATCGCCGTCGCCAGAATGCGCCGGTGGTCGTGCAGCAGCGGCTCCCCGAGCGGGCCGGCCTCGCCGATCAGCGGGCTGGCGCGTCCATCGCGGCGGGCTTCCTCGACGAGCCCGGATTCGTAGAGAAGCTGGAATCGGTCGAGGACGTTCTCCTCGTCGAAGGCGCCGCCCTCGTCGCCAAACAGCATTCGCACGCGCTCGGTGCGCGTGAGGCCATAGGCGTTGGGGCGGTCCGGGTCGCGCGCCGCCCATTTGCGCAAGGCGGGCAGCACTTTCCCGTCGATGGTCGCCGGCTTGCCCGCGCGCCAGTCCTCCCAGGGGAAATAGGCGTACCAGGGCCGGAAGGCCGCGCCCGAGGCGAGCGCGCCCCGCGCGCCGCGCCGCGTCAGCGCGAGATAGCCGATCGAAAGAACGTGCGGATCGCGGTCGCCCGCCTGCGCGTGCCGGCCGCGGTCGCCGAACGTGTAGAGTTGCTCCACGTAGCCGAGCGGCACGCCGGTTTGCTCGCTCACCCAGGACCGGAGACCGATCTCCAGCGTGCGGTGCGAGAGCGGATCGAAGGGCCCGGAGGGCAGGGCGGCCTCGTGCGAGGCGTCGCCGGCGCGCGCCACGAGAATCATCGGCGCGTCGTCGCTCACCGCGACAATCGCGGCGGTGAGGCCGACCTCGACGGGCAGGGAGGGATGCGGAACGCTGGTCATCGGGCCATGGATGTGAACACGCGCGTTCCTAGCACGAAAAACGCGCGGGCGGAGGCCTGCTCAGTCCGGCGACAGCGCGAAGGGGACGCCCTCGAAACATTCCGCGCCGCGGCCGATCGCGGCGATGGCCTCGACCATGCGTCCGCCGCGTCCGAGCACCTCGTCGGCGTGGCGCGCCAGCAGCGGGTTCGGCGTCGCGGTGGGCGACAGGCGGCGAATCTCCTCGGCGATCTCGCGTTCCGACCGCGCCGGCGCCAGCGCGCAGACCGCGATGAAGGCCGCCGCCGTGGAGCGGCTGACGCCGGCGAAACAATGAATCAGCAGCGGCTCGCGCCGGTCCCAGCGGCGCGCGAAATCGACGAGGCGCTCGACGTGGCCGCGCGCCGGCGCGACATGGCCAGGCGTGTCCTCGACCACGTCGGACACGGCGATGTGCAAATGCCGCTCCGGCGCGATGGTCGCGGGCCGTTCGAAGCGGAACTCCGATTTCAGCAGCGTCACCAGCGAACGCGCGCCGGTCTCCCGCGCGGTCGCGGCGACGCGCGACAGGGCGCAGACGTGAATCAGCGGCATTGGCGCTTCCTCACGCGGCGGCCTCTTCCAGTTCGCGGAACACGCGCAGGAAGTTCGTCTCCGCGGCTTGCGGCGCCATTGGCGCGACGAGCGGCTCGATTCCGCGCAGCGACATTTCGGGACGGCCAAAGAATTTTTCCGCCTCGGGCACGGCGAAGCCCGCGAGCCGCGTCGCCTCGACGAAGGCGGCGGCGAGATCGGCGCGCTTGATGAGCCGGGCGAGCGCCGCGGGATGCTCCGGCGGCAGCGAGAAGCGCAGGTGGATCGCGCCCAGAATGCGGTTCTCGACGGTCTTGTAGGTGGCGCCGACCGCGGCCTTGAACGGCGAGATAATGTCGCCGATCACGTATTCCGGCGCGTCGTGAAGCAGCGCCATCAGCCGCCAGCGCGCCGGCAGGCCGGGGTCGATGGCGACGGCGAGCGCCTCCACCAGCAGCGAGTGTTGCGCGACGGAAAAGATGTTCGGCCCGCGCGTCTGCCCGTTCCAGCGCGCCACGCGCGCCAGCCCGTGCGCGATGTCCTCGATCTCCACGTCGAGCGGCGAGGGATCGAGCAGGTCGAGCCGGCGGCCCGAGAGCATGCGCTGCCAGGCGCGCGGCGGCTCGCCCCTGCGCGTCACGCGTCCGCCCGCCCGAGCGCGCGGCACGCCTCGTGCCGGTGACAGCCAACGAGATGGTCGTTGACCATGCCGACCGCCTGCATGAAAGCGTAGACGATGGTCGGGCCGACGAAGTTGAACCCCTCTTTTTTCAGATCCTTCGAAATCCGTTTCGACAAATCCGTTTCCGCCTTCATCTCGCCCATGTGGCGCAGGTTGTTTTGCAGCGGCGCGCCATCGACGTATTTCCACAGGTATCGCGAAAAGCCCTCGCGTTCCTCGATGGCGAGCCAGGCCCGCGCCGAATGGACGGAGCTCTCGATCTTCGAACGGTTGCGCACGATGCCCGCGTCGTTCATCAGCGCCGCGAGCTTTTCCGCGTCGTAGCGGGCGATCCGCGCGGGATCGAATCCGTCGAAGGCGGCGCGAAACGAATCGCGCTTGCGCAGGATGGTGATCCACGACAGGCCCGCCTGAAACCCGTCGAGCAGCAGTTTCTCGAACAGGGCCCGTCCGTCGCGCTCCGGCACGCCCCATTCGGTGTCGTGATAGGCGACATAGAGCGGATCGACGCCCGGCCAGTCGCACCGGTGCTTGCCGTCGGCGTGCAACACGGGAAGGCGGAGGGGTTTCTCGGAATCGGCCATGGCGAAGGGTACACCGGGCCGGCGTGGCGAGGGAAGCGTCGCGCTTCATGCCGATTCGTGAAAACGCCAGGCTTTCGCGCGAGCCGTGACGTATTGCGTGCTCCGGTTCAGGAACGCCAGTCGCGACGGGCGGACATTCGAAACGAGACCGGCGACAGGTCTTGAGCCCTCCTCACCGCCCCGCCGGCTCCACCACTTCGACCACGCGCGCCGCGCCCGCCGTCAGGGCCGCGCCGCGCGCGCGGGCCTCCGCCACGCGGTCGAGGCGCAGCATCGCGAGGCCGAGGTCTCCGGCGAGGGAGCCGGTCACGCCCGCCTCGATGTCGCCGGCGAGCACGGGGGTTCCCGGCGCGGGCGGCGGGCCTTCGTAACGCAGGCGGACGACGCGCTTGCGCGCCGCGCCGCGGTGCTCGACGCGGGAGACGACCTCCTGGCCGACGTAACAGCCTTTTTTGAAATCGACGCCGCCCAGGAGATCCATGTTGGCGTCGTGCGGAAAGGTCTCGCCCCAGGGAAAATCGACGCCGCCCTTCGGCGTTCCGAGCGACACGCGCAGCGCCTCGTAACCCGCGTCGTCGCGGCCATGGGCGGCTTCCAGCGCCGCGCGCTCACCAGCGATCCGCCCGCCGAGGCGCGCGTCGCGCGGGTCCGGCTCGCCCGCCGCGTTGTCGCCCCAGCACGCGGCGACGCCGTGCGTGGCGGACAGGTCGGCGATCTCCACGTTGGCGCGCAACTTGTAGAAGCGCAGCCGTTTCGCCAGGTCGGCGGCGAGCGCCAGCGGACAATCGAGAAAATGCGCGCCCTCGCCCTCGCCGACGATGAAATCGGCGGTGATCTTGCCCTGCGGCGTGAGCAGCGCGCCAAAGGCGGGATGGCCCGGCGCGACTTTCGCGACATTGCAGGTGAACAGGCCTTGCAGGAAGGCGCAGGCGTCCGTCCCCGTCACGCGTACGAGGCCGCGGTCTCCAAGAAACGCCGAGGGCATGGGCCGGTTCCAGTTCCAGTGCTTGCAACGGACAGATCATCTATTTAAGCCCGTTGCGGCGTCGCGCAAGCGGCGGGACGGCGGGGAAATTCACCTCACTCCCCGGCAAACCGGGAATTCGTCATGGCGCTCACCTTCGATCTCGTCCTGCGCGGCGGCGTGCTGGTCAATCACGATGGCGCGGGCGCGCGCGACGTTGGCGTGCGCGCTGGCCGGATCGAGGCGATTGGCGATCTCTCCGACGCTTCCGCCGGCGAGGTCGTGGATTGCGCGGGCCTGCACGTCCTGCCTGGCGTCATCGACAGCCAGGTGCATTTCCGCGAGCCGGGCCTGACCCACAAGGAAGACCTCGAGACCGGCTCCCGCGCCGCCGTGCTCGGCGGCGTCACCGCCGTGTTCGAGATGCCCAACACCAATCCGCTGACGACGAGCGCGGAGGCGCTCGCCGACAAGGTGCGGCGCGGCCATCATCGCATGCATTGCGATTTCGCCTTCTGGGTCGGCGGCACCCACGAGAACGCGCGGGACGTGCCGGAACTCGAGCGCCTGCCGGGCTCCGCGGGCATCAAGGTGTTCATGGGCTCCTCGACCGGCTCGTTGCTGGTCGAGGACGATCCGGGCGTCGCGGCGATTCTGGCGCAAACCCGCCGCCGCGCCGCCTTCCACGCCGAGGACGAATATCGTCTCGAGGAACGCAAGCACCTGCGGGTGAAGGGCGATCCGCGCTCGCACCCCGTCTGGCGCGACGAGATCACCGCGTTGCAATGCACGCAAAGGCTGGTGCGCGTCGCCCGCGCGCACCGCGCGAAAATTCATGTTCTGCATGTCTCGACCGGCGACGAAATGGACTTCCTGAAGGACCACAAGGATGTCGCGAGCGTCGAGGTGACGCCGCATCACCTGTCGCTCGACGCCTCGCTCTACGCGACGCTCGGCGCGAAATTGCAGATGAATCCGCCGGTGCGCGACCTCGAACACCAGAAACGGATCTGGCGGGGCCTCGATCAGGGAATCGCCGACATTCTGGGCTCCGACCACGCGCCGCACACGCTGGAGGAGAAGGCGAAACCCTATCCCGAAAGCCCCTCGGGAATGCCCGGCGTGCAAACGCTGGTGCCGCTGATGCTCGATCATGTTCACGCGGGCCGGCTGACGCTGGCGCGCTTCGTCGATCTGTCGAGCGCCGGGCCGGCGCGGCTGTTCGGCATCGCCGGCAAGGGCCGGATCGCCGTCGGCTACGACGCGGATTTCACGATCGTCGATCTGAAGCGCGTCGAGACCATCCGCGATTCGTGGATCGCTTCGCGCTGCGGCTGGACGCCCTACGATGGAAGGCGCGTCACGGGGTGGCCCGTGGGGACCATCGTCCGCGGCGCGCGCGTCATGTGGGACGGCGAAATCGCGACGCCCGCGCGTGGCGAGGCGGTGCGGTTTCAGGACGCGCTGTGACTCACGCCTTCACGAGGAACCCCGGCGATTTCAGATATTGCTCCGTGATCGCCTTCGCGCTCCAGTAAGCCAGCGCCGCGATCGTGCCCGTGGGATTGTGTCCGGCGTTTTGCGGAAACGCCGCGCCGCCCATGACGAAGAGATTGCTGCAATCCCAGCTTTGCAGATAGCGGTTGAGCGCGCTCGTCGAGGGATCGGCTCCCATGATGACGCCGCCCGTGTGGTGCGAGGCCTGGCCGTTGGCGACGCCGAAATTCGTCGTGCGCGGCGCCGGCACGGTCGTCTTCGCGCCCATGGCCTTGGCGATGTCGTTCGCCTTGCTGGTGAGATAAACGGACATTTTCCGGTCGTTTTCGGGATAGTTGAAGGTCATGCGCGCCAGCGGCCGGCCGATGGAATCCCGGTAGGTCGGGTCGAGGTCGATGTAGTTGCCGCGGTGCGCGTAGCTCGTGCCGTGAACGCTGAGCGGGAACCAGTGATTGTACCATTTCGCCGTGGCCTCCTTCCACGCCGTGCCCCAGCGCGGCGTGCCCGGCGGCGTGTTGCGCACCTGGATCGGGCGTCCGCCGCTGACCGTCGGCGAGATGTAGCCGCCGCCGATGAAGCCGAGCCCGGAGTGATCGAAATTGTCGCCCTGGAAATCGTCGACGACGGCGGGCGACACGCCCGTGCCGATGAACGGGTTGATCTCCTCGTCGACGAAACAGGCCACCGCCGAATTCGTCTGGTAGCAATAATTCTTGCCGATCACGCCCTTGCCGGTGGCCGGATCGTAGGGCTCGCCGATTCCCGCGAGACGCATCAGCAGCACGTTGTTGAAGGGATAGGCGCACAAGATCACGAGATCGGCGGGCTGGATGAATTCCTCGCCTGTCCGCCGGTCGATGTAGCTGACGCTCCTCACCTTCTTCGCGGCCTTGTCGTAGTCGAGATTGCTCACGTAAGCGAGCGTGCGCAGTTCGAAGTTCGGATCCCTGAACAAAACCGGATGCAGACAGATGTTCGGCGACGCCTTGGCGTTGGCCTCGCAGCCGAAATATTCGCAATGGCCGCAATACTGGCACTGGCCGATGGTGAGCCCTTCCGGGTTCGTGTAGGGCGCGCTCGAGTTCGAGGCCGGCGTCGGGAAGGGATGCAGGCCCAGTTCCCTCGCCGCCTTCGACATCATCACGCCCGCCTGCGACATGATCAGCGGCTTGTTGGGATATTCGTCCGAGCGCGCGCCCTCGAAGGGATTGCCGCCCTCGACGATCTTGCCCTTGATGTTGCCGGCCTTGCCCGAGGTGCCGCACAGTTTCTCGAAGCGGTCGTAATGCGGCTCGAGGTCGTCGTAGGTCACGCCCCAGTCCTGGATCGTCGTGTCCTCGGGAATGGCTTTCGCGCCATAGCGCTGCGTCAGATGCGTTTTCAGCACGAATTCGCTCGGCGTGAACCGCCAGGTGATGCCGTTCCAGTGCGTGCCAGCGCCGCCGACGTTGTCGCCGAGCGAGAACACGTCCCAGCGCCGCATCGGCAGGGCGAGTTCGCCGGGCGCGTGGCGCATCGTCAGCGTCTCCATCGACGTGTCGAGCATCAACCCGTTGCGCACGCGCATTTTCAGTTCGTCGCGAATGTAGGGAAACGCGAAGTCTTCCGTCGGCGTGCGCTCCGCGCCGCGTTCCAGCGCCACGACCTTGAGGCCCGCCTTCGTCAGTTCGCGCGCCATGATCGAGCCGGACCAGCCGAGGCCGACGATCGCCACGTCGACGCTTTTGAGTGTTGTCGCCATGGTTCGCTCCTCAGAGAAAGTCCTGAATGGATTTCGGTTCGAGATTGACTTTCTTGCCACGATATTGCTCCGCCGTGCGCGCGTAGGTCGCGGGCAGGCCGGGATAGCCGATCATCTTCCACGAGGCCTTGTCGCGGTTGCCCCCGTGCAGCGGATCGCTGAAAAATCCCTCCATCGCGGAGGCGTAGAGCGCCTCGAAAAATGCCTTGGCGTCGAGCCCGTCGAATTTCGCCTGGCCGCCGTCCCAGGCCTTCAGCGCCGCGTCGCGGCCCGCGGCGTCGAGCCGGTCGAAATCCTTGCCGTTGGTCTTGCGGGACCAGGCGTTGGCCGCCTTGATGCCCGCCGCGAAATAATCGCGCGGCGTCAGCGGCAATTGATAGCCCTGCTCGCGCTTGCCCTGGACGTGCGGCCCGTTGCGATAGAGCCGCGCGCCATTGCCGTAAGCGCCGGCGAGCTGGCGATCCCAGAACGCCACGAGTCCGCAATCCGTGCCCGAGGGCGAGAATTGATCGGCGGGGATGAACGTGTCGTAGGCGGCGGAGAGAAAGGCTGCTTCCGTCGCCGTCAGCGTGAGATACGCGTCGGGCGCCCTCGCGGCCTGGGTCGCCGGTTGCTGCGCCTGCGCCGGCGCGCCGCCCGCGAGCGCGGCGCCGGCGACGCCCGCGCCTTTCAGAAAATTGCGGCGTGCAATGGCTTCGTCCGCCATGAGCTTCCTCCCCGAATGTCGCGCGACGCGCGATGTTGCTGGAGAGTGTCGCGCGAGGACGGGCGCGGGGCAAGCGGGAAATTCAGCGCGGCGAAGCTCGCGTTGGCGCGCCTCATCCCGACCAGAAATAATGCCAGGTTCCGTCCGCGCCGATGCCGACCCGCTCGATCAGCGGCAGGCCGATGTCGTTGAAGGCGCCGAGATTGGCGAAGCGCGCGCAGCGCCACATGGCCAGCCGTTCGTCGGGCGACGGATCGGGGCGTTGCTTCATGGCGAAGGCTGGCCAGACGTATGTCACGACGGGGCCGCGCGTGGCCACGACGAAGGGCTCTTCGAAAATGGCTTTCAGGATCGCGAGGATTTCATCGCCGCGTCCGTCGAAGGAGCGCTCCCGCAGAATGTCGAGCGCCTGCGCGAAACCCTTCGGCCCCGTCCGTCCGCGCGCGAAAATCGGCGGCGTCTCGTTCCATTCGATCGCGGGCCGCAAGGCCTCGATGTCGCGCGCCTCGACCGCTTCGAGAATTTTCTCGCGCATCGCGGCGACGCGCGGCGGCAGGGCCGAAAGATCGCTGACCGGGTCCGAGATCCGTTCGACCGGCGGGGCGACGGACGTCTTTCGCGGCGGCCGCGCCATGGTCGAACCCCGCCTTTATTCCTGCAAGGGGATCTTCGCCTCGCGCACGACGCGTTTGAAGTTCTCGACCTCGGCCTTGTAGAAGGGCGCGAACTGCTCCGGCGTTGAGAACACGTTGAGCAGCGCGAAGGCCTCGACGCGCGACTGCATCTCCGGCGTTTCGAAGGCCTTCTTCGCCTCGACCTGAACGCGACGCACGATGTCCGCGGGCGTTTTGGCCGCCATGAACAGGCCCTGCCAGCCGCCGGCGTCGAAATCGGGCACGCCCTGTTCCGCGACGGTCGGCACGTCGAGCCCGCTGGCGCGCCTCGAGGCCGTCACCGCGAGGCCGCGCAGCGCGCCGGCGATGACGTGTTCCTTGCCGGTGACGACCGGAACGACCGCGACGTTCACGTCGCCGGTCATCAGCGCGTTGATGACCTCGCCGTCGCTCTTGTAGGGCACCATCTGGATGTTCATGCCCGTCCGCAGCTTCAGCAATTCCATCGTCAGGTGCAGCGGATTGCCGACGCCGGTCGAGCCGTAATTCAGCGCGCCCGGCTTTGATTTCGCGAGGGCGATGAAGTCCTGGAGATTTTTCGCCGGCAACTTCATGCTCGCGGCCAGAAGCAGGTTCGAGGCGAACAATTGCGTCACCGGGACGAAATCGGCGAAGGGATCGAAGGGCAGCGACTTGTAGGTCGCCGGCGAAATCGCCTGACCGTTGGTGTTGTAGAGAATCGTGTAGCCGTCGGCGGGTTGTTTCGCCACGTAGTCCGTCCCGAGATTGCCGCCGACGCCTGCCTTGTTCTCGACGATGACGGGCGTTTTCAGCGACTCTTGCATCCGCGTCGCGAGCAGCCGCGCCATCACGTCGATGGCGCCGCCGGGCGCGAAGGGGACGACGATCCTGATGGTCTTCGACGGCCAGGCCTGCGCGAGCGCCGCGCGCGGAAGGGCGGCGCAGACCAGCGCGGCGACCGCGAGCGTGAGGAAACGGCGTGACATGATTTTCTCCGGATGCGCGGCGCGGGCCGCCTCTAGTCCTGCTGGGGAATCTTCGCGTCGCGGATGATTCGCGTGAATTTCTCCCGGTCGGCGAGGTAGGCGGCGTCGAATTCCGCCGGGCTCGACGCCACCGGGATCAGCGCGAGATTGGCGAGGACGGGCGCGATGTCCCGCGATTCAATGGCGATCTTCGATTCCTTCCAGAGACGGTCGACGATCGCCGCGGGCGTGCCGGCGGGCGCGAAGAGCCCCATCCAGCCCGCGAGTTCGAATCCGGGCAGGCCCTGTTCCGCGATGGTCGGCACGTCCGGCAGCGACGCGACGCGCCGGGCCGTGGTGACGCCGATGGCGCGCACGGCGCCGGAATCGATGTGCGGCTTGCCGGAAACCATCGGCACGACCGCGACCTGCAACTCGCTGGCGAACATCGCCGTGAACAGGGGCGCGTCGCCGCGGAAGGGAACCATCTCGATGTCGGTTCCCGTTTCCTTCTTGATGAGCTCCATCGTCAGGTGCAGCGAATTGCCGACGCCCGTGGAGCCGTAATTGTACTTGTTGGGATTGGCGCGCGCGAGCGCGATGAATTCCTGGAAGTTCCTCGCCGGGAGCTTCGGGTCGATGATGAGCACGGACGCCGTCGAGACGAGTTGCGTCACCCGGACGAAATCCTTGTCGGCGTCGTAGGGCAGGCTCTTGTAGATCGCCGGCGAAATCGCGTGGCCGTTGATGTTGAAGAGGATGGTGTAGCCGTCGGGCGCGGCCTTCGCGACCGAGTTCGTCCCTAGATTGCCGCCGGCGCCGCCCTTGTTCTCGATGACGACGGGAACCTTCAACTGTTCCTGGAGTTTCGCGGCGACGATGCGCGCCAGCGCGTCCGTGGCGCCGCCGGCGAGATAGGGCACGACCATGGTGATCTGCCGCGCCGGCCAGGCCTGCGCCATCGCCCGGAGCGGCGCCATCGCCAGCGCGGCGAACGCCGCGAACGTGCAAATCATCGATTTCCGCATGGTTTCCTCCCCCGGCCCGGCGCCGCCCGCGTCAATCCTGCAAGGCGATGTTGGCGTCCTTGATGATCTTCTGGAATTTCACGCGGTCGGCCCTGTACATCTCCAGGAATTCGGCGGGCGTGCTGGCGAGCGGATCGAGCGTCAGCGCGTCGAGCGCCTTCAGCATTTCCGGCATGGCGACGATGGCCTTCGCTTCCTTCGCCACCCGCTCGACGATGTCGCGCGGGGTCGCCGAGGGCGCGAAGAGGCCCACCCATCCAGTCACGCCAAAACCCGGCAGGCCCTGTTCGGCGATGGTCGGCGTGTCCGGCCAGCTCGGAACGCGTTGCGAGGTCGTCATCGCGATGGCGCGGATGGCGTTGCCGACGACATGGCCCTTCGCGGTCGTCGTGGGCACCAGCGCCGCCTGGATTTCGCCGCCGATCATCGCGTTGAACAGCGGCGCGTCGCCGCCGAAGGGCACCATCTGCATGGAAATGCCGGTTTCCTTCATCACCAGCTCCATCGTCAGGTGCAGCGCGTTGCCGACGCCGGTGGAGCCGTAGTTGAGCTTTCCGGGCTTCGATTTCGCCAGCGCGACGAATTCCTGGAAATTCTTCGCGGGAAGATCCTTGTTGACGACGATAACGGTCGAGGTCGTCACCAGCGCGGAGACCGGAGCGAGTTCCTTGTCGGAATCGTAGGGCAGGGACTTGTAGATCGCCGGGCTGATCGCCTGGCCGTTGGTGTTGAGCAGGAACGTGTAACCGTCCGCGGGGGATTTCGCGACGAGGTTCGCGCCGACGTTGCCGCCGGCGCCGCCGCGGTTGTCGACGACGACGGAAACCTTCAGCCGCTCCTGCAACAGGCCGGCGAAGACGCGGCCAAGCGCGTCGACCGAGCCGCCCGCCGGAAAGGGGACGATGATCCTGATCGGCCGCGACGGCCATTCCTGCGCGATGACCGCGCCCGTGGCGGCGACCGACGCGAAAGCGGCGAGTCCCGCGGCGACAAAATTGGCGAACTTCATGAATCCTCCATTGGCGCGGCCAGCCCCGCGGCCGGCGCGCTCCCGAACGCGGCGATCTTCCTGGTTTCACGATAGCGCGCCGCGCGCGTTCGGCAAAGCGCCCGGTTCAGTGCTTGCGCGCGACGCTGAATTCGCCCTGGCGAATGCGCGCGGGCAGGCGTTCGGCGAATTCCGCCACGGCGTCCTCGCCATAGACGCCAACAAGCTCCTGAAAGGCGGCGAACATCGCCGCGTGCGCGAAACTGTCGGTTTCGAGCCCGGACAGAATGGCCTCCGCGAAGGCTTCGGTGACGAAGCCAAGCGCGGCGCGCCGCTCGTCGGCGGCGCTGTCTTCGAGGTCGATCAAATGGTCATGGATCATCGTGATGTCACATTATGGTCGCGCCGCCGCCCACGCGAGCGGAGTCTTTCGAAACGGTTAACGCGGGATCCGCCGTCCGGTTAACGACTCTTAACCGCCGCCGAACCGGTTCTGCATGTCGCGGGCGATGCGGCCGCCCTCCTCGAGGTAGCGGTTCACCACCAGTTCGGCGTTGGGCGTGCAGCGACGGTAAATCGCCTCGTAGCCGCGGAACCCCTTGTTGAAGGCGCCGGCCAGCCGGTCCCGTCGCGTCTCGGTCGCGCCCTCCGCCTCCATCAGCGCGCTCATCCGGGCGCGCCAGTTGTCGCCATCCTTCTGGCCGCAGAGATCGCGCAGAAAGGCCAGCGCTCCCATGATTTCGGCGAGACGCAACAATTGCGGCTCGTAGGGCGGCGGGGGCGGGCCCGGTTGCGCCGCCGGCGGCGGCTCGACGGCCCTTGGCCCGGCGGGACGCTGCTGGGCGCCGGCGGGCGGGCCGGCGAGCGCCAGCAGCAGAACCGCCGCGAGGCCGCGCCGGACGCCCGTCGTCGGACCCATGGTCACTCCCGCCCGTCCACCATGGCGAGGCCCTTGCGCAGAATGGGCAGCAGGCCCGGCGTCAGGGTCATCGCGCCCGCGTCGCCGAGATCGAACCAGGCCATGGCCGGCAATTCGTCGCCCGGCTCCCCCTCGCCGGAAATCCAGCGGCCGGCGAAGGAGGCGATGACGAAATGCGTGCGCACCTTGCCCGCCTCGTCCGGCACGATGACCTGCGAATAGCCGGTGAAGCCGACGATTTCGGCGTGGACGCCCGTCTCCTCGCGCATCTCGCGCAGGGCCGCTTCCTCCAGCCGCTCTCCGGTTTCCACCATGCCGCCGGGCAGCGTGTAGACCTTGTCGTGCGGCGGCGCGGCGCGCGAGCCGAGCAACACCTTGCCGTCGCGAAACACGGCGAGGCTCGCCGCGAGAAAGGGGCGGTCCGGATAGCTGCGTGACGTCATGGCGGGCGGTCTCGTGGTTCTGGCGGCGATTGATAGCATGAGTCGGCGCGCGCTTGCTTGCCAGCCGCCGGGGGCCGCCCTAAGCAGGGCGGGCGAGTTCAGGGAAGGAATGTTCGATGTCGTCCACGGCAAGGGAATACGCGCGCGCGGGCCTCTTCGCAATCGCCGCGCTGGCGGCGGCGGACGCCTCCGCGCAGACCCCCGCCGAGTTCTACAAGGGCAAGACCGTCACCATGCTCGTCAGCTCCTCGCCGGGCGGCGGCTACGACACGCTGTCGCGCGCCATCGCGCGGTTTCTGCCCAAGCACCTGCCGGGCAATCCCGGCGTCGTCGTGCGCAACGTGCCCGGCGCCGGCGGCATCGTCGCTATGAACCAGATCGCGAAGGTCGCGCCGCGGGACGGGCTCACCTTCGCCGGGGTGCAGAACAACACGCCCTTCGAGCCTCTGTTCGGCACGAAGGAGGCGGACTACGACCCGACCAGGCTCAACTGGCTCGGCACGCCCTCGGTCGAGACGGGCCTGCTCATCATCTGGGGCGACTCGAAAATCCAGACGCTCGCCGACGCGCGAAAAATGGAGATGACCGCCGGCGCCTCGGGCGCGAACTCGACGCCGAGCTTCTACGCGCGCCTTCTCAACGAATTGCTCGGCACGAAGATCAAGGTCATCGTCGGCTTCCCCGGCCAGAACGAGGCCTATATCGCCATGGAGCGGGGCGAGATCGATTCCTACGGCGTCACCTTCTGGTCGTCGCTGACATCGACGAAGCAGCACTGGATCAGGGACAAGAAAATCCGGATTCTCGTGCAATACGGACCGGAAAAGGACGCGGCCTTGCCCGACGTGCCCTTCGGCCCCGATCTCGTGAAGAGCGAGGACGACAAGCTGCTGTTCGAGGCGGCCTACGCGCCGCTCGCCGCCGGCCGTCCCTTCGTCGCGCCGCCCGATCTTCCGGCGGACCGGCTCGCCGCCCTGCGCCAGGCCATGCTCGACACGTTCAGGGATCCGGAATTCCTCGCCGAGGCCGAAAAGCTGCAATTGCAGGTGGACCGCCCCACGTCGGGCGAGAAATTGCAGGCGCAAATTTCCCGCGTCTACCAGATGCCGCAACGCGTCGTGGACCGGCTGCGCAAGATCGCCCAGGGCAACTGAAGCCCCGGAACATTTCACGCGGGTCGCCCTGTCCCGTCCTGGCGGACATTCCATCGCGATGACATGGAACTTGACGCCGGCGAGAGCCGCGACGGTGCGATGACGGGCGTCAGGTTCGGGTCTCCGCCGGCCGGACTGTGAACCGCATAAAAAATGGCCGCCCCGCCACGCCGCCGCCAAGCGCGTCGGAGAAATTCAGCGGGGTGCAATCCGCCAGCGCCTTCAGCGCCGCCGCGACGAAGGCCTTCCGCGCTTCCTCGTCGCCCGCGAGCGTCGTGTGGGTGATGCGCGGCTTGCCGAACACCTCTCCCTTGCGGTTGAAGGTGAACATGACGGTGATCTCCGACCCCGCCGCCGCGGGATGGAAACAGCTATGCAAAGCGGGCGCGATGGCCGTTAATTTGTCGATCGACTTTTTCGTCTGCGCTAGCGCTGAGGAGGCGGTGAAAACCAGAACGGCCAGGAGGCGAAACATGGGCGGAGACTCCATCCGGAAGAATGAATAGCCCCCGCCGGCGAGGCGAGTCCATGGGGCGCGGAGCGGTCCGCGGGCCTCCGCCGGCTTTCTCCGCGCCTTTCACCGCGTTGGCGCAGGCGGCGGTGCGCGGCGGACCAGATTTTCGAGATCCCGCTGGAGCCCGGGGGCGGCTCGACGACCGGCCCCGTGTTGATGAAGGGAACGGCGAGCACGGCGTCGCAGGGGCGCGCGAGTTCCGTCCACGCATTTTCCGCCATTTCGGATAAAGTGGCGGCGCGATGAAGATCGAGAATTTCCATCACGTCATTCGGGCGGCGGCCGCGATCACGAATGAAACGGCGTTCGTCGTCGGCGGTGGCCAGGCCATCCTCGCGCGATTTCCGAACGCGCCCGCGGCGCTCCTGAGATCGCAGGAACTCGACATCTACCCGAAGTTCAGACCCGGGCTTTCGGACCTCATCGAGGGGTCGCTCGGAGCGGACTCCGCCTTCCATGGCGCATTTGGCTATCACGCGGATGGCGTTGGTCCCGAGACGGCCAGGCTCCCGCCGGACCGGGAAAACCGGGCGCCGCGGGTTCAGGCGCCGACCACTGGAATGGCGACGGCGATTTGCCCGGAGGCCAACGATCTCGTCGCGTCGAAGCTGATCGCTCTCTGGCGCCAGCAGCCGGGCATGGACCCGTGGCTGTGCGAGACGTGGGAGCGGCTGCTCGCCGGTCCCGTGGACGCCATGCGCGCCGTCGTGATGGCGGACACGCGAGAAGCCGAACGGCTGCGTCACTCCATGCCCTTCGCCGGCGTGCTCGGCAACCGCGAGCGAATGGCCCTGCGCCGCGCGCATGGCGGAGTGACGCATCCGTAGCGGGTTTACGGATACAGCCTGTCCACAGTCCATTCCTCGCCGGGGGTCTCGCGCCGGTAGACGATCCGCTCGTGCAGACGGAAGGGCTTGTCGGTCCAGAATTCGATCTGCAGGGGCAGGATGCGATAGCCGATCCAGTGGGGCGGGCGGGGCACTTCGCCGACGGGGTATTTCAGCGCCACGCGCGCCACCGCCTTTTCCAGCGAGAAGCGGTCTTCCATCGCCTCGCTCTGCTGGCTGGCCCAGGCGCCGATGCGGCTGTCGCGCGGGCGGCTGGCGTAATAGGCGTCGGATTCCGCCGTCGTGACCTCCTCCACCGGCCCGCGAATCCGCACCTGGCGGCGCAGGCTCTTCCAGTGGAAATTGGCCGCCGCCTTCCAGCTCGCGTCGAGCTCGCGGCCCTTGGCGCTGTTGCGGTTGGTGTAGAACACGAAGCCGCGCCGGTCCCATTCCTTCATCAGGACCATGCGGATGTCGGGCATGCCGCCGGCGTCCACCGTCGAGAGCGCCATGGCGGTCGGGTCGTTGACCTCTTTCTTCGCGGCTTCGGCGAGCAGCTCTCCGAAACGCGAAAATGGCTCCATTTCCGGCGCTTTCTTACCCTCTGTTAACTCCTGCAATGGATTAATCTCCGTTCCTGGCCGCGATCCGGTCGCAATGTGAACGCCGTGTATCGATTTCAAAGAGACTTTTACAGGCGCGGACCGCGCGAGGCCAGAGCCGCCGCTCTCGCCTGCGCGCTGGCGCTTGGCGGCTGCTCGACGTCGATCCCGCTGCCTTCGCTGATTTCTCACGACGACGTCACGGGCTCCATCGAAAAGCCGCTGCCGGAATTATCGAGGACGCTCGATCCCGAGGACTGGCGGCGCGCCCGCGCGGCGCTTGGCGTCGCGCTCGATCCGCAGGGCAACGGAGCCGCCGTGAACTGGGACAATCCGCAATCGGGCGTGCGTGGCGCCTTCACGCCGGTCGGCGCGGCCTTCCCGTCCGGCGACCATGTTTGCCGCGCCTTCGTGGCCGAGCTGGGCGGCACGGCGCGGCCCCTGCAATTGCAGGGCGTCGGCTGCCGCGAAAAAAACGGCGAGTGGATCGTCGGCGACATGAAGCCCTGGCGAAAGGGCTGAACCCGCGGCCGCGCCTGTCTCGCGTCAACCCGTCTTCCGGAGCTTCTGCATGACCGCGCAAAATCCGTTTTTCGAAACGTGGACGACGCCTTTCGGCATGCCGCCGTTCGACCGCGTGCAAACCGCGCATTTTCGTCCGGCGATCGAGGCGGGCATGGCCGCGCAGCGCGCCGAGATCGAGGCCATCGCGACGAACGCGGCCCCGGCCGGTTTCGCCAACACGATCGAGGCGATGGAGCGTTCCGGCGAGGCCTTGCGGCGGGTGACGCACGTCTTCCGCAATCTCGCGGGCACGCTCTCCGACGACGGCATGCGCGCGGTCGAGCGCGAGGTCGCGCCGTTGTTCGCGCGCCATCGCAGCGCCATCTGGCTCGATCCGCGTCTCTTCGCCCGCGTCGACGCGGTGTTTTCGGCGCGCGAGGGCCTGGGCCTGAACGCCGGGCAAAAGCGCCTCGTCGAGCGCGTGCACAAGGGCTTCACGCGCTCCGGCGCGCGCCTCGCGGACGACGAACGCGAGCGCCTCTCCGCGATCACCGAGCGGCTGGCGACGCTGGGCACGCAATTCTCGCAGAACGTCCTGAAGGACGAGAACGACTTCCTCCTCGTGCTCGATGGCGAGGCCGATCTGGCCGGCCTGCCGGAGGATTTCCGCGCCGGCGCCGCCGCGCTGGCCAGCGAGCGCGGCCAGGCCGGCAAGCACGCGGTGTCGCTCTCGCGCGGCAATGTCGAATCGTTTTTGACGTATTCCACGCGGCGCGACCTGCGTGAAAAGCTGCTCGACGGTTTCCTGAAGCGCGGCGAAAACGGCGGCGACAGCGACAATCGCGCCATCATTTCCGAGACCGTGCGCCTGCGCGCCGAACGGGCGCGATTGCTCGGCTACGCGACCTACGCCGATTTCAAGCTCGACGACACGATGGCCGAAACGCCCGCCGCGGTGCGCGAATTGCTGGACCGCGTGTGGGCGGCCGGCCGCGCGCGGGCGCTCCGCGAACGCGAGAGCCTCCAGCGAATGATGCGCGCGGACGGCGTCAACGACGCGCTCGCCGCGCACGACTGGCGGCACTATTCGGAGAAGCTGCGCCGCGCCGAGTTCGCCATCGACGACGCTGAATTGCGCGCCTGGTTCCCGCTCGACCGGGTGATCGCGGCGGCCTTCTTCGTCGCCGGCGAACTGTTCGGACTTCGGTTCGAGGAGCGGCCCGACCTGCCCGTCTATCATCCGGACGCGCGGACCTTCGAGGTGAAGGACGCGGCGGGCGCCCATGTCGCGATTTTCATCGGCGATTATTTCGCCCGCGGCTCGAAACGCGGCGGCGCATGGATGTCGGCCTTCCGCTCCCAGCAAAAGCTCGACGGCGACACGCGCCCGATCATCGTCAACGTGCTCAACGTCGCCAGACCCGCGCCCGGCGAGCCGGCGCTTCTCTCGCTCGACGACGCGCGCACGCTGTTTCACGAATTCGGCCACGCGCTGCACGGGATGCTCTCGAACGTGACCTATCCCTCGCTCGCGGGCACGGCGGTCTCGACCGATTTCGTCGAATTGCCCTCGCAGCTCTACGAACACTGGCTGTTGCGCCCGGAAGTGCTGCGGCGCTTCGCCCTGCACGCCAGGACCGGCGAGCCGCTGCCGGAGGCGCTGCTGCAAAAGGTGCTGGCCGCCCGCGCGTTCAATCAGGGGTTCGCCACGGTTGAATATTGCGCCTCGACGTATGTCGATCTCGACCTGCACCTCGCCGATCCCGCCGCGGCGGCGGACCCGCTGGCCTTCGAGCGCGACGTTCTCGCGCGGATCGACAAGCCCGCCGAAATTCCCATGCGGCATCGCTCGCCGCATTTCTCGCACGTCTTTTCCGGCGAGGGCTACGCGGCGGGCTACTATTCCTACCTGTGGTCGGAAGTGCTCGACGCCGACGCCTTTTCCGCCTTCGAGGAAAAGGGCGACGTGTTCGATCGCGAAACGGCGGAAAAGTTGCGCGAGTTCATCTATTCCGCCGGCAATCTGCGCGATCCGAAGGAGGCCTACACGGCCTTCCGCGGTCGCCTGCCGACGCCGGACGCGCTGCTCGCCAAGCGCGGCCTGACGGAAACAGGCTGAGCGCGGTCAGAACCCTTCCCGCGCCAGCGCCGCCTGCACGGAGGGGCGCGCCCGCATCCGCGCGTAATGGGCGGCGACATTCGCCGGCAATTCGCTCTTCAGGCGGGTGTCCGCCCACCAGGACACGAAAAACAGGGCGGGATCGGCGAGCGAGAAATCGCCGACGACCCAGTCCTTGCTTCCGAGCGACGCGTTCATTAGCGACATGGCGCGGTTGAACATTTCGAGTCCGCGCGCCTTGATGCCGGGATGTTCGGCTTCATTGTCCGTGTAGACCATCGGGCGCATGGCGCGCGTCCATGCCTGGCCATGCATGAAGCCGACGACGTAATCCATCGCCTCGAGCATCCGCGCGTGGCGTTCGGCGTCGGCGGGAATGAGCTTCTTGTCGGGGTTGGTCAGGCCGAGCCACGTCGAGATCGCCTGGTATTCCGTCAGCACGGAGCCGTCGTCGCGGATCAGCACGGGCACTTTCGACTTCGGGTTCGTTCCGGTGAATTCCGGCTGGTATTGCGCCCGATTGGCGAAATCCACCTTGACGAGTTCGTAGGGCTCGCCGATTTCCTCCAGCAAGATGTGAATGCCGATGGCGCATGTGCCCGGCGCGTACATCAGTTTCATGGTTTGCTCCCCTGCTGGATCGCCTCCGGCGGCGAGATGATTTCAGTCAGACGATCGGCGATCGCCTTTGGCGTGTCGATGATGTCCACGACGATCTTTTGCAAATCCTCGCCGGAAACCGGATTGATGTCGAGGCTCAGCTTTCGCGCTTCTTCGAGGAAGGCCGGGCTCTTCACCATCGCGGAAAACGCCTCGCGCAAGGCCCTCACGCGGTCCGCCGGCGCGCCGGGCGTCGTGAAGAAGGGGCGGCCCACGGTCGCGGGCGCCGAGAGCAGCCGCAAAGCCGCGCGATCGGCTTCGTTCGTCGCGAGATCCATGATCAGCGGGACATCGGGGAGGTCGGCGGCGCGGGTCAGGCCCACCTGCGCGATGATGAAGAGCTTGCCGTCGCGCAGCCAGTCGGGCTTCGTCGCCTTCCAGGTCGACCAGGGCGACGAGCCGCGCGCGCCCGTCTCGCCATTTTCCATGGACAGGTTGATTTCGTTGCCGCCGGGATAACCGGAGACGACCCTGAACTTCGTGCCCAGCGTCGCGTTCATCGCCCAGGGAATCTGCGACGACGTATTGGGGCCGGTCGAGCCGACGATGACTTCCTTTTTTCGCGCGTCCTCGATGGTTCTCACGCCCGTCGCGTGCCAGGTCGCGACCGTGTTGTTGTCGGCGTCCGGATTGCCGACGTAGGTCAGGGCCCTCGCGTCGAAGTGGATCGAGGGATCGCGCATCGCCTGTTGCAGGGGCAACGACTGGTCCGCCAGCGCCAGCGCCGAGCCATCCCTCGTCGCGACATTCGACATGTAGCCCATCAGCACGCGTCCGCCGCCGCCGGGCACGTTCTTCACGACGATCTGCGGCTTGCCCGGAATGAATTCGCCAAGGTGGCGCGCGACGAGCCTCGCGTAGGCGTCGTAGCCGCCGCCCGGTGTGTAGCCGACGTTCAGCTCGAGGGTCTTGCCGCGATAGAAATCCGCCGGCGTGGTTTGCGCCCCGGCGAGAGCCGGCGCGAGGCTGGCGGCGAGGGCGAAGACGATGCGCGGCGCGGTCATGTCGCCTCCTCAGCGCGCGTTCTGTTCGATGCCGCCGATGATCTGCGACAGGCGTTCCGTGACCGATTTCGGCGCGCTGGTGATTTCGCCGACGATCTTCTGCATTTCGTCGCCGGAGACCGGGTTGATGTCGAAATTCTCCTTCGCGGCGGCCTCGAGGAAAGTCTTGTCCTGAATCATCCGGTCGAAGGCGTCGCGCAGCGCCCTGACGCGCTCGGCCGGCACGCCGGGCGCGACGAAAATCGGACGGCCGATGGTCGTCGGCGCCGACAGCAGTTTCAGCACCTGCCGGTCCCCGTCGTTTGTCGCGAGATCCATCAGCAGCGGCGCGTCCGGCAGATCCGGCGCCTTGTGCAGGCCAATCTGCACGAGAATGTTGATCTTTTTCTCCTTAAGCCATTCCGGCCGCGTCGATTTCCAGGCGCCCCAGGCGTTGGAGCCGCGCACCATCACTTCCCCCCGCTCCAGCGCGAGATTGACGTCGTTGCCGCCGGGATAGCCCATGATGAGCTTGAAGCGCGTTCCGATCAGCGCGTTCATCGCCTTGGGATATTGCGAGGAGGTGCTGCCGCCGGTCGCGCCCGTCGGCACGTCGCGCGTCTTCGCGTCCTCGATGGTCTTGATGCCGCTCGTGTGCCAGGACGCCGTCGTGTTGTTGTCCTGGTTGGGATTGCCAATGTACTGGAGCCGGTTGGTGTCGATGGTCAGGGCCTTGTCGCCCATCGCCTGCTCGATCGACAGCGACTGGTCGGCGGTGGCGAGCACCGTGCCATCTTTCGGTCCGATGCTGTAAACCCAGCCCGTCGCGACGCGGCTGCCGCCGCCGGGCATGTTGCGCACGACGATTTTCGGCTTGCCCGGAATGAAGTCCCCGAGGAAGCGCCCCACGAGCCGGGCGTAGAGATCGTAGGTGCCGCCCGGCGTGTAGCCGATGACGAGATCGAGGGACTTGCCCTTGTAGAAATCCTCGATGGCGTCCGCGCGCGCCGCGCCCGGAGACGCCAGCAACAGGGCGAGAGCCGGGGCTAGAAAGGCGCTGTTTGCGAAGGGTTGCATGGTCGCTCCGGGGACTGGCCGTCAAAGGGGGGCGCTTTTCGCAACGCCACCGCCTTGCGTCAACTGTATCATGCCTGGCCCTCGCGTGTCCGGGGCGCGGACGCCGCCGCGGGGTTCGAACGCGTTCCCCGCGAGGGATGGCCGCGGAGCCGGCCGCGGGGGCGCCCCTTGACCCTGCCGGCGCGATCAATACAAAGGTCGCGTATCAATGCCCGTGTCGCCGGACGCCGTCCGGCGCGCCAAGAAAGCGGATCCGGCCTTCCGCAGGATATGTGTTCATGTCGCAAGCAACCCTCAGCTGGCTGTCCTCCATCGAGGATGTCGTGGAGGACGCTCGGCAGGGCCGGATGTTCATCCTCGTCGATGACGAAGGCCGCGAAAACGAGGGCGACCTCGTCATTCCCGCGGTCAAGGCCAACGCCGAAGTCGTCAACTTCATGGCCCGTTTCGGACGCGGCCTGATCTGCCTTTCGATCACGAAGGCGCGGGCGGACTATCTCGGCCTGCAGCCGATGACCCAGAAAAACCAGTCGCCTCACCAGACGGCGTTCACCGTGTCCATCGAGGCGGCGGAGGGCGTGACCACCGGCATTTCGGCCGCGGATCGCGCCCACACGATCAACATGGCCATCACCGGCAAGAACGGCCCCGACGACATCGTCTCGCCCGGCCACGTCTTCCCGCTGATCGCCCAGGACGGCGGCGTCATGGTGCGCGCCGGCCACACGGAGGCGGCGGTCGACGTCGCCCGTCTCGCGGGGCTCGACCCCTCCGGCGTCATCTGCGAGATCATGAACGACGACGGCACCATGGCGCGGATGCCGGACCTCGTGAAGTTCGCGCAGGTCCACGGCCTCAAGATCGCGACCATCGCCGATCTCATCGCCTACCGCCGGCGCACCGAGAAACTCGTCGATCTCGTCGCCGAAACGAAAATCGAGAGCCGCTTTGGCGGCGACTTCGGCGTGCGCGTCTACGCGAACAAGGTCGGCTACGGCGAGCACCTCGCCGTCGTGTGCGGCGACCTCTCCGGCGACGAGCCGGTGCTCGTGCGGATGCATCAGCACAACCTTCTCGCCGACAGCCTCGGAGACATGACCCACGGCGAGTTTTTCCGCGGCGAGGCGCGCGCCCGCGGCAGCGAACTCGAAAACTCCATGCGGCTCATCGCGAAAAAGGGACGCGGCGTCATCGTGCTCATTCGCGAACCGACGCCCACGACCCTGAGCCGTCTCGTCAAGGAACGCGAGGGCCACGCCATGCAGAAGCCCATCGCCGAACTGCGTCAATATGGCATCGGCGCGCAGATTTTGCTCGACCTTGGCGTGCGAAAGATGATCCTGCTGACCAATTCGAAGCACAAGATCATCGGTCTCGACGGGTATGGCATCACGATGGTTGAGCAGCAGCCGATCAATCCGGACTGAGCATGATCTGAATCAAGCAAGCGCCGCGCCGGGAGTCTCCGGGTAAAAGCCCGCTGGTCCGGTCGTCGGCCATCGAAGCGAAGAGAGGAAAACCGTCCGCATGTCCGCCGCCCAGACAAAAACCGAATTCGTCACCGTGCAGGGGCTCAGGCTCGAGGTCGAGCGCCGCGGGTCCGGATCGCCCCTTCTTGTTCTCCTCAGCGAGGAGGCCGCCGCCGAACTCGAGGCTCCGTTTCTCGCGGAACTCGCGAAGAAACATGAACTGATCATTCCGCAGCCGCCGGGCTTCGGCAATTCCGAGCGGCCCGACTGGGTGTCGAGCCCCGACGACATTTCCTACATGTTTCTCGATCTCGTCGAGCATTACGGTCTGAAGAACATCCCGGTGCTCGCGCTGTCGCTTGGCGGTTACATCGCCGCGCAGATGGCGGTGAAGGACGACGGCTTCATCTCGAAGCTGATCATGGTCGATTCGTTCGGCGTGAAGGTTGGCGGCCCCTTCGACCGCGACGTCCAGGACATCTGGACTTCGCACCCGACGAAGGTCGCCGCCTGGAAATGGGCCGATCCCGAGAACGGCAAGCGTGACTACAGCGGCAAGTCGGACGCCGAACTGTCGATCATCGCGCGCAACCTCGAGAGCTTCGCCCGCTTCTGCTGGGATCCCTACATGCACGACCCCAGGCTGAAACTTCGCCTGCACCGCGTCAAGGTTCCGACGCTGTTCATCTGGGGCGAGAAGGACGGCGTCGTCACCACGGCCTATGGCAAGGCCTACAGCGAAATGGTGCCCGGCGCGAAATTCACCACCATCGCCAACGCGGGCCATTATCCGCAACTCGAGCAACCGGCGGCCTTCCTCGCCGCGGTCAATTCGTTTCTCGGCTAGAGCCGGGCTACCCTGGAGAATCGTCGATGCAAGCCTGGTATTTCACTGAAATGCCGTATCCCTATCTGCCGCCGACGGATGAAATCTCGACCATGCGCGTGTCGCTGCCGGTCAAGCATTTCGATCCGAAGATCGGCGCGGATTTGTATAACCGCTACCTCGACGAACACATGATCGCCGACGAGGCGGGCCTCGACCTGATGGTGAACGAACACCACCAGACCGCGACCTGCCTCGACGTCGCCGCGCCGCTCTCGCTGGCCATTCTGGCCCGCCAGACGAAGAACGCGAAACTCTGCATCCTCGGCAACCCCATCGCCAATCGCGGCGACCCCATCCGCATCGCCGAGGAAATGGCGATGGTGGACTGCATCTCCCATGGCCGCGTCTCCGCGGGTTTCGTGCGCGGCGTGCCCTACGAGGTCTTCGCCGCCAACACCAACCCCTCGCGCACCGCCGAGCGTCTCTGGGAAGGCATCGACCTCGTCCAGAAGGCCTGGACGAGCCACGGGGAGCCCTTCAATTTCGAGGGCGCCTTCACGCACCGCCGCGCCGTCAACGTGTGGCCGCGCCCCTACCAGCAGCCGCATCCGCCGATCTGGGTCACGGGCTCGAGCGACCTGCCGGCGATTCGCCGCGCCGCGAGCCGCGGCTTCGTCTTCGCCACCTTCCTGCAACCGCACGCCAAGGTGCGCACCCTGTTCGACGCCTACCGGAGCGCCTACGTCCTCAACGGGCAGCCCGGCGGCGGCGGCACGGCGTTCATGCCGCTCGTCTACGTGGCCGACACGGAGACCGAGGCGGAAGCCGGCATGAAGGAACTCATCTGGTACATGACCGCGAAGACCGAGGTGCAGTACCGCAATCCCCCCGGCTACGCGCCGGTGGAAGCGAACATCCAGGGTCTGAAGGGCGCCTTCTCGGGCCGCACCGACGCCATGCGCTCGCAGGGCCTCGAGGCCCAGCGCGAGCAGGGCGTCATCATGTATGGCACGCCCGATCAGGTCGTCGCGCAGGTCAAGCGCTTCTATGATCTCGTTGGCGGCTTCGATCACCTGCTGATGATGATGCAGGCCGGGTTCCTCGATCACAAGCGGACCGTCTCGAACATCAACCTGTTCGCGAAGGAGTGCTACCCGCAGATCCGCGATCTCGCGCGCACCCGGCCACTCGCGGAGAAGGCGGCGGCGGAATGAGCGAAGGCCATTACGTTTCCGTCGATGGAATCCGCACCCATTATCTGGAGGCGGGTCTGCGCCACAAGGGTTCGAAGCCCACGATCCTGCTGCTCCATTCGGCCGAGTTCGGCGGCTCGGCGGAAACGTCGTGGGAGTTCAACCTTCCGGTCTTCGGCGAGCATTATCACGTGCTCGCCCCCGATCATCTCGGCTTCGGGCGCACCGACAAGATTTTCGACTTCGTCGGCATGTTCAACAAGCGCATCTCGCACGTCCGGCGGTTCGTCGAGACGATGTGCGTCGATCGCGTGCATGTCATGGGCTCGTCCATGTCGGGCGGCCTGTGCCTGACCGTCGCCGCGCGCAATCCGCCGGACTGGCCGATCGCCAGCGTCGTCTGCTGCTCGGGCGGCGGCGACTCGCCCGACAACGAGGCGCGCAAGGTGCTCAACACCTATGACGGCACGAAAGAGCACATGCGCCGCGTGGTCGACACGATGTTCATCGACAAGAAATGGGTCGAGGACGACGCCTTCATCGAGAAGAAATGGAAGATGAGTCTCGAGCCGGGCGCGTGGGAGGCCACCGCCGCCGCGCGGTTCAAGGCGCCTTTCCCGCGCGCCGCCGGAGCCCGCGCCGAGCGCGACAATCTCGACTACGCGAACATCCGCGTCCCCGTGCTGGTGTTCGCCGGCAAGATGGATGCGTTGCGCAACCCCGGTTACACCGATGGTTTCGTGCCGAAGATTCCCGACGCCAGGCTGCACGTCTTCGAACGCGCCGGCCACATGGGCAACATCGAATGCGCGGAAGAATTCAACCGCGCGACGCTGGCGTTTTTGAAGGGGCTGGACGGCTGAGGCGGGGCGCGATCTTCTCCCTCCGGGAGAGGGCCGGGCGCCTCAAACGAACTCCACCTTCTCCTTCACGTAATGCGCGCGCATCCTGTCGCGCCATTTTTCCATTTCCGCGCGGTTGAAATCGACGGGCGGCTTCTGGTCGTCCGGGATCAGCGACTTGTATATGACGTCGCCGGTTTCGGCCCGGAAGGTTTCCTTCGCCCGCGCGATGATCGAGGGATCGAGCAAAATATCGATCACCGAGCCCGCCAGCGCCTTCGCGCCCGCGACGGCGCCCTTGTGGGCGATGGAGGTGGCCAGCGCCGCGCCAGCGCTCCAGTGATGGAAGGGGACCTCCGGCACGTTGCCCGGGAAGGTCAGCCGACCCATGGGCACGACCCAGGAGACATCGCCGCAATCGTTGGCGGCCGCGCGTTGCACGGCGGGGCCCTTCAGCGGCGTGTGCGAGAGTTTCAGTCCCGAGGCCTTCAGACCGGCGGCGGTTTGCAGCTTTTTGGCGAATTCCTGTTCGGCTTCGGTCCAGTCCGGCATTCCCGCGAGTTCGATATTGCCGTCGATGAGTTCGGCGAGCGTCTTGTTGCCGCGCACCGGCCAGACGGCGCTGAGCACTTCCACCTCGAGCGTGGTGTTGGTCATCATCGCCGCGCCCGCCGCGATTTTCCTCGCCTGTTCGAACAGCAACCGCGCGCCCTCCGCCGTCGAGTCGCGGAAATACCACCAGATCGACGCGCGTCCGGGAATGACGTTGGGCTGCAACCCGCCCTCGGTGATGACGCGATGGGCGCGCATCGCCGGCGTCATGTGCTCGCGATATTGCGCCATCCCCATGTCCATCATCACGACGCCGTCGAGCGCGTCGCGGCCCTTCCAGGGCGCGGTCGCCGCGTGAACGGACTCGCCGTGAAAAATGAATTTCGCCGAGACGAGGCCCGAATGGGTCACGCCGTAGGTCGTCGAGAAATCGCCGCCGATGTGATCGTGAAAGGCGCAGTCGACATCCGCGAAATAGCCGTCGCGCACGAAATAGGGACGGCTGAGAAGCTGCTCTTCCGCTGGCGCCAGAAACACTTTCAGCCGGCCAGGCAGCGCGAACCGTTCCATCGCTCGTTTGATGGCGATGGCGCCCGCGACCATGACGGCGGCGTTGGAATTGTGCCCCTCGCAATGGCCCGGCGCGCCCGGCGTGACCGGCGTTTGCTCCGCGGCGCCCGGGGTCTGCGAATTCTCCGGATTGGCGTCGCATTCCGTGTGCAGGGCGATGACCGGCCCCCCCTCGCCGAAGGTCGCGAGCATTCCGGTGGGGAAGCCGGAAACGCCGGTTTCGACCGAGAAACCCTCCTTGCGAAGAAGGTCGCTCACGAGCCCGACCGTCTCGTGTTCCTCGAGCCCGATTTCGCCAAAATAGAAAATGGAATCGTTCAGCAGGGCCACCGCCTTGCTGTTTTTCTCGACCACGTCGTGGGCGAACCGTTTTTCCGCGGCCGGTCCGTTTTTCGACATTGTGGTTCCCTTCAACCTCTCGAGCCCAGCGACATCGCGCCCCGTCCGAGCATGTGGAACATGGCCGCGATGATCGCCATGATCGCCGTCCACACGAGCCCGAAGGCGGCGAGTTCGGTGCCCTGTCCGTTCGACCAGAGATCGAGCATGGCGACGGCGACCGGCTGCACCGATGGGGAGGCGAGAATGACCGCGAGCGACAGATCCCGCGACGCGACGAGGAAGATGAACAGCCAGCCGGCGACGAGCGCCGGCGCGGCGAGCGGCAGCACGACGCGGCGCAGGATCGTCGCCGTCGTCGCGCCCGAAACAGTCGCGGATTCCTCGAGTTCGGGATGGACCTGCAGGATGCCCGAGGAGGCGTAGCGCATTCCGTAGGGCAGGTAGCGAATGGTGAAGGCGATGATGAAGGCCCAGATCGTGCCGTAGACAGACACGGGAAGGCTGAGGAAAATCTGCATCATCGCGACGCCGAGCACGATGCCGGGAAACACCAGCGTCGAGGTCGCGAGCTGGTCGAGCGCCCATGCTCCGGGGCGCCGGCGCACCGCGAGCCAGGCCGCGAACACCGTGAGCAGCACGGTCGTCGTCGCCGACGACGCGGAGATCAGCAGCGTTTGCCAGACGAGCGAGCCGTAATTGCCCGCCGAAAAAACCGTGCGGTAGTTTTCCAGCGTCAGCAGGCCAAGGCCGCGCAGGCTGAAACTCTGGCTGAACGGCATCAGCGATTGCCACAGCAGCGCGGCGTTCGGGATGACGAGGATGAGCGTGAAGTTGAACAGCACGAAGGCGCCGGCGAAGGGCCGCGCCCGCCCGAGATCGAAGGGGCGCGGGCGGTAGCCCTTGCCCGTGACCGTGTGATAGCGCGCGGCGTTTTTCGACAGGCGCGAATAAAACCAGAGCAGCACGGCGGCGATGGCGAGCAGCACCATGGAGAAGGCGCTGGCGTAGCCGAAGTCCGGCGGCACGCGCTGCTTGAGATCGAGATAGATGTCCGTGGTCAGCACGCGCACGTTGCCGGGCAGGCCAACCAGCGCGGGCACCTCGAACGCCTCGATGGAGCGGATGACGACGAGCAGGGCCACCGCCGCGACGGCGGGCATGGCGAGTTTCATCGAGATCAGCCGCAACACCTTGCCGACGCCGGCGCCGCTCATTTGCGCGGCTTCCTCGAAATCCGAATTCGAGGCGCGAAACACCGCGGCCAGCAGCAGGAACGACATCGGCGACCAGAGGAACCCCTCGATGAGAACCATGCCCCACATGGACGCGACGTTGAACGTCAGGCGCGGGTCGCCGCTCGCCCAGCGCAGGAATTCATTGAGCGGTCCGTTGCGGCCGAGCAGGAACAGCCACGCCGTGACGTAGAGAATGAACGGGGTGCCGAGCGAGATGATCGCGGTGAGCCACGCGAAGGATTTGAACGGGGCGTTGGTGCGCTCGACGATCCACGCCACGAGCCCGCCCATCGTGATGGCGAGAACGGCGCTGCCGAGCGCGAAGACCGTCGAGTTCCACAGGCTCGACGCGAAGCGGCGTTCGCTCGCCAGTTTGGCGTAATAGTCCAGCGTGAATTCGCCGAAATGTCCCGTCGCCGTCGTCGTGTGGAGCGAGCCCTGCGCCAGAAACCACAGCGGCGGGATCGTGAGCAGCGCCAGCACGAGGCCCATGAGCGCCACGAAAACGCGCGTCGCGTCGAATTGCTTCGTCACCCCTGGCCCCTCGCCATTCCGGTGGGAGGCGGACACGCCGCTGGCCTCACTGGAACAGTTCCTTGAACACCTTGTTCCAGTTCGCCTGATTTTTTCCGACGATCTCCTGGTTCAGGTAGATTGCCTTGTAGCCGCCGCCCGCCGGCGTGAGGGTCGGCGTCTTCGGCGGCACGCCGGGCATGGCCGGCAGGAAATCGAGATCGGCGAACAGCTTCTGCCCTTCCTCGGAGATCAGGAAATCGACGAACAGCCGCGCGGCGTTCGGGTGCGGCGCGTCCTTCGTGACGCCGACGAGGGCCAGCGGCGCGACGATGGGCTCGAGCTTGAGCCACGTCACCGGCGCGCCTTTTTGCGCGGTCATCACCGTGTGATGGTTGAAGATGCCAAGCGCGATCGGATATTCGCCGGCGCCGACGCGGTCCACCATGGCCCGCGCGGTGATGTCGACGTTGATGATGTCCTGCTTCGCCAGCTTGCGCAGATAGTCCATTCCCTTTTCTTCTCCCATGGTGAGAAGAATGCCCGAAATGAATGAAATCGCGCCGGTGGACGACGACATGACCCAGGCGATCTTGCCCCTGAATTTCGGGTCGAGCAGATCGTCCGGCGTTTTGGGAATGTCGGCGGGCTTGACGAGGTCGGTGTTCACCGCCGGCGTCAGATAATACAGCATGAAGGCGTGCCAGTACCCGTTCGGATCCTTCATTTCCGCCGGGTATTTGCCCGAGTCCGCCGGAACGTATTTCGCCGCGAAACCCGCCTCGATGATTGGCGCGGAGGTCTCCGTGCCGTCGAACACGTCCGCCTGCATCTTGCCGGCGCGGCCTTCGTTGATGATCTTGAGCGCCTGCGGGGCGCTGTCGGCGCGCGAGAACTTGACGTTGACGCCTGGATATTTTTTCTGGAACGCGTTCATCAGCGGGCGAACCGCCGTGTCGAGAATGAGCGTCGTGTACCAGACGAGTTCGCCTTCCTTCTTCGCCGCCTCGTACAGCGACGGATCGGCGGCGGCGCGCGCGATATTCGCGTGACACGCGACGAGGGCCGCGCCCGCGAGGGAGAGAATGTGTCTGCGTTGCATCCCGACCTCCCGCGCGACTATCGCGGATACCATTTCGGCTTGCGTTTCTCGCGGAACGCGGCGACGCCCTCGATCGCCTCTTCCGATCGCGTGTGTTTGGCGTCGCGCGTCGCGGGATCGTAGAGTTTCGAGGCCGGCGGCGTTCCATATTCGGCGACGCGCGCCTTCAGTTGCGCCGTCGCCTCCGGCGCGCTCATCAGCATGGCGTCGGCGATGGCCTCGACCCTGGCGTCGAGTTCGTCCGCCGCGCAAAGCTCGCTGACATGGCCCCATTCACGCGCCTGCGCAGCGGAAATCCGCTCGCCCGAAAATCCGTAGCGGCGGAAGTTGCGATAGCCGACGGCGCGCATGAACAGGCCCGAAAGCGTCGGCGAGGGCGCCATGCCGAGCCGCGTTTCCGGGATCGAGAAAAACGCCTCGGGCGTCGCGAGAATCACGTCGCACGAGGAGGTCAGCGCGAAGCCGCCGCCGATCGCCGCGCCATGCACGGCGGCGATGGTTGGCTTCGGGCAGCGATCGACGCGTTCCATCATCCCCGCCAGAGTGAATTTCGCCTCGCCGGCGCCGCCGGGGCCGCCGAGGTCCGCGCCCGCGCAGAAATGTTTGCCGGCGCCGCGCACGACGATCACGCGCACGGCGGAATCGGCGGCGAGAGCGGTGAAGCATTCTCCCAACTCGTCGATGAGCGTCTGGTTCAGCGCGTTGCCGCGGTCGGGGCGGTTGAGCGTCACCGTCGCGATGGCGCGGGCGGATATGTCGAGCGTGATGGTTTCGTGGGCCACGTCTTCCTCCATTTGCCGCATCGTAGCCGTTTCGCGGGCCCCGCGACAAGCGCGCCGGGCCGGCGTGCGCCGTGACAATTGGCGCGAACCGGTTACGATCGCGCGCGGACCTGGAGTTGGGAGGAACGGATGAAAATCGTCGCGATGGAAGATTTCCACGTCGATGGCGGCTGGGACAATTTCGCGTTTTTGAAAATCACGACGGACTCGGGTCTCGTCGGCTGGTCCGAATATGGCGAGCGGCGCGGCCGCAAGGGGCTCACCTCGCTCATTCGCGCGTTAAGTCCGGTGGTGATCGGCCAGAATCCGCTGGCGCTCAATCACATCGACGCGGCCATGCAGAGTTTCGTGCGCACGGCGAACGGTGGGCTCAACGCCCACGCGGTCGGCGCCGTCGCCAACGCGCTGCTCGACATCAAGGCGAAGGCGGCGAATATCTCCGTCGCCGAATTGCTCGGCGGCGCGGTGCGCGACCGCATCCCCGCCTACTGGTCGCGGTGCGGCGTCGTGCGCGCCACCCAGGCGCATTATTTCGACGGCAAGCTCATCGACAAGCCGGCGATCCGCAAGCTCGAAGACCTCGTCGGCGCGGGCCGCGAGGCGAAAGAACGCGGCTTCCGGGCCATCAAGTGCAACCTGCTCGTGTTCGACGGCAAGGGCGGGCGCGTCCACACGCCGGGCTCCGCGCGCGGCGCCGGCCATCCCGAACTGAACGTCGAGGAACATCTCGTCGACGCGCTGATCGAGCAATTGACGGCGCTGCGCGAGGGCGCCGGCAAGGACATGCGGCTCATCTGCGACCTGAACTTCAACTACAAGACGGACGGCTTCAAGCGTTTCGCCAAAGCCGTCGAGCCCTTCAACATGATGTGGCTCGAAATGGACACGTTCGACCCGAAGGGCCTCGCGCATATCCGCCAGTCGTCCTCGACGCCCATCGGTTCGCTCGAGGCCATTCTCGGGCGCAAGGCGTTGCGTCCCTATCTCGAGGAACGCTCCGTCGATATCGCGATCATCGACGCCATGTACAACGGCCTGCCGGAGAGCCTGCGCATGGCCAGCATGTGCGACGCCTACGAGATCAACGTCGCCTCGCACGCCTTCGCCGGGCCGCTGGCGACGCTGATGGGCGCGCATTTCTGCGCGGTGATCCCCAACCTCAAGATCATGGAGCTCGACGTCGACGAGGTGCCATGGCGGAGCAAGCTGCTCACCAATCCCTGCAAACTCGAGGACGGCTTTATTCACCTGCCGAAGGGGCCGGGCTGGGGCACGGACGTGGACGAGGCGATGCTGCTGAAACACAAGGCGGAGTGAGCGCGGACGGCCGGTTCATGCACGCGTGTTTCGGCGTCACGGCGGCGAGCCCCGTCGCGGGAAGCCGCGATCGCGATCAGTTCTTTTCCGGCCTGATCGCGAGCCATTCTTTCCTGTTCGGCCAACCGGGCGCGCGGCCGCGGGCTCAGTCCATCCGGTTGCGCAGGTCCGTCACGCGGTCCACGACCTTCTTCGGCATGGCGTAGAGTTGCGCGATCAGCTTTTCGATCGGTTCGGCGCCGCTCGGCCCGTCGAAATCGATGTTGGATTTCCTGATGTCCGCGAGGAACTCGGGGTCTTTCATGGTTTCGGCGAAGGCCGTCCGCAGCGCCTGCAACCGGTCGGCGGGCACGCCGGGGGGCGCGGTGACGGGGCGGCCCATCTTGCCGAGGCCGAAGACGAGCATGAAGGCCTGGCGCGATTCCTCGTCCTTCAGCAGGTCATAGATGTTCGGCACGTCCGGCAGGTCAGGATGTTTTTCCGGCGCCATCTGCGCGATGACGGAAATCAGGTTTTTCTCGAGCCACACCGGGCGCGCCGAACGCACCGAGCCGAAGGTGAAGCCGCAATAGCCCTCGACCTCGTTCTGCTCCATCGCGATGCCGACGGCGGCGCTGTCGGGATAGCCGTTGTAAACCTTGAATTTCGTGCCGATGAGATGGTTGATCATGCGCGGCGCGATGGCCGAATCGGTCTGCGGCCCGTTGCCGCCAATCTTGATTTCCCGCGTCAGGGCGTCCTGGAGCGTGTTGACGCCCGACGCGCGCCAACCGAGGCAGGTCGAAACGTCGCTCGAGACCGAGCCGATCCAGCCGAATTTCAGCGCCTCGAATTTCGCCGCGTCGTTGCCGTGCAGCGGATCGGTGACGAGATTGCGCGAGGGCAGGCCGATGGCGGTCCCGTCGCGCGGGGCGACGTTATAGAGATAATTCGTCATCACGAGCCCGCCGGCGCCGGGCATGTTTTCGGGCACGACGTTGGGTTTTCCCGGTATGTGCCGTCCGATGTGGCGCTGCACGACGCGCATGTAAACGTCGTAGCCGGTGCCGGGTCCGTAGCCCACGAGAAAGCGAAGGTTCTTGCCCCGGTAAAATTCCTCGACGGATTGCGCGCGCGCCGCGGCTGGAGCCAGGAGCAGGGCGCAGACGAGCGCCGCCATCGGTCGCGTGCCATTCATGTCGATCCTCCCGTTCAGCCGTCTTCGCGGACTTTCAACGATCATAGCAGGCGGGGACGGAGGCGCCAGCCGTGGCGTGGCGTATTTCCGCGCCTTCGCGAGAGGGTCGAAAAGCTGGCCCGGGCGAAGCGCCACCGGAAATTAATCAGGAATTCACAAAATCTTTATTCGAGCGTCGATCAGGAAAAATCAAGGCTAACGGTTCACGGGATCTTAGTTAATTTCGCCGATGGTCGCGCCAGTAATTCAGTCGACCGGGGGACCATCGCCATGGGTTCGCACAGGCCGCGGTTCGCGGATGAATACGAAAACAAAAAGGCTCCGGCCCAGGTATGGGTCGTGCGTTCGATGATCGCGGGCATTCTCGTGGGACTGGCCAGCGCCGCCCACGTTATTTTCGGCCTGCCGCTCTTCTAGGATCCTGGGCGCCCCCCGGGCGCCCCGGGGCATCCGGAGAGGCGGCCTCTCCCGGAATGTCGCGCCGCGACGCGACCCTCGCTTCCGGAAATTCAGGCCAGCGGGATTCGGCCGCGGTCTGGCCAGTCACCCCAGATTCAGTTCCTTGAAGAAGTCGTTCCCCTTGTCGTCGACGACGATGAACGCCGGGAAGTCTTCCACCTCGATGCGCCAGATCGCCTCCATCCCGAGTTCGGGATAAGCGACGGTCTCGACCTTTTTGATGCAGTCCTGCGCGAGCCGCGCGGCGGGGCCGCCGATGGAGCCGAGGTAGAAGCCGCCATGGGTCTGGCAGGCCTCGCGGACCTCCTTCGAGCGGTTGCCCTTGGCGAGCATCACCATGGAGCCGCCAGCCGCCTGGAAGTCGTTGACGAAGGAATCCATGCGGCCCGCCGTCGTCGGCCCGAAGGAGCCGGAGGGCATGCCCGCCGGCGTTTTGGCGGGACCGGCGTAATAGATCGGGTGGTTCTTGAAATAGTCGGGCAGAGGTTCGCCCTTTTCCAGCAATTCCCGCAATTTCGCGTGCGCCATGTCGCGCGCCACGATCAGCGGGCCGGTGAGGGAAAGCCGCGTCTTGATCGGATATTTCGTCAGCGTCGCGAGAATGTCCTTCATGGGACGGTTGAGATCGACCTTGACCACCTCGCCGCCGAGCGTCCTTTCGTCAACAGCGGGAATGTATTTCGCCGGGTCGTGCTCGAGCTGTTCGAGATAGACGCCATCCTTCGTGATCTTGCCGAGCGCCTGGCGGTCGGCGGAGCAGGAGACGCCGAGGCCGATCGGCAGCGAGGCCCCGTGGCGGGGCAGGCGGATCACCCTGACGTCGTGGCAGAAATACTTGCCGCCGAATTGCGCGCCGACGCCGAGCTTCTGCGTCAGCTTGTGGATTTCCTCTTCCATCGCGAGGTCGCGGAAGGCGTGTCCGTCCTCCCCGCCGCTCGTCGGCAGATCGTCGTAATAGCGCGTCGAGGCGAGCTTGACCGTCTTCATCGTCAGTTCCGCGGAGGTGCCGCCGATGACGATGGCGAGGTGATAGGGCGGGCAGGCGGCCGTGCCGAGCGTCAGGATTTTCTCCTTCAGAAAGGCGATCATCCGGTCATGCGTCAGCAGCGAGGGCGTCGCCTGATAGAGGTAGCTCTTGTTGGCGGAGCCGCCGCCCTTGGCCATGAACAGGAACTTGTAGGCGTCCTCGCCGTCCGCGTAGATTTCGATCTGGGCGGGGAGGTTGGTCTTCGTGTTCTTTTCCTCGAACATCGAGACCGCCGCCATCTGCGAATAGCGCAGGTTCTTCTTTTCGTAGGCGTCGCGGATGCCCTCGGCGATGGCGCTTTCGTCGTCGCCGTCCGTCCACACGAGGCGGCCCTTCTTGCCCATGACAATCGCGGTGCCCGTGTCCTGGCACATGGGCAGCACGCCGCCCGCCGCGATGTTCGCGTTCTTCAGCAGGTCATAGGCGACGAAACGGTCGTTCGCGGTCGCCTCCGGATCGTCGAGGATTTTGGCGAGCTGGGCGAGATGGCCTGGCCGCAGGAACTGGTTGATCTCGGACATGGCTTCTTCGGCCAGCAGGCGGATGGCCTCGCGCGGCACGATGGTGATTTCGCGCCCCGAAAACGTTTCCGTCCGCAGCCCGGCGGAGGAAAGCTTGCGCCACGGCGTCGTGTCCTTCCCGAGCGGGAACAGGGGCTTGTGATCGTAGGTCATGGGTTATCCACTGTTGGCGGGTCCCGCGCTTTTATCGACTTTCCCGGCGAAGTGAAATTCGATTTCCGGGGCGGGGACAATTCGCGCCAGGGCCTTCGCGCCTTCGCCAGGCGCCAATGGTTTACCCTCTCGCCGGCAATCTTCCTTTCAATTGAACAAAAAGGGAGCCGCGCGTTCGGCCCTGGCGGATTTTTAACACGAACCGCCGACTGTCCCGGCTATTGGCCAGTTCGTCACGCGGCTGGCGCTGATTTCTTTTTCAGGGAGTCCTGAAGTGAGCCCCCCCGGGTCCGGATCAAAATACTCCGTCGCGCGCGCCCCGCGCGCCTTCGCCGCCGACGCGAAGGGCAATGTCGCCATGTTCTTCGCGATTTCCATGGTGCCCCTTCTCGCCATCGTCGGCGCGGGCGTCGATTACGCGGTGGGGCTGCGGGCGAAGTCCGAGCTTCAGATCGCCATGGACGCGGCGGTGATCGCCGGCGCCACGGCCCTTTCGCAGGGCAGCACGAACGCCCAGGTCCAGACGGTCGTCGCGAATTTTGTCGCGGCGAAATACAGAAGTCCCGACGGATCGGCGCCAACCGTGACCTCCTCCGTCGACGTGACCGGCAAGGTCACGGGGGCGGCGCGGACGGCGATCAACACCAATTTCATGCGCTATTTCGGCACGACGACGATCAACGTAGCGGTGAACGCGGAAGCGATGTTCGGAACCGGAAGCAGCGCCGAAGTCGTCATCGCGCTCGACACGACGGGGTCGATGGCTGGCGCCAAGCTCGCCGCCGCGCAGGCGGCCGCCTCGCAACTCGTCGACACGCTTTATTCCGCGCCCGGCGCGTCGAGCAAGGTGAAGGTCGGGTTCGTTCCCTTCAATTACTATGTCAACATCGGCTCGGCCAACAAGAACGCCTCGTGGATGAGCGGCGCCGCCGACTACACGGACACCTGGCCGGCGGGCTGCGACACGTCCCCGAGCTATCCCGGGCCCTATGTCTATGGCGCCCCGGTCACGGCGACGGGTTACAATGACGGCATCCCCTACACCTACACCTACACGCCCGTCATCAGTTACAGCCCCCCCGGCCCGCCCGCCTGCTGGTCCGCGGGATCGTACACGCACACCTGGGGCGGAGCGGCGGGCTCGCGCAATTATCCGAAGGATCTTCAGGCGGCGGTGAGCGCCTCCGATCCCGTGCCCGCGATTTTCGACGTCTGGGATCTGCCCGCGCCGCTGGCGCGGCTGTCGTCCGATCCCAACGCCATCAAGACCCAGATCGCCGCGATGACGGCGACGGGAGAGACCTATATTCCCTCGGGACTCCTCTGGGGCTGGCGCATCCTGTCGCCGGATCTTCCCTTCGCGGACGGCGCTCCCTACGCCTCGACGACGAAGAAAATTCTCATCCTGATGACCGACGGCGCCAACACCGTCTCGCCAACCTATCCGGCGCACAACGGCAACAATTCAGCCGACGCGGACAACATCCTGAAGCAAACCTGCTCGAACATGCGGGCGGCGAACATCTCGGTCTACACGATCGCGTTCCAGGTCACCGATCCGACGATCCAGGGCATTCTGCTGGACTGCGCCGGCCTCGCGGCGAATTATTTCAACGCCACGACGATCGCCGACATGCAGACGGCGTTCAGCAAGATCGGCGCGCAACTCACCGCCATCCGCGTCTCGCGTTGAGACGCGGGGCCGGGCGGCGGGGATCATTTTCCCGTCGTCAAAGCTCCATGGATGACGGAGCGAAGACTTCGTCGAGCTTCATCAGGCGGTCGGTCAATCCCTGTTCGACCGAATGCAGCGCGGCGGCTTCCAGCGTCTTCCGGTTGGCGACGACGCCGTGTTTCACGATGGTCGTTTTCAGCGCCTCCCGCGCCCCGGCCGGCAGCAAGCCCGTGGCGATGTGATAGTCGCAATGCTCGAGACGTTCTGCGTCGGCGATCCTGTTCGCCTCGTTGAACGCCTGCACGAGATTGATGACGATCCACGGATATTTCTCGGCGAGTTCGCGCCGGATGACCATGCCGTGGTTGATCGGGAAAATCCCCGTCTTCTTCCAGTAGCGGATGCCCTCGTCGCGCGGGCTGGCGAACAGGGTGCGAATGTCCGGATGGTTGAACAGGTCGAGGTTGCTGCGGTTGACGATGGTCTTGTGCCCCCGGTAGTGCACGCAGGCGTCGAGTTCGCCCGAGGTCATCATCGAGGCGACGCTCTTGTCGGGCGGTATCTGGTGGACCGTGACGCCCGCCGGCGGCCTGAAACCCGTCGCGCCGCCGTGGCTCAGTTCGGGCGTGCGCTCCATGAACCATTCGCAATCCGATGATTTCACGCCCCATTCGTGCTCGAGCGCGCCGCGCGTCCACAGCGCGCCGGTCTGCTGGTATTCGGTGACGCCGACGCGCTTGCCCTTCAGGTCTTCCGGCTTTTCGATCCCGGAATCCTTGCGCGCGAGAATGAAGGAATGGAAGAAGCGCCGCGTCGTGAAGATCGGCAATCCCGTGAAGCGGTCGTCGCCCTTGGACAGCGCGATGATGAACGACGAGAAGGACATTTCGGCCACGTCGAAGTCCGCGTATTTCAACTGGCGCCAGAACAGTTCCGACGGGCCGACGACGCTTGGATAGAGATCGAGGCCTTCCGCTTTCACGCGCCCGTCGAGAACGGGCCACGTGCGGGGATTGGCGGCGAAGGCGATGCTCAGTTGCTTTTTCACGAATGTCTCCCGCGCCGCCTGGCGGCGAATAAAACCGGCGCCAGGATGAAGCGCGCGGGCGCGGCAGTCAATCGCGGGGGATCGCGCCCGGTCAGGCGGCGGCGAGCGTCACGCCCGCGCGCAGGCAGGCGTCCACGCGATCCTCGGCCATCGGTCTGCCAATGAGATAGCCCTGCACTTCGGGGCAATCCAGCGCGCGCAGACATTCCAGTTGCTCGACGGTCTCGATTCCTTCCGCCGTCACTTCCATGCCGAGATCGCGGGCGAGCCCGATCACTGATTTGACGATCGCGGCGCTGTCGCGATCCTCGCAAATTTCCGAAACGAAGGACCGGTCGATCTTGATGCGGTCGAAGGGCAGCCGGCGCAGATAGCCAAGCGAGGAATAGCCGGTGCCGAAGTCGTCGAGCGCCAGCGTCACGCCGCGCTTGCTCAGCTCCGTGAGAATTTCAAGCGGAAGCGCGTCGTCGGAAACCAGAACGCTTTCCGTGATCTCGATTTCGAGGCGGTCGGGTTCGAGGCCAAACTCCTCGAGCAGAATCGCGACCTGCGAGCAAAGCGCCCGCGTGCGCAATTGCCGCGCCGACACGTTGACGCAAACGCGCACGTCGCGCGGCCACGACGCCGCGGCGGCGCAGGCGGCGCGCAGCACCCAGCCGCCGATCGGCTCGATGAGGTCGTGCTCCTCGGCGATCGGAATGAAAACGGACGGCGGCACGAGGCCGCGCGCGGGATGGCGCCAGCGGAGCAGCGCCTCGAAGCCTTCGACCTTGCGCGAGGCGAGGCGGTACATCGGCTGGAATTCGAGGTGGAACTCGCCGCGCGCGAGGGCGAGGCGCAAGTCCTCCTCCATCGCCTGCCGTTCGAGCAGGGCGGCGTCGTCGCCGGCGCCGAAAACGTGAAAGGAGCCGCGCCCCTTGCGCTGGGCTTTCAGCAAGGCGAGCTCGGCGTTGCGCATGACCGTGCGCGCGTCGGCGACGCCCCTTTGCGCGGCGAAGACTCCAACGCAAACCGAAATCGATTTCGCCACGCCGCCGAATTCATAGGGCTCGCCAAGCATTTTCGCCAGGCGCGCGGCGCAGGCGCGCAGGGTCGCCTCGCCCGCGAGGCCGGGCGACAGAATCGCGAACTGGTCTCCGTCGATCCGCGCGATCCGTTCGCCGCGGCGGGCGAGCCCGCGCATCCGGTTCGCGAGCGCGACCAGCAGGGCGTCGCCCGCGGCGTGGCCATGCTGCTCGTTGAATTTCTTGAGATCGTCTATGTCGACGAGGAAAAGCGCGAATGGTTCTCCCGCGCGTTCGAGGCGCAGCATGGCCTCCGTGGCGGCGCCGCGGAAGACCGCGATATTGTCCAGGCCGGTGAGCGGGTCGCGGCTGGCCAGTTGTTCGATTTCCGTCCGCGAGATGAACTGGCGCGCCTGGTTGAAGGCATGAAGCATCGAGGCGCGGATCAGCACGAAGCAGTAACTGGCCAGCAGCGCGATGATGAAAGGCGTTTCCGCTTCGCCGGACCGCCAGAGCGCCCAGATGGAGCCGCCCGCGATGGGCGCGATCATCGCGACGGCCGCCGCCGGAACGCTGCCGAAGGCGAGCGCGCCGCCCCCGATCATGCCCGCGCAGATACAGGTGAGAACGAGCTTTCCGCCCTGCGAGGCGTCCATGTAGAAGAGCGGCGGCGCCGCCCCCCAGGTGACGCCGGCGATGAAGGCGTTCCGGCAAATTCTGCGGATCGTCCGCGGCGATGTCCGCGTCGGGCGCGGTCGCGCGCGCGCGAGCAGACGGCGCGTCATCACGAGCCCCACGCCCGAAAGAAGGGCAAACGTCCAGGCGACGAGCGAGAGCGGGTCCGCCGTCCCGCCGAGCGCCGCGACGAGGATCGCGCCATTCAGCATGGTGGCGGCCATCATCGAAACGGTGTGTCCGACAACGGAGCGCCATTGTTCCGCGCGTATCTTGCCCGCGAGATTTTCGTCGACCACGCCGCCAAAAGCTTGCGAGAAATTGCCAATGGCGAGCAACAGGCATTTGCGCGTCAGGCGCCAGCCCCGCCGCAGGCGGACTTCCAGACCGAACATGTGCAGACCAGAACCTTCAAACGCGGAGCGCCGCCCGCCCGCCTGGACAATGGCCGCGCTTTCTTCACGAAGTATGAATGGATCCCGGTTTCAGATTGATTTAATTGGAAAAAACGCGCCAATTTCCGATGGCGGCGCCGGCGGGGCCGGCGCCGTCGGGTCATGCCGGACCCTATTGGGCCGCCGCGCGCGCCGCCTGCATGGCCGCTTCGTCGCGGAAGGTCATCACCGCGACCTTGTTGGCGCGGAAATATGGAAGGGCGACCTGGGCGGTTCCATTGGTTTCCATGATCGAGACGTAACGCGCCTCTCCGCCGCGGGTCGGCAGGTCGAACAGGGTCCACTTGCCGTCGGCGGGGGAATAACGCGCCACCTGGTCGGTCATCCAGAGATTGGTCCAGGCCGCGCCCTTGCTGTCGACATGCACGTGATAGGGCAGGGTCGCCTTCGGGTCGGGCAGCGGAATGGTCGTCATCTCGTTCGTTTTCGTGTTGACCCTCACGAGATGTCCGGCCCACGACGCCGCGACATAGAGAATGTCGGCGTTTTTGTCCGTGCCGAGGCGCCGCGGCCCCTGCTGCCAGGGCATGGGCGCGTTGAAGTCCGGCGCGACGGCCTTGTCGTAGAAGGCGCGCGCCTCCGGCGACAGAAGGTCCAGCTCCGACTTGATCGGCAACAGCTTGAGTTCGGAGGATTTTCCGGTTTCCGGATTGCCCGAGCCGATGATGTCGAGCGCCATTTCCGCCCACCAGCCCTTGCCGTCGCGATCGGCCGCCGTTCCATAGGTCACGCCGTTGCCGTTTGGCGTCTTGAACGTCGGCGATTTGAACTCGCTGAACTTTTCCGCGACGGGATCGAACATCAGCGCGCCTTCCGGCGCCGAGGCCCAGATCCGGCCCTTGCCGTCGTAATCGACGGTGGTCGCTCCGCCGGTCGGCATCATGCCTTCCGGCGGCGTGAAGACCCTGATCTCCTCGGTCTTTGGATCGATGCGGCCAAGGCCGCCCTTGCCGGTGTTGACATTGAACCAGACGATGCCCTTCGGATCGATGGTCATCCCGTGCGTCGGAGCGGAGAAGCCGCCCGGGCCGGGCAGGCGGAAGTTCTTGATCTCGCCGGTCTTGGGATTGATGCGCGCCACGGACGAAACGTGCTGCGGCACGTTCGAGGTGAACCAGATGCTTCCGTCCCGGTCGACCCAGGAATCATGGACGGTCGACCCGATGCCCGACGGCGTGCCGAGCGCCCAGTCGGACCCGTCGTTGGTCGTGGTCTTGTCGGGGAGGCCGGCTTCCGGGTTCACCGGCACGTCGTATTCGCGGAACACGACCCGCGCCGCCTCGCCCGAGGGGCGTGGCCGCATCTTGTCGAATTTCATCGAGGATTCGCCTGGCCCGCGGGCGCGCGCGAGGTAGGCGGCGAGTTCCTTCTGGTTGTAGTTGATGACGTCCTGCGGCGGACGATCGACTTTGACGCCGTAGACGTTGAGCTGTTTCATCCAGCCGAGAATCCGGCTCCAGCCTTCTTCGTCGAACCTGTGCTGGAGCACGTAGCTCGCGGTGTGGCATCCGGTGCACACGCTGCGCAGGACGCGGTGCATCCGCGCGTCGTCGGGCGTCTCCGAGGGCATCGCCGCGAGCAGGATGTCGCCGGGCAATTGCCGGACGAAATCCTTCATCGGCTTCAGGGAAAAGTCCTGTTTTGCCTTGCCGTCGGCGGCGAGACTGCCGGTCGCCGTCTCGAAGGTCACGGCCTGCGCGCGCACGCGGTAGGTTCCGGCGGGGAGCGGCGGGAAAAAATACGCGCCCTGCTCGTCCGTGAAGACGGAGGTCGTGATGGTCGATCCGGCGGCTTTGGCCGATACGGTGACGCCGCCCATGGGCGCGCCCGCGCCGTCCCTGACGACGCCGGAAACAATCGCGTCGGCGGCGAGCGCGGCGGGAGCCGCGAGCATCGTCGAAGCCATCGCGACCGACATGGCGAGAAGACTGGGGAAATTCAGGTGAACCTTGTTTTTCATGGGGTTTCCTCTCGGGCCTGCGTTAGCGGCGGACGGGAGCCGCGGGCGGCGGCGGCGGATTGACGGTTTTCAGATAATCGACGATCGCGTCGATCTGCGCGGGCTCGAACATCAGTTTGTAGCCGGGCATGTTGGGCGAACCGTCGGCGATCCGTGCTTTCACGCTGGCCTCGGCGCCGTTTTCGAACACCTTGTTCGAGAGCGCGGGCCCGTTGGGGGCCGGCACGTTGATGAGAATTTTGAGATGGCACACGCCGCAATGCTGCGTGAAAAGACGCTGGCCCTCGCGCTGGGGCGCGGTCAGTCCTGGGCCCTGCTGCGCCGCCGCGGCGCACGTCAGCGCCACGACCATGGCGCCCGACAACGCAATCTGCTTCATTCCCGTCCTCCCCGAAATCTCTTCCCGGGAATGGTACGACGGGATCCGGTACAAGAAAAGCCTCGGGACCGGTGAACGGGATGTTTCGCGAGCTTCAGCGCCGCCGGGGCGCGCCCGGTTCCGGAAAGCCATGTTCGCCGATCAGCGGCGCGAAGGCGACGCGCCCGAGGTCTTCCTCGCTGAATTCATCGGCGCCATGGCGCACGATCCGCGTCAATCTTTGGGACTCCGGCTCTTCTCCCGTTGGCAACACGAGCCGTCCTCCGATGGCCAGTTGTCGCCGCAGCGGATCGGGAACGCGCGGAGCGGCGGCGGTCACGAGAATGGCGTCGAAAGGTGCGGCGGGCGGCCATCCGAGCGTTCCATCGCCACGCAGGACCGTGACGTTCGCGAGTCCCGACATCGCGATTCGCTGGCCGGAAAAACGGGCCAGACGCGTTTGCCGTTCAATGGTCCAGACGCGATTGGCGAGATGACCGAGAATGGCGGCGGAATAACCGGATCCCGCGCCGATTTCCAGGACGCGGTCGCGGGGTTCGATCGCCGCGGACTGGATCATGTGCGCGACGATCCAGGGTTGCGAGATCGTCTGCCCCTCTCCGATGGGCAGTGAATGGTCTCCGTAGGCTTCGCCGCTCGTCTCGACATCGACGAAACGCTCTCTTGGAACCTTTCGCATGGCGTCGAGCAAACGGGGATCCCGGATTCCGCGCTGTTCGAGCTGTTCAAAGACCATTTGTTCACGCGCGAGCGCGGCTTCGTTCATGATTCCACGGTTCCCGGTTCGAGGGGCGAGTCCAAAACACCGAGAAATGAACGAAAAAATAAGCCGCGCGCGAGAACCGCGCGCGGCTGGATCACTATAACAAGACCAGCGTTCGCGCCAGTTGTTTTGATTTATTTCGCGGACGCCTTCAACTTCGCGATTTCGTCCACGCCGCGGGGCTGCATGACCGCGATCTTGCGCAGTCGCGAATAGGGGATCGCGATCTGCATGGGCTGGCCTTCCTTTTCCAGGACGGAGATGTAGCGAGTCTCCGTGCCGCGCGACGGCAGATCGTAGAGGGTCCACTTGCCGCTGGCCGGATCGTATTTCGCGACCTGGTCCGTGCTCCACAGGTTGGTCCACGCGGCGTGGCTGTTGTCCACGGCCACGTGATAGGGCTGCTGCACCTCGGGATTCGGCAGGTCGATCAGCTTGACCTCGGAGGTTTTCGTGTCGACGCGCGCGTAGTTTCCGCCAAACGAATTGGCGACCCACAACACGTCGGCGTTCTTGTCGGTTCCCATTCGGCGCGGGCCCTGCGCCCAGGGGAAGGGCGAGTTGAAGTCCACGGGCTGGAATGTTTGATAAAAGTCCTTCTCCGCCGCGGTCAGGTAGTCGAGCTCCTTGCGATCCGGCGGCAGCTTGAATTCACTCGCCTTGCCCGTGGACGTGTCGCCTTTCTCGATGAAGTCCTGCGCCATCCCGGCCCACCAGCCGTTGCCATCGCGATCCGAGGCGATCCCGTAAACAGGAACCGTGCCATTGGCGTTCTTGAACGTCACTGACTTGAATTCTGCGGTGAACTTTTCCGCGACGGGATCGAAGCGCAACGCGCCGTCCGGCGTCGTCACCCAGATGAAGCCCTTGCCGTCGAAATCGAGCGAGCCCGCGGTGTAGGCCATGTTGTCCGGAGGGACGTAATTCGTCAGCGTCTGCGTCTTCGGATCGATTTTCACCAGCGCCTGGCGCAGGCCCCGCGGGGCCGACGGGCGCGAGTTGAACCAGAGGAACCCCTTCGGGTCGCGGATGATGCCATGCGAATTGCTGGCGTAGCCGCCTGGCTCGCTGATCTTGAAGATTTTGGTTTCGCCCGTCTTCGCGTCGACGCGCGCGACGGTCGTGGTTTTCGTCGGATGCGCCTGCGTCCACCAGATGTTGCCGTCGAGATCGAGCTGGGCGTCGTGCACGCCGTTCGCGCCGTTCATGCCGGAGGGCGAACCGAGCGACCAGTCCGAGCCATTGTGCGGCAGGTATTTGTAGGGAAGGCCTTCCTCCGCGTCGACGGGCACGTCGTATTCGCGGAAAACGACGCGCGCGGCCTCTCCGGAGGGGCGTGGACGCAAGTTGAACTTCATCGACGTCTCGCCTGGACCTCGCGCGCGGGCGAGATAGGCGGCGAGCTCCTTCTGGTGTGTTTCGATCGTGCCGTTGAAGGCGCGATCCGGCACGTGCACGCCGAGGACGTTGACCTGCTTCATCAGATTGAGGACGGCGAACCAGCCGGCTTCGTCGAACCTGTGCTGCAACGGATAGCTCGCGGTGTGGCAGCCCGTGCAGTTCTTCCGGATGAGGTTCTTCAGGCGCTTGTCGTCGTTGGTCACGGCCGGCAGCGCGTTGAGGAGTTCGTCGCCGGGAAGCTGGCGGGCGAAGTCCGCCAGCGGCTTCATGTCGAAATTCTGCGCCTTGTTCGCCGCGAGTTCCACGGGGGATTTCGCGGTTTCGAAGGTCAGGGCCTGCGCCCAGACATTGTATTTTCCCGAGGCGAGCGGCGGGAAATAATATTCGCCGTTTTCATCCGTGAAGACGGTGGTCGTGATCGTCGATCCCTCCGCCTTGGCGGAAACGGTGACGCCGCCCATTTTTTCCCCGGTCGGCGATTTGACGACGCCGGACAGAAGGGCGTCGGCGGCGAAAGCGCTGGCGGACGCCGCGAGCGAGGCGCCGAGGAGGCCGGCGAGAGCGGTGGCGCCCTTGAAAAACTGTGACAGTTTCATCTTCGTGTCTCCTGTCAGCGGGGGGGATTGGCGGGCGCGGCGGCCGCAGGATGGGGCGCCGGAGCGGGGAGCAGTTTCAGGAATTCAACGACGGCGTCGATCTGCCCGGGCGTGTAATTGTATTTGAAGCCGGGCATGTTGGGGGAGCCGTCGGCGATCTGCTTTTTCGCTTGGGCCTCGCGGGCGCCCTCGACGACCAGCTTCGACAATTGCGGTCCGAACAGGGGCGCCGTGATCGTCGGCTTCGTGTGGCACACGCCGCAGGACTGTTGATAGAGACGGCGGCCCTCGGCCTGCGTCGGATTGAGATCGGCGGGCCCGTGCTCGCCCGCGTGTTCCTGCGCCCGCGCGCCGGCAATGCCGGCCAATATCACGGCCCCCGCCCATACCATCCGCATCCGCGATTCCTCCAAGGTCAAGTTGTCTCGAGCTTAGGACAGACCGGGTCGATTGGGAAGCGCGGCTTTTGCGAAGCCCGGCGTCGGGCTATAGGCATGACAGCCGGCGCCGCGCTCCGGCGGGGGAGCCGCGTCCGATGTCGAAACAGCCGAATTTTCTCTTCATCATCACCGACCAGCACCGCGCCGACTATCTCGGCTGCCAGGGGCACCCGGTCGTCCGCACGCCGAACATCGACGCCATCGCCGCGACCGGCACGCGTTTCGAGCGGTTTTACGTCGCCAGCCCCGTCTGCATGCCCAATCGCGCGACATTGCTGACCGGCCGGATGCCCTCCGCCCACGGGCTGCGCCACAACGGCAATCATCTGTCCTACGACGCGAGCACGTTCGTCGAGGTTCTGCGCGAGGGCGGCTATCGCACCGCGCTCATCGGCAAGAGCCATGTCCAGGCGATGACCGCTTTTCCCGCGCCGCAGCCCGTCGATCCCGCGGCGCTCGGCGCCATCAGTGAAGCCTGGAAGGACGATGGCGGCGACTATCTCAACGAGACGCCCGAGCGCTATCTCTCCGCGGATTTCTACGCCTTCCGTCCGCCCTATTATGGCTACGACCAGGTTGACATGGTGACGAACCATGGCGACCAGGCGCATGGCCATTATTACCAGTGGCTGAAATCGAAGACGCCCGAGGCCGACGCCTGGCGCGACAAGGCCAATCAACTGCCGCACGATTACACCTGCCCGCAGGCCGTGCGCACGCCCATTCCGGAGGAGCTTTATCCGACCTCGTTCATCCGGGACCGCGCGATTTCCTTCCTCGACGGCGCGAAGGGCGAGGATCGGCCCTTCTTCGCGTTCGTGTCGTTTCCCGATCCCCATCATCCCTTCACGCCGCCGGGCAAATACTGGGACATGTACAATCCGGCCGATTTCAACACGCGACTGCCCTGGGAAGCGCATCGGAATCCCGTCCCGCCCATGCTGGCGATGCGCGCGAAACATCTCGACAAAACCGAAGTCACCTCGACGCAGGAAGCCTTCATGGTCGACGAGCGCGAGCTGAAGGAGGCGATGGCGCTGAGCTGCGGCATGATCACCATGATCGACGACGCCATCGGCGAGATCGTCGCGGCTTTGAAGGCCAACGGGCAATACGAGAACACCGTCATCGTCTTCAACGCCGACCACGGCGATTATCTCGGCGATTACGGGCTGCTGCTCAAGGGCGCGCTGCAACTCAATTCGATCACGCAGGTGCCCTTCATCTGGTCCGATCCCGCGAGCCGCGCGGCCCGCGTCACGAGGGCCCTGGCCTCGACTGCCGATCTCGCGCCGACGATCATCGAGCGGGCCGGCCTCAAGCCCTACTGGGGCATTCAGGGCCGCTCCCTCTCGGCGCCGATCAATGGCGCCGGAACGGCGCGCGACAGCCTCGTCATCGAATATCAGGACAACATGCCGCGCATGGGCTTCGCGACGGCGGCCTTCGTGCGCACGCTGCTGATGGAACAATGGCGCCTGTCGATCTACAAGGGCGAGGCCTGGGGCGAACTCTACGATCGCGTCGCCGATCCCGACGAAACGCACAACCTGTGGGACGAGCCCGCGCACGCGAAAACCCGCGCGGCGCTGACCGAAAAGCTCGTCCACGAAATGATGGACCTCGTCGACCAGAGCCCGCGCGCCCTGCGCCGGGCGTGACCGGCGGCGTTTGACACGTCGCCTCCCGCCGCGCCAACATCCCCGCGCGGGGACGACCCGCGCCGGGAGGACGACATGATCCAATTGCGCTCGCTCGCACGCGTCGCCGCGATCGCGCTCGCCGCGACGGCCTCCGCCCGCGCGCAAACGCCGCTCCCTTCCTGGGTCATTCCCGACCTCCTGCCGCTGGCGCGCGCGGAAGGCGAGTTGACCGTTTATTCCTCCACCAACGAACAGGAAGCCTTGCCGCACCTGAGGCTGTTTCAGGACGTGACCGGCGTGAGGATCAATTTCATTCGCGGCGCCGAGGGGCCCCTGATCTCGCGCATCCTCACGGAAACGCGCGCGGGCCAGTCGTCGTGGGACATCATGAATTCCACGGCCGTGAGCCGTTTGCCGCCGGCCCTGACGAAGGCCTTCGATCCTCCGGAGGCCAGGAACCTGCGGCCCGAGGCGCGCGACCCCGGCCGCAAGTGGTATGGCGTTTACGCCGCCTACAACGCGCCCGCCTACAACACGAGCCTCGTGAAGAAGGAAGACCTGCCGAAAACATACGAGGAATTCCTCGAAAAGAAACAATGGGCTGGCCGCGTCGCCATCGACACCGCCGACCGCGAATGGATGCTCGGCATGTTCAGGCACTTCGGCGAGGAGCGTGGCCGCAAGCTGCTCGGGGAGATGGTGCGCGTGCTCGATCCGGTGATCGTCGACGGGCACCTCGCGCTCGCGCGCGCCCTCGCCGCGGGCGAGCACATGGTGGCGCTGTCGAACTACACGATGCTGACGAGCAACATGCAACTCACCGGCGCGCCGGTCGAGTTTTTCCCGCTCGATCCCGTCTCGTTTTTCATTTCGCAGGTTGGCGTGAACCCGAAGGCGCCGCATCCCGCCGCGGCTTTGCTCGCGGCGAATTTCATGATCAGCCGCGAGGCCCAGCAATTCGCCGCGAAGACGGGCCGCCTGCCGACGCGCGACGACGTGGAGCCGACTCCGAAGGACGCGCTGACGCGCCTGCTTTCGAAGAAGCTCGTTCCCATCCTGATCAGCGGCGATGAATCGCGCGCGGCCAACAAGATCTACGACGAGATTTTCAAGAAGCGGTGAGCCGCGCCGCGAGAGATCCCGTGTCCACGAACGCCAGGAGGCAGCCTTGACCCTCGCCCGAGCCCTTCTCTCCGCCTTCGCTCTCTGCGCCGGCGCCCCCGCGCTCGCGCAAACAGCGGCGCCCGACTGGATCATTCCCGAATTGCTCGCCGCCGCGAAGGCGGAGGGCGAACTCACGGTCTATTCCTCCACCAACGAACAGGAGGGATTGCCGATGTGGAAGCTCTACACCGACGCCACCGGCATCAAGGTGAACTACGTGCGCAACGCGGAATCGCCGATGCTGGCGCGCATCGCGCTCGAGGCGCGCACCGGCCAGCAATCGTGGGACGTGCACAACGCCGGCTCCGTGCATCACATACCGCCCGCGCTGGCGCTGGCCTGGGAGCCGCCGCTGGCCAGGGACATCATGCCGGAGGCGCGCGGGCCGGACAAACGCTGGTATGGCGTCTACGCCGGCTACAACGCGCCGCAATACAACACCAACCTCGTGAAGAAGGAGGAGCTTCCGGCGAGCTACGAGGATTTCGCCACGAAGAAACAATGGGCCGGCAAGGTGGCGCTGGAAGCGACGGACCGCGAATGGATGGCGGCGCTGTTCGTGCACTACGGCGCCGACAGGGGCCGCAAAATTCTCGAGGACATCGCGAAGGCGCTCAACCCCGTCATCGTCGATGGCCATTTCGCCATGGCGCGGCAGATTTCCGCCGGCGAATATCCGATCGCGCTGATGAATTACACGATGCTGACGACGAACCTGAAACAGCAGGGCCAGCCGACGGATTATGTCCCGCTCGACCCTGTTCATCTCTGGTTCGGCATGGTCGGCATCAACAGCCACGCGCCGCATCCCAACGCCGCCAAACTCGCCGCGAACTTCCTGCTCAGCCGCGAGGCGCAGGAATACGCGTCGAAAAACGGAGGCCGCATCCCCACGCGCCTCGACGTGGACGCGAATCCGAAGGACGTGCGGCAGAAACTCGCGGAAAAGAAAATCGTGTTCCTGATGCAGAACCCGGAGGAGACGAAGGCGGCGCAGAAGGTGTTTGACGAGATTTTCAGGCCGAGGTGAGGGGGGAGGGAGTTCCGCTCAACGCGCTTCAACGAAAATTCTGATTGGCGCAGCTCGCTGCCGTCATTCATTTTGAAATAGTTACCAATCGACTTTTCGGTGACAGGTCCATGCTAAACATCTCCAAAATTTGGAAAATATCTTATATGAAGCAATTGTTCTCATTCGACTGAAAGGAGCTTGTCGCCGAATGTATGCGCGTGATCTTATGTTCTGGTTGCATGAACGGCTCTCTTGGAACGAAAAACTCGATCAAACACAGACGCGTTTTGAAAGCTTGAGAGGTTATGCCCTTCTTCCCCGAGGGCGCGAAAATTCCGGGATCAGATTATCCGACGAGCAAATTGCGAATGCGGTGTTGAGTTTTGCGCATCCACTGCCCGGCTCTGCTGGCCTTGCTTCGCTAATTTTGGGCGACCTGCGTCCTGTCGGCGGAGCAGAAATGTCATATAAGGGCGAGGAAAATTTGAGACGCGTAGTGGCAAATCTAGTTGGGTTTGGTGATCCGGGTTCGAATCTTTTAAGATTAACTTTATCTGTTGGATATAATCGGCAAGATGAAGAATATTCCGCGACAATTTCATTTCGTGAAAATGACCGAGATAAGACAGCTTCATTTGTATCGAAATATAATTTCAGTCTTCTCTCGTCTGGGGCCGAGAAAAATTATAAGCACGAACGATTGCAAAATTTAACAGCCGTTCAAAGATCGTTCGGGTCAACATTCTTCAGAGACCTGTCAAGCGGACTTTCAATTTCGCGGAAACTGGATCGACCTTTAAAGACAGATTGGCGCGAATACGAAACAGAGCAAGAGAAGGAGAATTTTTACCAGCGACTTGGGGCTCGTTCTTCGTCCAGGTTTCTGAACCTGCGCGTTGACGCAGAAGTAGCGTGGCCAAAAGAACCAACGAGAACGAAATTTGGCGGGCACCATTTTGTTCTATTCCCGAAGACGAAAGATTACTCGAATTCCATCAGCATTGATTTGGTCAATGAACGCATCTCAGTCACCGATGCGCGGTCACTCATAAATCGCATGTTGAGCGTAATGAGTTGGTGCGAAGACAGGCCGGCGTCTTTACACGAGGGATGGTCCGGAAATCCTATCCCCGTACAAGTACCGAGGAAAAATTTAGCTTTCATGACAATGCCTGATTGGTATTTTTGTCGAACAGTTCCGGATGACGATAATTTGAAGCGGTGTTTGGCTTACTACCGTGACGGATTGAATGCGTCCTCAGTGGGATTGGCAAGTCACGCCGTGGTCAGTTTTTTTCGTGTATTCGAGACAACGTACGACACGAGGGAAAAAATTCTCAGCTGGGTGAATGATGTTTTTCCAGAAATCAGGAAATCCATTCCAGAATATATGCTGAATATTTTTGAAGAAAATAGAGAAAAAATTGGAGTTGATTACGGTAATTATATCTATAAATATTGTCGTGTCGCGACTGCGCACGCCGCACGCGACGTGCCTTCCGATCCAGATATTGCCAATGAATCCCGGCGGCTTTTCAACGCAGCGGAAGTAATACGCATGCTTGCTCGTTATTTTATTAAAGAAAAATATAATTTTTCTGATTCCTACCTCACGGACGATGTTTATAAGGAAAAATTGACTTAATTCAGTCACTTCGTCCCGTACATCCTGTCCCCCGCGTCTCCCAGCCCCGGCACGATATAGCCGTGCTCGTTGAGATGGCTGTCGATGGCGGCGGTCCAGATTCGCACGTCGGGATGCGCGCAGCGCAGCTTTTCGATTCCCTCGGGCGCGGCGAGAAGGCACACGAAACGAATGTCCTTCACGCCCTTTTTCTTCAGCAGTTCCATGGCGGCGCAGGCGGAATTGCCGGTGGCGAGCATGGGGTCGATGAGAATGACGAGCCTCTCCGCCACGTCCTGCGGCGCCTTGAAATAGTATTGAACGGCCTGAAGCGTCTGGGGATCGCGATACAGGCCGATGTGGGCGACGCGCGCCGACGGCACGAGTTCCAGCATGCCGTCGAGAAAGCCCATGCCCGAACGCAGGATCGGGGCGAACACGAGCTTCTTGCCGGAGAGTTTCGGCGCGTGCATTTCCGCGATGGGCGTTTCGATTTTCACGGCCTCGACCGGCAGTTCGCGCGTCACCTCGTAACACAGCAACATGCCGATTTCGTTGAGCAGGCGCCGGAACTTCTGTGTCGAGCAATCCTTGTCGCGCATCAGCGTCAGTTTGTGCTGCACGAGCGGATGATCGACGACGTGGACGTTTTTCATCAGCCATTCCTCGTAATCGTAGAAATCGTCGCGGCAGCAGGCGCAGCCCGTGTCGAACCTCGTCACCAGGGCCTCCCGCTCGTCGTGGCCGGAAGGCCGAGATGTTTCGCGAGGCTGGCGCCGATGTCCGCGAAGGTCTCGCGCCGCCCGAGCGCGCGCGGCGCGACATCGGGGCCGAAGGCGAGAATCGGCGCGTGCTCGCGCGTGTGGTCGGCGCCGCGCCACGTCGGATCGTTGCCGTGGTCGGCGGTGAACGCCGCGAGGTCGCCCGGCCGCAGCGCCGCCGCGATCCGCGCGAGGCGCGCGTCGAAATCCTCGATGCAAAAGGCCGCGCCGGGAACGTCGCGGCGGTGGCCGTAGTCCGTGTCGAGGTCGAGATAATTGGCGAGCAGCAGGCCGCCGTCGGGCAATTCGTCCATCGCCGCGAGCGTCTTTTCGACGAGGTCGGCGTGGCCCGCGCCCTTGATCTCCCGCCCGGTGTTGCGATGGGCGAAAATGTCGCCGATCTTGCCGATGGAGACGATGGCGCGCCCCGCCTCCGCGGCGCGGTCGAGCAGGTTTCCCGCGGGCGGCGGCATGGCGAAATCCTTGCGGCGCGGCGTGCGCTTGAAGGCTCCGGGCCCCGGGCCGACGAAGGGCCGCGCGATGACGCGGCCGATGTTGAGCGGATCGACGAGGCGTCGCACGATCCGGCACAGATCGTAAAGTCGCCTGAGCCCGAACGTTTCCTCGTGCGCGGCGATTTGCAGCACGGAATCGACGGACGTGTAAACAATCGGCTTGCCGCTCGCCATGTGTTCGGCGCCAAGTTCCTCCAGAATGTCGATGCCGGAGGCGTGTTTGTCGCCGAGGACGCCCGGCAGCCCGCCGGCTTCGACGATCGCGCGCGTCAGCTCCGGCGGAAAGGCGGGCCGCGTGTCCGGGAAATAGCCCCAGGGAAAATCGAGCGGCGCGCCGGCGATTTCCCAATGGCCGGACGGCGTGTCCTTGCCCTTCGAGACCTCGACGCCGTAACCCCAGGCGGCGCGGGGCGAGGCCGGGCGCGAGAGGCCCGGCGGAAGCTTTCCGGTCGAGGCCTCGGCGGCGAGGCCAAGCCCCAGCGCGTCGAGAAACGGCAGGCGCAGCGGGCCGGCGCGCAGCCCCGCCCGGTCCGCGCGTCCGGCGGCGCAGGCCTCCGCGACATGGCCGAGCGTGTCGGCGCCCGCGTCGCCAAAGTCGGCCGCGTCGGCCGCGCCGCCGCAGCCGAAGGAATCGAGCACGAGAAGAATGGCGCGCGTCATGAGACCCTTATTGATGAATGACGTCGGCCGGCGCCGCCTCGATATTGAAGGCGGCGGCGAACAGCGCCTTTGTATAGTCGCTCGACGGAGCCGCGAAAATATCCCGCGCCGGGCCGCTCTCGACCACCTTGCCCCCTCGCATCACGATGAGATCGGTCGCCAGCGCCCGCACGACCCGGAGATCGTGGCTGATGAACATATAGGCCAGATTGCGGCGCCTTTGCAGGTCGCGCAGCAAATCGACGATCTGCGCCTGAACGGACATGTCGAGCGCCGACGTAGGTTCGTCGAGCACCACGAAGCGCGGCTCCAGCGCCATGGCGCGGGCGATGGCGATGCGCTGGCGCTGTCCGCCGGAAAACTCGTGCGGATAGCGGTCCATCGCGGCGGGGTCGAGCCCCGTGTCGGCGAGCGCGCGCGCGACGATCTCCCGCCGCTCGCGCGCGCCGAGACCTCGGTTTTGCACCAGCAGCCCTTCCTCGACGATTTCGGCGACCGACATGCGCGGCGACAGCGAGCCGTACGGATCCTGAAACACGATCTGCATCTCTCGCCGCAACGGTCGCATGGCCTTCGACCCGAGCGCGTCGATGGGCTTGCCCAGATAGGCGATGGCGCCTTCCGAGCGAATGAGGCGCAGCAGCGCGAGGCCGAGCGTCGTCTTGCCGGAGCCGGATTCGCCGACGACGCCGACGGTCTGTCCCTCGCGCACGACGATGTCGACGCCATCGACGGCTTTGACGTGGCCGACGGTGCGCCGCAGGAAGCCGCGTTTGATCGGAAACCAGACGCGGATGTTGTCGCCCGTGACGACCGGCCTCGCCGCGGCGTCCGGCGCCGGCGGATCGCCTTTCGGTTCGGCCGCCAGCAGCGCGCGAGTGTAGGGATGCCGCGGCGCGTCGAAAACCCGCGCGGTCGGCCCCGCCTCGACGATCTTGCCGCGTTGCATCACGCAAACGTCGTCGGCGATCTTGCGCACGATGCCGAGGTCGTGGGTGATGAACAGCATGGCCATGCCATACTTTTGCTGGAGCTCCTTCAGCAGCTTCAGGATTTGCGCCTGCACCGTCACGTCGAGCGCGGTGGTGGGCTCGTCCGCGATGAAGAGATCGGGCCGGTTGGCGAGCGCCATGGCGATCATCACGCGCTGGCGCTGCCCGCCCGAGAGCTGGTGCGGCCAGGCGCCGATGCGCGAGGCGGGATCGGGAATGCCGACTTCGTCGAGCAATTCCACGACGCGCGCGCGCCGCGCGTCGGCCCCGGCCATGCCGTGCAGTTCCAGGATTTCGCCGATCTGCTTTTCAATCGTGTGCAGCGGATTGAGCGAGGTCATGGGCTCCTGAAAGACCATGGTGATTTCCGCGCCGCGCGCCTTGCGCAGCTCGTCCTCGCCGGCGCGCAGCAGGTCTTGTCCCTTGTAGAGCGCTTCGCCCGTCGGAAACGTCGCGGAGGTCGCGCCCAGCAGGCGCACGATGGCGAGCGCGGTGACGGACTTGCCGGAGCCGGATTCTCCCACGAGCGCCAGCGTGCGTCCGCGCGCGAGATCGAAAGACACGCGATCGACCGCGGTGAAACTCTTGCCCGCCTGCGAGAAGGCGACCGAGAGATCGCGGACGGAGAGGAGGGGGGAGTTATCGCTCACCGGGCTGCGCCCCGGACACAGGCACCGGGAACAGCTTCGACGCCTTTCATGTCAGGGTCGAGACGGCCGGGAGTCATGGGGAGCCGCCGCGCGTCTTCATCCAGTGTCATGATGGAGCGGCGTCGGGACATCGACGCCGTGACGAGGTGGATCGCGCCGGGCAATTTTCGTGGATGCGGCATCCGCGATGACGGCGTCTGGTTCAAAACGATCGTGTTCATTTTCGCGCCCTACCGGCCGGAATCATGGCGCGTCCTCACGAAAACGTCTTCCGCGGGTCGAACGCGTCGCGCACCGCCTCGCCCACGAAGACGAGCAGCGACAGCATGATCGCGATGACCCAGAAGCCCGTGAGCCCGAGCCAGGGCGCCTGCAAATTCGCCTTGCCCTGCAACAGCATTTCCCCCAGCGAGGGGGAGCCCGGCGGCAGGCCGAGGCCAAGGAAATCCAGCGAGGTGAGCGTCGTCACCGAGGCGTTGACGACGAACGGAAGGAAGGTGAGCGTCGCCACCATGGCGTTCGGCAACACGTGCCGGAACATGATCTTGACGTTGGAGAGACCGAGCGCGCGCGCCGCGTTGACGTATTCGAAGTTGCGCGCGCGCAGGAATTCGGCGCGCACGACGTGGACGAGGGACACCCACGAAAACAGCAGGAGAATGCCGAGCAGCACGAAGAAGCTCGGGGTGATGATCGAGGAGACGATGATGAGAATGTAGAGATGCGGCAACGACGACCAGATTTCGATGAAGCGCTGGAAAATCAGGTCGAGCCAGCCGCCGAAATAGCCTTGCACCGCGCCGGCGAGAATGCCGATGATGGAGGAAACGCCCGCGAGCGTGAGGCCGAAGAGGATGGAGATGCGGAAGCCGTAGATCAGTCGCGCGACGACGTCGCGGCCGGCGTCGTCGGTGCCGAGCCAGTTGGTTTCGAGATCGCGGCAAGTCGCGCCGGCGCGGTCCGGAAATCGCTTCTTCAACGCGGGCTCGCATTGCTCCCGGGTGAGCGCCCAGGTGGGAGGCGAGGGCGCGGGCGTCGGCAAGTCGAGATTGACGGTGCCGAAGGAATAGCGCACCGGCGGCCAGAGCATCCATCCGCGGCTTTCGATCTCGCTGGCGATCACGGGATCGCGGTAGTCGGTGGTGGCGAGAAAGCCGCCGAATTTCTCTTCCGGATAATCATTGAAAACCGGAAACAGGAGTTCGCCTTTGTAGGAGACGGCGATGGGCCGGTCGTTGGCGATGAATTCCGCGAAGAGCGAAACGCCGAACAGAGTCAGGAAAATCCAGAACGAATAAAAGCCGCGCCTGTTGCGCCGGAAATTGTCGAGGCGCCGCTGGTTGACGGGCGCGAGCTTCAGCCAGCCCTTCGCAGGCAACGCGGGAGCCAGCGGCGCGCTGGCCGCGGCCTGGAGTTCGTCCTGGAGCGGGGCCTGCGTCACGTCAGACCTCCCGCGTTTCGAAGTCGATGCGCGGATCGATCCAGGTGTAGGTGAGATCGGACAGGAGATTCACCACGAGGCCGAGAAGGGCGAGAATGTAGATGTTGGCGAAGACGACGGGATAGTCGCGGTTCATCACGGATTCGAAGGTGAGCAATCCGAGCCCGTCGAGCGAGAAGATGTTTTCGATCAGCAGCGAACCCGTGAAGAAGGCGCTGACGAAGGCTCCGGGAAAGCCCGCGACGACGATCATCATCGCGTTGCGGAAGACGTGGCCGTAGAGCACCTGGGTTTCGGTGAGGCCCTTCATCCGCGCGGTCTGCACGTATTGCTTGCGAATTTCGTCGAGGAAGGAGTTCTTCGTCAGAAAGGTCGAGGTCGCGAAGGAGCCGAGCACCAGCGCCAGCACGGACAGCGTGACGTGCCAGAGATAATCCGCGACCTTCGCGGGCGCCGAGAGCTCCGCCCAGTTGTCGGAAAACAGGCCGCGCGAGGGAAAAATCTGCCAGAACGATCCGCCAGCGAAGAGGATGACCAGCAAGACGGCGAAGAGAAAGCCGGGGATCGCGTAGCCGAGGATCACGATTCCCGAGGTCCAGGTGTCGAAGCGGCTGCCGTCGCGCATCGCCTTGCGGATGCCGAGCGGAATTGAAATAAGGTAGGACAGCAGGGTCATCCACGCGCCCAGCGTGATCGAGACCGGAAGTTTCTCCTTGATGAGCGTCAGGACGGACTTGTCCTTGAAGAAACTGCGGCCGAAGTCGAGCGTCGCGTAGTTCTTCACCATTTGCAGGAAGCGTTCGGCGGGCGGCTTGTCGAAGCCGAATTGCTTTTCCAGTTCCGCGATGAATTTCGGGTCGAGCCCCTGCGAGCCGCGATAGCGCGAATCCGCCGATTGCGCCGCCAGATTGGCGCCGAGATCGTTGGCGCCGGCGCCGACGCGCCCGCCCGTTCCCTGGTCCGCGCCCTGCAATTGCGCCAGCACGCGCTCCACCGGCCCTCCGGGCGCGAACTGGATGATGACGAACGAGATGAGGAGGATCCCGAGCAAGGTCGGGATCATCAGCAACAGTCTGCGCGCGATATAGGCCGCCATGAACTCCGCCGCGTTGCCTGACCCTCAGCCTGAATAGCCGATTTTCCTCGCCTTGTCCGCGTCCCACCACCACGTGCCCGGCGCCCCGGTGCCGTATTTTGGTCCGTCGGCGGGCCGCGAGAAAACATCCCAGTGCGCGATGCGCGACTTGCCCGAGTACCACATGGGCACCATGTAGCGCCCGGCGCGCAGCACGCGGTCGAGCGCCCGGCACGCGACGTTCAGCGTCTCGCGGTTGTCGGCCTTGGCGATCGTGTCGAGCAGCGAGTCGATGGCCGGGTGGGACACGCCCGAGAGATTGCGCGAGCCCGGCGTCTCCGCCGCCTTCGATCCGTAGATGTTCAGCAATTCCACGCCGGGCGTCATCGAGCCGCCCATGGCGGAACTCGCCATGTCGAAGTCGAAACTGTCGGTGCGCCGCTTGTATTGCACGGTGTCCACGACGCGCCGTTGCGCGTCGATTCCAAGCTTTTTCAGATTGGCGACGAAGGGCTCGGTGTGCGGCTGCATCACCGTGGACGTGTCGAGAAACTCGATGGTGAAAGGCTTGCCGTCCGGCAGGCGCAACTGGCTGCCCTCGCGCTTGCAGCCGGCGGCGCGCAGCAATTCATCGGCCTTGCGCAGGAGGTTGCGGTCGGAGCCCGATCCGTCGGACACCGGCGGAACCCATGGAATGTCGAAGACCTCCGCCGGCAATCGCGCCCGGAAGGGCTCCAGCAGCGCCAGTTCCGCCGGCCCGGGCTTGCCTTCGGCCTTCATGTCGGAATTGTCGAAATAGGACTGCAACCGCGTGTAGGCGGAATACATGATGTTCTTGCTGGTCCATTCGTAGTCGAAACAATTGATGATCGCCTCGCGCACGCGCGCGTCGCGGAACTGCGGGCGGCGCAGGTTAAAATGCCAGCCCTGCACCGGCGTCGCGGCGCGGCCCGGCAATTCCTCGCGGATCACGCGGCCTTCGCGCACCGCCGGGAAATCGTATTGCGTCGCCCAGAAACGCGCGGTGTATTCCTCGTGATAATTGATCTTGCCGGACTTGAAGTCCTCGAAGGCGATCTGCCGCTCGCGGTAATATTCCCAGCGCACGCGGTCGAAGTTGTTTTGCCCGACGTTCACCGGCAGCTTCGCGCCCCAGTAGTCCTTCACGCGCTCGTATTCGACGTAGCGCCCCTGTTCAAATCGCGACACCTTGTAGGGGCCGGAGCCCAGCGGCGGCTCGAGCGTCGCGGCTTCGAAATCGTTCTTCGTGTACCAGGCCCGCGAGAAGATCGGCATCCCCGCGATGATCAGGTGCAGGTCGCGGCTGCGGTTCGGCGTGAACGTCACCTTGCACACGTCGTCCGTCTCGGCCTCCGCGCCGGCGAGTTCCGCGAGAATGGCGCGGTAGATCGGGTGCCCCTTCGTCTTCAGCGTGTTGAGCGAAAAAGCCACGTCGTTCGCGGTGAGGCGCGAGCCGTCGTGAAAGCGCGCTTCCGGACGAAGCAGGAAACGGTAGGTCAGCTTGTCCGCGGACACACGCACGGCGCGCGCGACAAGACCGTATTGCGTCGTCGGCTCGTCGCCGCTGCCAGCCATCAGCGTGTCGAACAGCGCGTCGACTCCCGCCGCGCCGTCGCCCTTGAAGATGTAGATGTTGAAGGAATCGAACGTTTCGAAATTTTGGTTTCCCGAAGTGTTGCGAATTTGCATCACGATGGTCCCGCCTTTCGGCGCGTCCGGGTTCACATAGCGGAAATGTCTAAAATCGGGCGTTTCGCCCAGTTCGCCAAAGGTGGAGAGCCCGTGGGTTTCGGTCTCGCCGTCGGCGGCGCGCGCGATCGCGGGAAGCCGCGCGGCCCCGAGGGCGGCGGCGCCGAGTTTGACGGCCTGGCGGCGGGTGAATGTCATCCGGAGGTTCCGATGCTGCGGGGCGATCGACGCCCGATGATGATTCGCGTCGATTATGTCGCTTTTTCGCCGCGCCGCCAGAGTCCGCGGGCGACGCCGGGCGCAAAGAAAAAGCCGGCGGGGCGCGCCGGCTTTTGTCGATGATCGGAACGCGCGAAACCGGTCCGCCCTCAGGGGGCGGGCAGCGGCGGCGCGTTTTCCGTGATCGAGCGCAGGAAAGCGATGATGTCCGCGCGCTTGGCCGGATCGCGTTCGCCGCCGTAGGCCATCTTCGTGCCCGCGATGAAAGCCTTCGGATTGGTCAGGAAGGCGTTGAGGCTTTCGTAGGTCCAGGCGCCGCCATGGCCTTTCAGCCCGTCGGAATAGCCGAAATCGGTCGAACCCATGGCGCGGCCGACGACGCCTGCGAGGTTGGGGCCGGTCGGTTTGGGCGCGGCGCCTTTTTCGAGCGTGTGGCAGGTCGTGCAGACCTTGGCGCCGGCCTCGCCCTTCTTCGGGTCGGCCTTCGCGAGCAGGGCCGGCAGCGGCTCGACGTGAACGGCGGCTTCCGCCGCGCCCGCGCCGTGGCCCTCGGAGGCGCCCGGCAGCGCGTAACCGGCCTTTTCCATGTGCGGATGCGAGAACAAGCCGTCGGAGATCACGCCAAGGCCCATGACGAACAGCAGCGTGCCTAACACGCTGCCGGCTATCTTGTTGAATTCAAAGGAATCCATCCGGTGGATCTCCAAGTCTGGCGATTGGCGCGGCGCGCGCCGTCATGTCGCGTCGCGGCGTTGATTACCCGCTTTGCCGGTTGCTTGGCAACACGTATAAGCGCCCGTCCCATGCTTCTTTTTGCCGCCAGATGTCCAGATCGATCGTCATCATCCCCGCCCGTATCGCCTCGACCCGCCTGCCGGGCAAGCCGCTCGCCGATATCCATGGCGAGCCGATGATCGTGCACGTCTGGCGGCGCGCCATGGAAGCTGACGTTGGCGACGTGGTGGTCGCCGCGGACAGCCCCGAAATCGCCGCCGCCGTCGAGCGGGCGGGCGGCCGGGCCGTGTTGACGGGCCAGCATCACCAGTCCGGTTCGGACCGGATTTTCGAGGCGCTGGGCCTCGTCGATCCGGGCGGCGCTTGCGAGATCATCGTCAACGTCCAGGGCGATCTGCCGACCGTCGAGGCCGCGACGATCCGCGCCGCCGCCGCCCCCCTTGAAGACCCGCGCGTCGACATCGCGACAGCGGCCGCGGAAATCCGCCGCGTGGAAGAACGCGGCGATCCCAACGTCGTCAAGGTCGTGGGCGGGGAGGTCGCGCCCGGACGGTTGCGCGCTCTCTATTTTACGCGCGCCACCGCGCCGCACGGGGAGGGGCCCCTGTTTCATCACATCGGGCTTTACGCTTACCGGCGCGCGGCCCTCGCGCGGTTTGTCGCCCTGCCGCCCTCGCCGCTGGAGCAGCGTGAGAAGCTCGAGCAATTGCGCGCCCTCGAGGCCGGGATGCGCATCGATGTCTCCATCGTCGGGGAGGTTCCCCTTGGCGTCGATACGCCGCACGATCTCGATCGCGCGCGCGAGATGCTCCGGGGAAAGCGCCCGTGAGCGACGCGCGCCGCCACGCCCCCGCGACGCCGCGCAATCGCGGACCGATCCTCGACGTGCTCCGGTCCGTTTTGCCGGCGAGCGGCCTCGTGCTGGAAATCGCCTCGGGGTCCGGCGAACACGCGGTGTTTTTCGCGCGGGAATTGCCTGGCCTCGAATTCCAGCCGACCGACCCCGACGCGGCGGCGCTCGCCAGTATTTCCGCCTGGACGGCGGAGACCGGCGTCGACAACGTGCGTCCGCCGTTGCGGCTCGACGCCGCGCTGCGCCCCTGGCCGGTCGTGGCGGCGGACGCCGTGCTCTGCGTCAACATGATCCATATTTCCCCCTGGGAGGCGACGCTCGGGCTGTTCCAGGGCGCCGCCGCGATCCTGCCAAAAGGCGCTCCGCTCGTGGTTTATGGCCCCTTTGTCCGGGCGGGCGTCGAGACAGCCGCGAGCAATCTCGCCTTCGACGCGGATCTCAAGGCGCGCGATCCAGCCTGGGGCCTGCGCGATCTCGCGGATGTCGCGCGCGTCGCCCGGGACGCCGGCTTTTCCGGGCCCGATGTCACGGAAATGCCCGCGAACAACCTCGCCGTCGTCTTCCGGCTTGGCTGAACTGGAATATTCCGCGTGTTTGTGTGAAACGGACCGGCTGGCCCGCCGGGCCCGGGAGAGTTGTGAAATGAGCGTGAACAAGGTCATCGCGTACCAGGGCGAACCCGGCGCGAATTCCCACATTGCCTGCCACGAGGTTTACCCGGACTGGACGCCGCTGCCCTGCGCGAGCTTCGAGGACGCGTTCACCGCGATTTCCGACGGGACCGCCGGCCTCGGCATGATACCGGTCGAAAACTCCATCGCGGGCCGCGTCGCCGACATCCATCATTTCCTGCCGCAGGCGGATTTGCACATTATCGGCGAGTTCTTTCTGCCGATCCATTTCCAGTTGCTCGCGATTCCCGGCGCTTCCTTCGCTACGATCAAATCGGTTTACAGCCACGTTCACGCGCTCGGCCAGTGCCGCAAGATCATCCGGGAGCACGGGCTGAAGCCGGTCGTCACCGGCGACACGGCGGGCTCGGCGCGCGAGGTCGCCGAATGGAACGATCCGGCCCGCGCCTCGCTCGCGCCGGCGCTGGCCGCGGAGATCTACGGCTTGCAAACGCTGGCGAGCAACGTCGAGGACGAGGCGCACAACACGACGCGTTTCATCATCCTCTCGAAAACCCCGCAATGGGCGCCGCGGGGCGAGGGACCGATCGTCACGACGTTCCTTTTCCGGGTGCGCAACGTGCCGGCCGCCCTTTACAAGGCCCTCGGCGGCTTCGCGACGAACGGCGTCAACATGACGAAACTCGAGAGCTACATGGTCGATGGCGAATTCGCCGCGACGCAATTCCTCGTGGACGTCGATGGCCATCCCGACGACGCCGGCTTGCGGCGCGCCCTGGAGGAACTGCGGTTTTTCACCCACGAGGTGAAAATTCTCGGCGTCTATCCGGCGCATGCCTTCCGCGTCGAAACACAGAAGGGCGCGGAATAGGCGCTAACCGCGCGCGGCGCCGGCCGTGATCGCGCTTTCGGTGATCGAGGCTCCGAAATCGAGGATCAACTGTCGCAAATCGGCTTCCTCGACGGCGGCGGCGGCCTCCTCGACCGGCATCCATCGGGTCGTCCGCTGGGCTTTCTCCGGCCAGTTCTTGCGCTGCCGGTGGACTTGCATCGGAAACACGGCGACCGTGCAGTGCCGCGAGGCGCCGTTCTTCAGCCGTTTTATGTAATCGTAAAAACCGAATGGCGTGTCGCCGGTGACGCCCTCGAGGCCGGCCTCCTCAAGAGCCTCGCGCGCCGCCGCCTGCGCGAAGGTCTTGCCTTTCATCGGCCAGCCCTTGGGCAGCACCCAGCGCCGCGTTCCGCGCGAGGAAATCACCATGACCTCGACGCCATGGGCGATCCGCCAGGGCAGGGCCGCGACCTGCTCGCGGGCCAGGGGATTGCTTTCGTTTTCGCCGACGTCCTGCATGGCGTCACTCGAAATGTCTGGCGAGAAGGAAGAAGATCGCGCCGATGACGCCCGCCGCGGGCATGGTCAGCACCCACGCGACGACAATGTCCTTGGCAATGTTCCAGCGCACGGCCGAAACGCGCCGCGCGGCGCCGACGCCCACGATGGCGCCGGTGATCGTGTGCGTCGTCGAGACGGGAATGCCAAAATGGGTCGCCGCGAACAGCATGATGGCGCCGCCCGTCTCCGCGCAACAACCCTGCATGGGCGTGAGACGCGTGATCTTGGAGCCCATCGTGTGAACGATCCGCCAGCCGCCGAGAAGGGTGCCAAGCCCCATCGCGGCCTGACACGAAAGCACGACCCAGAACGGGACGTGAAAGCCCCCCTCCAGCATGCCTTGCGAGTAAAGCAGGACCGCGATGATGCCCATGGTCTTCTGGGCGTCGTTGCCGCCATGGCCGAGCGAATAAAGCGAGGCGGAGACGAATTGCAGGGAGCGAAACACCATGTCGACGGAGGCCGGCGCGGCGCGCACGAACAGCCAGGACACCAGCAGCATCAGGAGAAGCGCCAGCACGAAGCCGACGGTCGGCGACAGGAAAATCGCGGCGACGGTCTTGCTCACGCCGGCGAAGACCACGGCGGACAGTCCCTCCTTCGCGACGCCGGCGCCCAGCAGGCCGCCAATCAGTGCGTGCGAACTCGACGAGGGGATGCCGAGCGCCCAGGTCAGAACGTTCCAGATGATCGCGCCCATCAGCGCCCCGAAGATCACGCTCGACGTGACGATCTTCGGATCGATGATGCCGGAGCCGACCGTCTGCGCGACGCTGAGCCCGAAGACCATGAAGGCGATGAAATTGAAAAACGCGGCCCAGGCGACCGCGTATTGCGGCTTGAGCACGCGCGTCGAGACAATGGTGGCGATGGAATTTGCCGCGTCGTGCAGGCCGTTGAGAAAGTCGAACGCCAGCGCGACCGCGATCAGGACATAGAGATAGGCGAGCGAGATGCTGGTCACGAGGGAACCTTTCGCTCAGAGATGTTCGATGACGATGCTGTTGATGCGATTGGCCACGTCCTCGAACCGGTCGACGACCTTCTCCAGATTGCCGTAAATCTCCGCGCCGACGATGTAGGCCATGGGGTCGGCGGCGCGATTTTTGACGAAGAGCTGCTTCAGGCCGTTGTCGTGCAGCCCGTCGGATTCCTCCTCGAGACGCGTGATCTTGACCGACATCGCCATCAGGCGGCTGGACTGCTTCTTCATTTGCCGGAGCGCGGCGATGAGATCGACCGTGATGTCCGCGCATTTGCAGATGATCTCGGCCATTTCGCGCATCGGATCCTCGAATTGCGAGACTTCGAAGAGCCTGATCGCCTTGGCGGTCTGTTTCATCTGGTCGATCGCGTCGTCCATCGACGCCACGAGATCCTGGATGTCGCTGCGGTCGAAGGGCGTGATGAACGTGCGGCGCACCGCCAGCATGACCTCGCGGGTGATGTCGTCCGCGGCGTCCTCGAAAGCGTTGATGCGCGCCGCGCAGGCCGCGATGTCCGAGCCGGGCTGCAACAGGTCGCGCAGGGCGCGCGAGCCGTCGACGAGCGTCTGGGCGTGCCGGCTGAAATAGTCGAAGAACTTGTCCTCGCGCGGCATGAGCGATTGAAACCAGTCGAACATGTTCGATCCCGTGGATACTGGCCCGGCGACGACGCCGCGACCCCGATGAATTAAGCGAGTCGTTCCCCCGACGCCAGCGCCGCGATGGAGTTCTCCATTGCATGATTCGGGCAAATCGGGCTGAATGGCCAGTCAGCGAGGAGGCGACCCATGCCGAAATTCATCAATCCCCCGACGGTCCAGACACCGGGGTCGAGGTTTTCCCAGGGCGTGCTCGTGGGGCCGGTCGCCCGGAGGCTGATCATCTCGGGCCAGGTCGGCGCCCGCGCCGACGGAACCATCGTCGAGGGCCTCGAAAAGCAGACGGAACTCGTTTTCGACAACATCGAGGCGGTCCTGACCGCCGGCGACATGAAAATTGCCGACCTCGTCCGCCTCGTGATCTATTGCACCGTTCCTGGCGGGGCCGCGGCGGTGCGCGAAATTCGCAACCGTCGGCTTGGCGGCCATGCGCCCGCGAGCACGGTCGTCCAGGTTGCGGGACTGGCCAACCCTGCCTATCTCGTTGAGATCGAGGGCGAAGCGATCCGCGAGGCCTGAAAACGGAGAAACGAGATGACGCAAGCGTCGAACGTCAAACTCACGGTCAAGGGCATGACGTGCCAGGGTTGCGTCAACTCGGTGACGCGGATTGTCAAACGCGCCGATCCCGAGGCCGCCGTTGCCATCGACTTGCCCACCGGCAAGCTCGACGCGACGACGACGGCGAGCGCCGGGACGCTGATCGCCGCGATCAACGCCGCCGGCTACGAGGCCCGCGCCGCCTGACGCTTCACGGCGCGACGGCGAATCCGAGGCGCCCCTGAACCATGTGCGTGTCGATGGACATCGCGCGCCAGTCGAGGCGGTAGCTCCCCGGGGCGAGCGCTTCCGGCAGGCGGAGCAACAGGACGGCGCCATCGTTCGGCGCCGCCTCGAAGGCGCGGTTTTCGAACATCTTCTGTCCGTCGCGCGTCAGCGTCGCGGTCGAGAGCGCCGCCTCGACGCCCTGTGAAAACGTTAAACGGATTTCCGTGACGGGCCCGCGCGCCCGCGAGCCCTCCGCCGGGCTCGCTCGACGCAAGGTGGAATGGGCCAGGGCGGGCGTCGCCAGCAGCGCCGCCGCGAACGCGAGGCCGGCGCGCCTCGTGAATCTCCCGCGCCCTCTCACAGCGAAAACACGAACAGCATGGAGGCCGTCGACATGTCCTTCAATTCGGGCGAACGCCCGATGACGGCCGCGGACATGCGCGATCCCGCGAGCACGGCGATATATTGCTTGCCGTTGACCGAATAGGTCACGGGCGGCGCGTTGACCGGCGAGCCGATGTTAAAGCGCCAGAGTTCCTTCAGGGTTTTCGCGTCGTAGGCGGTGAAAGAGCCGTCGTAATGCCCGGCGAAGACGAGATCGCCGGCGGTCGCGAGCAGACCGCTGTAGTTGGGATAATCGAGCTTCAGCGAGACTTTCAGCTCGCCGCTGCGGGGATCCACGGCTTTGATCGCGCCATACATGGCGTCGGTGTTTTTCGGAGCGCCGCCGGTGAATCTGTCGCGCGGTTTGACCGTTCCGCCCTGGTCGGCGAAATCCTTTTGCTGCACGGTCTCGAACACGCCGCAGGCCTCGATCGAGGGAATGTAGAGCAATTCGAGTTTCGGACTGTAGGCCGTCGGCTCCCAGTTCTTGCCGCCCTGAACGGAAGGGCAGGTGGTTCCGCCCGCCTTGCTGGCGCGCGAGCCATGGCTGTTCGGCTGGTATTCCTGCAACGTCTTCGAGGGATCGTATTCAAGCGGCTTGCCAGTCTTGGGGTCGAGCCCCTTCGACCAGGTGAGCCGATCGACGTACTGCCGGCCGCCGACGAAGGAGCCGTTGATCCGGTCGAGCGCGTAGAAAAAGCCGTTGCGCGCGGCGTGCGCCACGAGCTTGCGGTCCTGCCCGTCGATCCTGACGTCGATCAGCGGATGTTCGGAGATTTCGTCGTAGTCGTAGGGGTCGTTCGGCGTGTACTGAAAGCCCCACTTGATCTTGCCGTCGGCCGCGCCGAGGGCGAGCACGCTCGACGCCCATTTGTTGTCGCCCGGTCGGTATTCGGGATCGTAATCGGGCCCCGGATTGCCGATGCCCTGGTACAGCGTGTCGGTCGTCGTGTCGTAGGTGCCGGTCTCCCACACCGAACCGCCGCCGTGTTTCCAGCGCTCCTGGCCGTCTTTCCAGGTCTCGCCGCCGGGCTCGCCCGGGGCGGGGATGGTGTGCGTGCGCCACGCGCGCTTGCCGGTGTTGAGATCGACCGCCTCGATCCAGCCGCGAATGCCGTATTCTCCGCCCGCCGAGCCGACGATGGCGAGGTCTTTCACGACGAGCGGCGCGAGCGTGATGGTTTCTCCCAGCGCGGGATCGCCGGCCTTGTGCTCCCAGACGACCTCGCCCGTCGCCTTGCTGGTGGCGACGACCCGCGCGTCGAGCGTCACCGAGATGATCTTGTCCTTCCACAGCGCGACGCCCCGATTGTTGACGCCGCAACAGGCGACCTCGCCGGCCCAGCCCTTGTCGGTGCCGGGGTCCATCTTCCACTTGATCGGGCCTTTTTTGCCGGTTGTCGCGTCGATGGCGTAGACGGAGCCCCAACCGTCGGGAACGTAGATCATCCCGTCCTCGACGATGGGCGTCGCCTCGAGGTTTCCGGTCTTGTGAATGCCGCCGCCCTGGATTCCGCCGAGTCCGACGCTGAAGGCGGGGCGCAAATTCGCGACGTTGCCGGTGTTGATCGTCGCGAGCTCCGAGTAGCGATGGCCCTCGTAGTTCTTGTGGTGGAGCAGCCAGTTTTGCGGCTCCTTCGAGACGTTGAGCGCGCGCTCCCAGGTCATGTCCGCGGCGCGGGCCGAAAGCGCGGTCGCCGCGAGCAACGCGGCGCAAGAAACCCCGAGGAAATGTCTGGCCGCCAAGCGCGCCTCCCGATCATGTTGTTCGGGCGCGATGTTAGGACAGGCGCGGGCGGAAGAGCAATGGCCGCCCCGCGGCGAAACGGCGCGTCTATTCCGGCTCGAGGCCGATTTCCGTCACGACCTTTTTCCAAAGGTCGAATTCGGAGTTCACTTCCTCCGCCGCCTTTTCGAGGCTCGCGCCGCCGAGCGAATAGAAGCCCATTTTCGCGAGCGGTTCGGCGAACTCCCGGTCGTCGAGAATCTTGCCGATCTCGTGGTTGAGCTTTTCGAGAATCGGGCGCGGAACGGCCGCCGGCGCGGACACGCCGAGCCAGCCATAAAAATCGAAGCCGGGAATCGTGTCCGCGATGGGCGGCGCCTGTTCATAGCCTGGCGCGCGCTGCGCCGAGGTGATGGCGATGGGCTTCAGCTTGCCGGCGGCCATTTGCGGGCCGGCGCTCGGCAGCGCGAGGACGGCGAGTTCGACGCGCCCGCCAATCGTGTCCTGCACGCCCTGCGGCATGGTGGCGTAAGGCACCTGGCGCATGTCGATGCCCGCCGTCTTGTTGAGCCAGGCCGCGACGAGCCCGGAGAAGTTGCGCGGCCCGTCGGTCGCGACGTTGAGCTTGCCCGGCTTCGACTTCGCCAGTGCGATCAGTTCGGGCAGGGTGTTCGCGGGCAGGTCCGGATTGGCGACCAGCAGGAACGGCCCCTTCGCCGCGCGCACGACGCTGACGAAATCCCTGCGCGGATCGTAGGGCAGGGATTTCACGGTGAAAACATTGGTGATCAGCGAGGCCGCCGTCGCCCACAGAAGCGTATAGCCGTCCGCCGGCGCGCGGGCGGCGGCCTGGGCGCCCACGACATTGCCGGCTCCCGGCCTGTTCTCGATGAAGAATTGCTGGCCGAGGGCCTTCGACAACCGGTCCATCACCATCCGGCAGACAATGTCGGGCGTGCCGCCGGCGGCCTGCGTGACGATGACCTTGACCGGTTGCGCCGGCCAGCTTTGTTGCGCCCGCGTCGCCGCCGGCAGGATCGCGGCCGCGCCGGCTCCGGCGATGAGTTCGCGTCTGGACGTCAACATGGGGACTCCCGGTCAGATCCTGTCTATTTCTCGACCAGTTTGTCGCGGTTTCGCAAATCGGGGAAAATCGCCGCCCAGGTCGCGGCGAGGACGAGGGTTGCCGCTCCGCCGAAGACGATGGCCGGCACCGTGCCCCACCAGGCGGCCGTGACGCCCGATTCGAATTCTCCGAGATCGGACGAACCGCTGATGAAGATGGAATTCACGGCCGCGACACGCCCGCGCATTTCGTCCGGCGTTTCAGCCTGAACCATGGTGTGCCGCACGACGACGCTGATCTGGTCGCTGGCTCCGACCGCTGCCAGCATCGCCATCGACAGGAACAAATGTTGTGAAAAGCCGAAAAACACCGTGGCGAGCCCGTAGCAGCCGACGGCGATCAGCATCTTCTTGCCGGCGCCGCCACGTATGGGCCAGTGCGCCAGCGCCGCGCCCATGACGATCGCCCCGATGGAGGGCGAGGCGCGCAGAAGGCCAAGGCCCCAGGGGCCGACATGCAGGATGTCCTGCGCGACCACCGGCAGAAGCGCCACGGCGCCGCCGAACAGCACCGCGACGAGATCGAGCGAAATGCTGCCGAGGATCACCTTGCGGGACCAGATGAAATGCAGGCCGGCGCTCAACGTCGCCCAGGTGATCGGGCCGCGCCCCGCCTGCGCGGCGGAGCCAGAGGTCGAAATCATGAAAACGCAGAGCGTGGCCGTGGCGAAACAGGCGAAGGCGATCGCGAAGGGCACGACGGGCCCCAGAATATAGACGAGACCGCCAATCGCGGGACCGACGATGCGCGAGGCCGACCAGGCCGAGGAATACCAGGTCACGGCGTTGGCGAAATGCTGTTTCGGAACGAGGTTCGGCGTCAGGGATTGGGCCGCGGGATTGGAGAAGGCGCGCGCCGTGCCGCCGATGGTGGTGAAAACATAGATGGGCGTCACGTCGGTGACGCCCGTCAGCACGACCCACAACAGGCCAAGGGAGGCCATGGCGAAGATACTGAAGCAGATCGTGACGATGATCCGGCGATTGTAGGTGTCGGCGACATGGCCCGTGAACAGCGCGAAAAACGCGGAGGGCAGAAAGGTCGACAGACCCGTCAGGCCGAGCGCGAGCGGACTTTTCGTGACCGAATAGACATACCATCCGATGGCCACCGCCTGCATGGACATCGCGATCCCCATGATCAGGCGCGCGGCGCAGTGCAAACGAAAGTCCCGATAGCGGAAGGCGACGTAACCGTCGGTGTCCGTCGCTGCGGCCGCTGTCATTCGCGTTTGTCCCTCCCTTTATGCCTTTATGGCGGCGCGCCTAACGCGAGGAACGCCACGGCACGATCATTCGCTCGATCTCGTTGAGGATCAGCGTGAAGCACAGGCCGAGCACGGCGATGGTGATCAGACCGACATACATCGTCTCGACCGAGAGAATTTCCCAGGCGTTCCAGATCATGTAGCCAAGGCCGCTCTTCGCGCCGACCATTTCCGCGATGGCGATGAGCACGAGACCGAGACCGACGCCGAGCTTCACGCCGGTCATGATCAGCGGCAGCGCGCCGGGAAGCGCCACGGTGCGGAAGGTTTGCAGACGGCTCGCGCCGAAATTGCGACTCACGTCGAAGTGGACCTTGGGAATTTCCAGCACGCCCGCCATCGAATTGATGAGGATGGGATAGAAAACGCCCGTCGCCACCATGACGATCTTGGAAGCTTCGCCGAGGCCGAAAATCAGCAGGATGAGCGGCAGAATGGCGCTCTTGGGGATGGGATAGGTGGCGGCGATGACCGGCTCGATCACCATGCGCAGGTTGCGGTAGAGGCCCATGGAAACGCCAAGGATGAGCGCCGGCACGCCGCCATAGAGAATGCCCCAGAACAGGCGTTGCATACTGGCCCACATGTGCTTCATCAGCAGGCCGTTGTCGATCATGTTCCACATGACCTTGAAAATCTTCGACGGCGGCGGAAAAAAGCGCACGTCGATGAAGCCCAGCTGCGCCGCCAGTTCCCAGATGCCGATGAGAACCACCGGGGAGATCAGGTTCATCAGCCGTTCGGTCGCCTCGCGGCTCAGGCCCCCGCCAATTTTCGTCGGGGCGCGCGCGACGCGAATTTCGCTCTTCGGAGATGTCTGAACGGCGTCGGTCACGAGTCTCTCCCTTCGTCCTGGGCGCGGGCGCGCTGCACTTCGTCCTTCAGATAACCCCAGATGTTGTAGACGAGTTCGCCGTATTCAGGGCGCGCGCGCAGTTCGAGCACGCCGCGCGGACGTTCGAATGGCACGTCCACCATGACCTTCGTCTTTCCGGGATGCGCGGTCATGATCATGATCCTGTCGCCGAGCGTCACCGCCTCGTCGACCGAATGGGTGATGAACATGACGGTCTTGCGCGTCTCCTCCCAGATTCTCAGGAGCTCTTCCTGGAGCAGCACCTTGTTCTGCTCGTCGAGCGCGGAAAAGGGTTCGTCCATCAGCAGGATGTCGGGATCGTTGGCGAAACACCGGGCGATCGACACGCGCTGGCGCATGCCGCCGGACAACTGGTGCGGATAATGGTCGTGGAACTTCGCGAGGCCGGTCCGGTTGAGGTAATGGCCGACGACGTCCTTGATTTCGCCGCGCGGACGCGAGCGCATGTTGAGGCCATAGGCCGCGTTTTCCCACACGGTCATCCAGGGAAACAGCGAGTCGCCCTGGAAGACCATGGAGTTGCCGGGCCTGTCCTTCGCGGGTCGCGCGATTTCAAGCGTGCCGGACGTGTGCTCCTCGAGCCCCGCGAGAATGCGCAGCAAGGTCGTCTTGCCGCAACCCGACGGTCCCACGATCATGAAGAAGCAGCCCGTGGGGATGTCGAGATTGATGTTTTCCAGGGCTGTGAAGGGGCCCTTCCTGGTGTTGAACACCTTGTACAGATTGCTGATGCGAATCTTCACGTCGGCATCCGCCGTGGCCGCGTTATTATTCAACGTGGTCATCGTCATTGACGCTCACACCCCTCCTGCCCCGACCGCGCGGGCCCCTGACTTTTCGCCGCGGCGCTCCGTCGCGCCGCCAGTGCCGTTCGAGCAAAAGGTTGACGTCCCTTCGCGCTTCGTGGCCGCCGAAAACGCGAACTAACGGTCGCGAAATCGAAAATGAGCGGCGCAACTGCTAGCCATAATGACCTTGCGCGTCAACCTCGCCGGCGGTCGCGCGCGGGCTCGCGGCCCGCGCGCCGCGGGTCTCAGCCGGCTCCGTGCTTCCTGAACCAGGCGAGCGTTTTCGCCATCGCGTCTTCCGCCGCCGCCTTGCGGTAGCTGGGGCGATAGTCGGCGTTAAATCCGTGGGGCGTGTCGGGATAGACGTTGATCTCCGACGGGGAGTTGGCGGCTTTCAGCGCCGCCTTCGCCGCCTCGATCTGGTCCATGGGGATGCCCGCGTCCGCGCCGCCGTAGAGGCCGATGACGGGAACCTTGCTGTCCTTGATCACGTCGAGCACGGTTTTCGGGCGCAGGTCGTTCGGCTCTCCCTTGAGCGGGCCGTACCAGGCGGCGCCGGCCTTGAAGGCGGGATTGCGGATCGTGTTGAGCCAGACCTGGCGTCCGCCCCAGCAGAAGCCGACGATCGCGAGTTTCGCCGTGTCGGCCTTGCCGCTCGCCTTCGCGAAGCCGATGGCGTTGTCGATGTCGGAGGCGACCTGCGCGTCCGGGACTTTCGACACGAGCTCCGCCTGGAGTTTGGCGATGTCGTCGAATTTCGAGGCGTCGCCCTGGCGCGCGTAGAGTTCGGGCGCGATCGCGTAGTAGCCCGCCTTCGCGAAACGTCGGACGACGTCCTTGATATGCTCGTGAACGCCGAAGATTACCTGGACGACGATCACGGTCGGGAACGGGCCGCCCTGTGCGGGATGGGCGCGATAGGCGGGAATATCGACGCCGAGCGAGGCGACCTTCACTTCGCCGGCGGTCAGGCCTTCGGCGGAGGTGCTGATCGCCTGGGCGTTCACCGGGCCGGCGGCGGCGGCGTAGCCAACGGCGCAACTCGACATGAACAGGAACTGACGGCGCTCGACGGGGCCGTGCGAGGGCGTGGCGAGGGATTTGATATGTGCGTCGTCCATGGTCTTCCTCCACTCAAATTCGCGGGCGGTCCCGGGGAGCTCTCCCGCCGGGAACATGACCTGTCCGGGGCCGGACGTAAAGATGGCTTCCGGAAGCGCGGGGCCGCTTGCGCGCGTGGCCTCCCGCCTTCACAATGATAGCGGTGTTTTTCACGCGGGTGGCGAATGAGCGGACCTTTTCACGGACGGCGCGAGGATTTCAGGCTGGTGACGGGGCAGGGGCGTTACACGTCCGACTGGAATTTCCCCGATCAGGCGCACGCGCATTTCCTGCGCTCGGATCGCGCCCACGCCGAATTGCTCGGCCTCGATCTCTCGGCGGCGCTCGCCTCGCCCGGCGTTCTGGCCATCGTCACCGGCGAGGACACGAAGGCGGCGGGCTTCGGCCCGGCCCCCGCGCTCATCAAGTTTCCCGGCAAGAACGGCATGAAGCTGCGCGATCCCCACCGCGAGGTGCTGGCCGAAACGCGCGTGCGTTTCGTCGGCCAGGAGGTCGCGCTCGTCGTCGCCGACACCCATGCGCGCGCCCAGGAGGCGGCGGAAAAAATCGTCGTCCATTATCGCGATCTTCCGGCGGTGATCGACGCCGAAGACGCGCTCGCTCCGGGCGCGCCGCTGCTCTACCCGGAGATCGAGAACAATCTCGCCTTCGATTTCGAATACGGCTCGAAGGAGAAGACCGACGAGGCCTTCGCGAAGGCCGCCCACGTGACGAAACTCGCGCTCGACGCGAGGCGGATCGCCGGCAATCCGATGGAGCCCAAGGCGGCGACGGTTCTCTACGACGCGGACAAGGACGTTTACGACCTTTACGTTCCCTCGCAGGGCCTGACGATGATGCGTCACGGCCTCGCCGTCGGCACGAAAATCCCCGAGGACAAGTTGCGCGTGCACGCGCACGACGTGGGCGGCGGCTTCGGCATCCGCGGCGAGGCCTATTCGGAATATTGCGCGCTGATGCTCGCGGCGAAAAAGGTCGGCAGGCCCGTGAAATGGGTCGGAACCCGCGCGGAAACCTTCGTCAGCGACCATCACGGCCGCGGCGTCAAGCTTTATGGCGAACTCGCGCTCGACGCGAAGGGCGAGTTTCTCGGACTGCGTGTCCAGTGGGTCATCAACGGCGGCGCCTATCTCTCCTCGCCCGGCGGGTTCACCAACACGCTCGCGCCCTCCGGCAACATCGTCAACCTTTACCGCACCCCCGCCGTGCATGGCCTGCACCGTCTCGTGCTCACCAACACGACGGCGACGACGCCCTATCGCGGCGCGGCGCGGCCCAACGTCACCTATCTCATGGAGCGGCTCGTCGACGAGGCGGCGATCCAGATGGGCGTCGACCGTGTCGAACTGCGTCGCCGCAATCTCATTCCGCGCGAGGCCTTCCCCTACAAGACGCCAACCGGCGCCGAATACGACAGCGGCGATCCGGCGGGACTTCTCGACGACGCGCTGAAACATTCCGGCTTCGCGGGCTTCGAGGAGCGGCGGGCGGAAGCGAGGCGGCGCGGCAAGCTGCGCGGCGCCTCGGTGTGCGTCTTCGTCGAGCCCGCGGGCGGCGGCGGCAGCCCCGTGGAGGAGACGGCGATCCAGTTCGGCGCCTCGGGCAATCCGACCATCTACACCGTGTCCGGCCCCTCGGGGCAGGGCCACGAGACCGTGTTTCCGGAAGTCGTCGCCGAAGTCTTCGGCGTCAGGCCGGAAAACGTCACGCTGCGCTATTCCGATCCCGACGGCCCGAAATTGCGGGGCGACGGGACCATCGGCTCGCGCTCGCTCATGTCGCACGGCAATTCGCTCCTGCTCGCGGCGCGCGAGACCGTGAAGAAGGGCCGCGATCTCGCCGCCCGTCATCTCGAGGCCAGCGTCGACGACATCGAATTCACCGGCGGGCGCTATCTCGTGCGCGGCACCGACGTGTCCGTGGGCATTCTCGAACTGGCGAAAATATACGCCGCCAAAGGCGGGTCGCCGCTCGACACGACATACGCCATGCCCGCCGCCCGGGCCTTCCCGACCGGCGCCCACGTGGCGGAGGTCGAGATCGACGAGGAAACCGGCGAATGCGAGTTGATGAGCTACGTCGCGGTCGACGATTGCGGCAACATTCTCAATCACACGCTCGCCGAGGGACAGGTGCATGGCGGCGTCATGCAGGGCCTTGGCCAGGTGTTCGACGAGGCGGTTCTCTACGATTCGAGCGGCCAGATGCTGACCGGCTCTTTCATGGACTATTGCATGCCGCGCGCCCATGAACTGAAGGGCCTCAGACTCTTTGACCGTCCGATTCCCGCGCCCGGCAATCCGCTTGGCGTCAAGGGCGTCGGCGAGGCGGGCGCGACGGGCGCCGTGCCGACGCTCGCCTGCGCGGTCATCGACGCGCTGCGCCCGCTGGGCGTCACGCACCTTGATTTTCCCTACACGCCCGCGCGCGTGTGGAACGCCATCAAGGCCGCGAAACGATAAAGGAACGATGGCGGGCCGCGGCGATCAGCCCGGCAGGCTCCAGTCGTCGTAGCGCAACGCGTCGACGTTGACAGCCACGCCATGTCCGCGCGGCGGTCCCTTTGGCAAGTGTTCCGCGCCGGCGTAGCCGCTCTTGCAGTAGAGTTCGATCATGTTGCCGGAGGGATCGCGGAAGAACATCAGCGTTTCCTTTCCGTGCCGCGTCCAGAGGTTCGACGTGGGAATCCGGCAGGCCGTCAGCCACGCCTTCATCGCGACGATCGTCTCCGCGTCGCAGTAAAAGGCGAAATGCGGATATTCGGCGCCCGGTTCGATGAACGTGCATCCCTGACTGCCGATGCCGACTTCCACGTCGCCGAACATGAAGGCGGCGAAGGTCGGCGTGTCCACGCGCATTTCGCCGCCAAGCACCTCGCGGTAGAACTTTTTGCCTTCCGCCAGGTCGCGGCAGGGCATGCTCACATGGGCGAAGGGTCCGAGTTTGGGCCGGCGCGGCGTTGATGTTTTCGCCCGCGTCGATTCGAGGGTCTGCCCGTCCGACATGTTTCTCTCCCGATTCTCGCCGGCGGAGCGGCAAAGGGCCGCGCTCGCGGGCTGTTTCAGTTCATGATCGTGGAGGAACCAGGGCGGGTCAACACAATCCCGCCACGAAAAATTCCCCATGTTTTTAGCGGTTTCGAATGGTTGCGCGTCGGGCGACCCTCTGTTAGCCTTCCCGTCGGATGAACCTCGAATTCATTCGGAAACCTGATAAAACCAGGAGGACGTGCATGAGCGAAGACCGGACAAACCAGCCTCGGGAAATCTCCGAAATTCAGGCTGACCTGAACGCCAGCGGCCTCTCGAGGCGCAAGTTTCTCGACCGCCTGAAGGCGCTCGGCGTTGGATTCGGCGCCGCCGCCGTCGCCGGTGAAGCGGTCGCCCGCGAGGCGACCGACAAGACGGTGACTTTGAAGTCCACGAACCCGGCTCTCGACGGGATCGTCACCGAGGGGCGTCAGGAAAGCCAGGCCGCGACCGGCAAGGATCGCACCCAGGTCGCGCAATATTTCTACCGCCGGTTCTATCGCCGCGGTTATCGCCGCTTCTATCGTCGTTACGGGCGTTTCTATCGCCCGCGTCGTTTCTACTATCGTCGTTTCTTCTGAGAACCGGAAGACGACGTACATGAATGCGGCGAGCGCGGGCGTGAAGCTCGCGCCCGCGAGGGCCGTCGCGGCCCCTTTTTCCGAAACCGCATGGCGCCCCTGACATGACGTTCGTCGATGTTCCTCCCGACCGGCGCCGCCAGCACGATCCCTCCGCCCAGCAGGGCGCCGGAGAGGCTCCGGTTTTCACGTTTTTGCTGGTCAAGCTCGCTTCGCGTTGCAATATCGCGTGCACCTATTGTTACTGGTTTCGCGACGCCGACGTTTACAAGAAGCCGGCGGTTTTCACCGTGGAAGCCGAATCCGCCTTTTGCGAAAAGCTCGAACAACACATCAACGAATTTCAGCTTGAAAACTTCATGGTCGTGTTTCACGGCGGCGAGCCGCTGCTGTTTCCCAAGCGCCGCTTCGTCAAGCTGCAGGAAAGTCTCGCCGGAATCGAGGAGCGCACGGGCTGCGTGATCGACCGCGGCGTGTGCACCAATGGCATTCTCATCGACGACGAATGGGTTGAAATCTTTTGCAAGTACGACATCGGCGTCAGCATCAGCATCGACGGCCCTCCCGACATTCACGACGCGCAACGCGTCGATTTCAAGGGGCAGGGGACCCATGCCGACGTGATCGCCGGACTGAAGCGCGTTCGCGCCGCCGGCATCGAACCGGGACTGATCACCGTCTGTAATCCGGCGACGGATCCAGAGCGAATTCTCTCCTACATCGTGGATGAACTGGGGTTCGAGAGATTTGACATTCTGCCGCCCGACGCGTCGCATCTCGACAAACCGCCGCCCATTGACGCCTATTTCATCAAGCTTTTCGATGTCTGGTACGATCGTTACGCCGCGCGGGGCGTTCGCATCAGCACGCTCGACGCGATGATCCAGGGCCTGATGGGCGACGCGGCCGTGTCCGACACGATCGGGCTCGGGCCGATCGAGACGGTCACGCTGATGAGCGACGGAACCCTGGAGCCGCTCGACGTGCTGCGCATCGTCGGCGACGGCAGCACGCGCACCGACGTGAGCGTGTTCAGGGATTCGCTTCAGGACATCCAGAAGGACTTTCGCTGGCGCGCGGCTTACGACGCCAGCCTTCGACTTTGCGACACCTGCAAACAGTGCGAATTCATGGACGCCTGCGGCGGCGGACACCTCGCGCAACGCTGGTCCGCCGAGCGCGGCTTCGACAATCCGAGCGTCTATTGCGCGAGCTGGATGAATATCTTCAATCATATCTGGAAACGGATCTCCCCGACCCTCGTCCTCGATTTCAACACGGGAGCCGCGGACAAGTCCTCGACCGCGGCGCCGTGACATGAGTTCGAAGGGTTTCCGTTTCGTCGAAGGAGCGCGAGATTGACCGACAGGGGAGACAGTTTCCGCGTCGCGGCGATTCAGGCCGCGCCCGTCTTCTGCGATCCCGGGGCCTCGCTCGACAAGGCGTTGCGGTTGATCCGGCAGGCCGGGGCGCGCGGCGCGCAACTCGCGGCCTTCGGGGAGGCCTGGTTGCCCGGTTATCCCTTGCATTCGCTCGCGGCGCCAACCGGCGACGCCTGGTGGGATCTCGCCGGCGATTACATGGCCGGGTCCATCGACGTGCCCGGCCCGGAAACAGAATCGCTTTGCGAGGCCGCGCGGCAGGCGGGCGTCGATGTCGTCATCGGCGTCAGCGAGCGCGATCCGATCACGCGGGGCACGCTCTATTCCACCTTGCTGTTCATCGGCGCCGATGGCGAACTGCTCGCGCGCCAGAGGAAGCTGCGCCCCTCGCCGCACGAACGTTCGATATGGGGCGATGGCGACGCGATGGACATGCAGGTCCACGACCGCGGCTATGCGCTTTTGAGCGGCCTTTCCGGCTGCGAACACCAGATGGCGCTGCCGACGTTCGCCATCGCCGAACAGGGCGCCGAACTGCACGTCGCGGCGTGGCCAGGCTACGAGCCGCCAAATCCGAAACGCGCGTCGTTCTTTCCCTCGCAACAACTCCTGTCGCGCGCCTTCGCCGTGCAGTCGGGATGTTATGTGCTGTGCGTCGGCGCGGTCATGCCGCCGGCGTCCCTGGCTGGAAAATACGACTTTCTGTCCGGGGATGGCTTTACCGGCGGCAGCGCGATCATCGATCCGCGCGGCGAAATCATTGGCGGCCCGGCGTCTGGCGAAACCATTCTCTACGCCGATTGCGTCAAGTCCTCGATCCGCTCGGCGAAGGTCGCCTTCGATTGCGGCGGCCATTCGGCGCGGCGGGACCAGTTGAAACTCTGGACGCCCAACATCGAGGCGCACGAGGCCGCGATGGATGGCGATCAGCGGCAGGAAGAGTTTCCGCCGGGCATGGGCGGGCAGGGGTCTTTCCCGAAGCCGCCCGAACGGCGTTGACGGCGTCTATGGCGCGTCGATTTTCTCGCGTACCAGTTTGACGATTTCTGGATCCGTCCTCAGGATTTTCTCGATTACGTCCGCGAGAAACTCCGGCGGCTGCGGTTCGGGATCGACCTTTTGCGATTTCAGGAACAGAGCGAAATCGGGGTCGTTCATCACCGCGGCGAGCGCGTCGCGCAGAACCGCCGCGCGCTCGGGCGGAACGCCGGGCGCGGCGACAATGCCCTTGCCCGACATGGAATTGGCGGAAATGAGCGTCAGCGCGGCCTTGTCGCGCGGATTGTCGGTGAGTTCGGAAATCAGCCGCGCGTCCGGCAAGTCGCGATGCCGCACGCCGCCCACCTGCGCGAGCACGCGAATTTTTCCCTCCGAAATCCAGTCGGGCTTGAGCTGGCCGAGATTGGACCAGTTGACGACGGTCGCGTCGACCTCGCGTTGCTCCATCGCCAGCAAAATGCTCGCCATCGTCGGGTAGCCCATGAGCACGCGGAACTTCGTGCCCAGCAGAAAGTTGAGTCCGCGCGGCACGACGACATTGCCCGCGCCCGCCGCGGCGCCGCCGACGATCACCTCGCGCTCGCGCGCGTCCTCGACGGTCCGGATCGGCGAATCCGCGCGCACGATCAGCACGGACTGGTCGCCCCTCGTCAGCGTGCCGAGCGGCGTGAAGGCGTCCGCCCTGTATTCGACGACGCCCTGTCCGGCGTAGAGCAATTGCGCGCTCGCGGTGCCATCGAAGAGAACGCCAATGCTCGTCCCGTCCCTCGGCGCGAGCTTGTAGAGATAATTCGCCATCTTCATGCCGCCGGCGCCGGGCATGAACTGCGCGATGGCGGCCGGCTTGCCCGGAATGTATTTCGGCAAGTGAGACGCGAGGGCGAGCGCGATTTGCGGGTAGGAGCCGGCGCCCTCGTAGGGCGACAGAATCGAGATGGTCTTGCCCGCGAAATAGCCTCGCGCGGCGTCCTGCGCCCAAGCGCCGGTCGCCATCAGAACCGCGAGGCAGGCGACAACGAACTTCATGCGACTCGTCCCTCCGGCGGCCCTCTCCGGGGCCATGCCGGATAATATGTCCAGCGCGCGGCGACAAACAAGGCGCGAGCCATATCGACTCGTCGCGCGCGGTCTGGTTAAAGACGCCATCGCCCCAATCCCGGAGGAACCCCGTGACCGACGCCCTTGCATCCCTGCCGCAAAACAATGTGCTCGTGAAAATCGAGGATGGCGTCGCCTGGGTGTCGCTGAACCGTCCCGGCAAGCGCAACGCCATCAATCCCGGCATCGTCTTCGAGATGAATCAGGTTCTCGACGTGCTCGAGGCCGAGGACTCCTGCAAGTGCGTGGTGATGACCGGCTCGGGCGACGCCTTTTCGGCCGGCATGGACCTGAAGGAATATTTCCGCGAGCCGGACGCCGGCCCGCCGGTCGCGCGCGAGCGGCTGAACCGCGCCAACTCCGCCTGGCAATGGCGCCGGCTCATGTATTATCCCAAGCCCACCATCGCCATGGTCAATGGCTGGTGCTTTGGCGGCGCCTTCCAGTTTCTGTGCGCCTGCGATCTCGCGGTTTCCGCCGACGAGGCGACCTTCGGCCTCTCGGAAATCAACTGGGGCATCATTCCCGCCGGCATCGTGACGAAATCCGTCGCCGCCGCGCTGCAACAGCGCAAGGCGCTCTATTACATCATGACCGGCGACACGTTCGACGGCAAGGAAGCCGAGAAGATCGGCCTCGTGAATTTCTCCGTGCCGAAGGCCGAAATGGTCGACAAGGTGAAGGAACTCGCGAAAAAGCTCATGGAGAAAAACCCCCATGTGCTGCGCGCCTGCAAGGTCGGCTATCACTACACCCGCGAAATGAGCTGGGACATGGCCGCCGAATATCTCGCCTCGAAGATCGACGCGACCAAGTTCCGCGATCCCGAACAGGGCGCGGCGAAGGGCATGTCGCAATTCCTCGACGAGAAGTCCTATCGTCCGGGCCTCGGCGCCTACAAGCGCGACTGAGGACGCGATGACGGGACAGGAAAAACGCGCGCCGCTGGCGCGGCTGTTGAAGCCGCGTTCGGTCGCCATCGTCGGCGCCTCGGCGGAACAACACAGCGTTGGCAACAACGCGCTGGTCAATCTGAAGCGTTTCGGCTTCCCTGGCGAGATTCATCTCGTCAGCCGCCGCGGCGGCGAGATCGACGGGCGCGCCTGCGTCGCCAGCGTCGATGACCTGCCGATGGGCGTCGACGCGGCGATTCTCGTCGTGCCGGCCGCCATCGTGAAGGAAACCCTCGAAGCCTGCGCGCGCCGCGACATTGGCGGCGCCGTGGTCTTCGCCAGCGGCTTTGGCGAGCAGGACGAGGCCGGCAGGATCGCCCAGGACGAATTCGCCGCGGTCGCCGCGAAAAACAACCTCGCGGTGATCGGGCCGAATTGCATCGGCTTCGTCAGCTACGCCGAACGCGCGCCCCTGACCTTCGAGCCCGTCGATCCCGTCATGCCCGCCGGGCCCGGGATCTGCGTCATCGCCCAGAGCGGCGCCATGTCCGGCAACATCCGCTACGCGCTGCAAGGCCGCGGCGTCCCCGTGTCCCATTCGATTTCCACCGGCAACGAGGCGGTGAGCGCCTCGGAGGATTGCGTCGAACTGCTCGTCGACGATCCCTCGGTCAGCGCCTTCGCGATTTTCGTCGAGCAAATTCGACGCCCGCGCAATTTCCTCGCGCTCGCGGCGCGCGCTCGCGCCGCCGGCAAGCCCATCGTGCTGCTGCATTCGGGCCGCTCGTCGCGCGCGCGCGAGGCGGCGAAGACCCACACCGGTTCGCTCGCCGGCGACTACGCGGTCATGCGCGCGTTCGTCGAGCGCGAGGGCGTGTTGCTGGTCGAGGGGCTCGACGAATTGTTCGACGTGTGCGCCTTGCTGGCGCGCAATCCGAAGCCGATCGACGGCGGCGTCGCCGTCGTGTCCAATTCCGGCGCCCTGCGCGGTCTGAGCCTCGATCTTTGCGAGGACATTGGCCTCGCGATTCCCGAATTTTCGCCGGAAACCGCGGCGACGCTCAAATCGATCCTGCCGTCCTTCGCGACGGTCGACAACCCGCTCGACGTGACCGCCGCCGCGATGACGAAGCCGGCGCTTTTCGGCGACAGCGCCCGCGCCATCATGGACGATCCGCGCGTCGGCTTCGTCCTCGTCGCGGCGATGGGCGGCGGCCTGCCGCAGCAAATGTCCAAGTGGAAGGCGGTGGAGCCCGTCGTTTCGCATGGCCACAAGCCCGCCGCTCTCTGCTATCTCGGCGATGAATATCCGCTCAACGACGTCTTCCTGAAGGAAGTGCGCGCGGCCGGCGTGCCGTTCTTCCGCTCGCCCGAGCGCGCCCTGCGCGCCGTCGCGCGGATCGCCGCCTGGAGCGAGGCCACGCGCGAGGCGCGCGGCGGAAACCCGGTCGTCGACGAAGTTCCGCGGTTCGAAATCGATCGCCGCGGGACGCTGGCCGAATGGCGCGGCAAGATCATTCTTTCGCAATCCGGCGTGCCGGTTCCGCGCGGTCGCCTCGCGTCGAATTCCGACGAGGCCCGCGCCGTCGCGCGCGAGATCGGCTATCCCGTCGTCCTCAAGGCGCAGGCCGACGCGCTCGCCCACAAGAGCGACGTGGGCGGCGTTGTCGTCGGGATCGAAAACCAGGAAGACCTCGATTTCGCCGGCTTCCGCATGGTCGCGGCCGTGAAGGAAGCCGCGCCCGGTCTCGTGCTCGACGGAATGCTCGTCGAGGCGATGGCGCCGAAGGGCGGCCTCGAAATGATCGTCGGCGCGAGGCGCGATCCGCAATGGGGCCCGGTGTTGCTCGTCGGCCTTGGCGGCGTCTGGACGGAGGCCCTGCGCGACGTGCGCTTGTTGCCGGCGGATTCGACGGTGGCGGACATCGCGCGCGAACTTGAAAAGCTGAAGGGCGCGGCCTTGCTGCGCGGCCTTCGCGGCTCGCCGCCGCGCGACGTGGAGGCCTTCGCCGGCATCGCCGCGAAAATAGGCGCTCTGATGCTCGCCAATCCGCACATCGTCGACATCGACGTCAATCCCGTGAATGTTTACGCGAAGGGCGAGGGCGCGCTGGCGCTCGACGCCCTGATCGTCACCGCCTGATCTCCGGAGGACAAGATGGATTTCGGTTTCACCGAAGAGCAGGAAATGCTTCGCGACAGCGTCGTCAAGCTGATGGCCAAACACGCGCCCCCCGAAGCCCTGCGCAAGTGGGATCGCGAACGCGCCTATCCCGAGGACCTCTATCAGGCCTGGGCGGAAGCCGGCCTGCTGCGCCTGCCGTTCCCCGAGCGCGTCGGCGGCCTTGGCGGCAGCGCGCTCGACGTGGCGCTCGTCGTCTATGAACTCTCGCGCGTCTCGACCGACGTGACGATGGCGTTCGGCGGCAGCATCTTTTGCGGCCTCAACATCCTGCGCAAGGGCACGGACGAACAGCGCGCGCACTGGTTGCCGAAACTGCTCGGCGGCGAAATCAAGTTCGCCATCGGCATCTCCGAGCCGGACGCGGGCTCCGACGTGGGAGCCCTGCGCACCACGGCCGTCCGCGACGGCGACCGCTACGTCGTCAACGGCCAGAAGCTCTGGACCACCGGCGCGGGCCTGAAGAACAGCGTCATCTGCGCCTACGTGAAGACGGACACGAAGGCGCACTACCGCAAGGGGATGACGCATATTCTCATCGACGCGAACACGCCCGGCGTCGAACTGCGCAAGCTCAACATGCTCGGACGGCGCAGCGTCGGAACCTACGAGATTTTCCTCAAGGACGTGTCCGTGCCCGCCGATCGCGTCATCGGCGGCGAGGGCGGCGGCTGGGATTGCCTGATGGGCGGCCTGCAATACGAGCGCGCTGTCTCCTCCGCCGGCAATTGCGGCGGTTCGCAGGCGGTGTTCGATCTGGCGAAAAGCTACGCGGCCGAGCGCGTGCAGTTCGGCCAGCCCATCGGCTCCTTCCAGGCCATCGGCCACATGCTCGCCGACATGGAAACCGAACTCGAGGCCGGCAAGATGCTCACCTGGCGCGCCAACTGGCTCGTCTCGCAGCGCAAGGACGCGTTGAAGGAAATCACTCACGCCAAGCTCTTCACGTCCGAGATGTACGCCCGCCACGCCAACATGGGCGTGCAGATCATGGGCGGCTATGGCCTCAACGAGGATTTCGACATGCAGCGCTATCTGCGCGACTCCCGCTCGACGACCATCGCCGCGGGCACCTCGCAGACGCAGCGCAATCTGCTCGCCAATCTCATGGGCCTGAAATCGTCAAAGTAAACGGGAGGCGTCGATGAACGCAGGCGCGCGTACGCAGGGGTTCGCCCTTCGCGGCATGGATCATTTCACGGTCATCACCGCGGACAACGCGAAGACGCAGGCCTTTTACGAAATGATCGGCCTGCGCGTCGGCCCGCGGCCGCCCGATCTCGGCGGCACGGGCCTCTGGCTCTACATGGGCGACAAGCCGATCCTGCACGTCATCCAGAAGAAAGAATTGCCCGACGACACCGCCGGCTTGCTCGACCACATGGCCTTCCGCGCCACGGGGATGCACGCCGTCATCGCGATGTTGAAGGAAAAGAACGTTCCCTGGCGCATGCGCCGGCTCAACGATCCCTTCGGCGTCTGGCAAATGTTCTTCAAGGATCCGTTCGGCGCCAACGTCGAACTCGATTTCGACGGAACCGAACCCGCCCCGGAAGGCTGGAGCCACGGCAACGGCTGGGGAACCGGCTGAGCGCCGCGTGGGCTATTTCGCGGGTTCGAGTTCGAGGATGAAATCCTCGGGCTTCTGGTCCTTCTCGATTTCGCCTTCCTCCCTGAGCAGGCTCACGAGGGCCGCCCATTTCGACGCGTCCACTTTCGTCGACCATGGAATGAGCGGCATGGCCGCCACGAGTTCCGGCGCGAGACCCGTGAATTGCGACACGGCGGCGCGCGCGCGCGTCGTGTCCGACAGCAGCCACGCGTTCGCCTCGTCTATGGCCTCGCGATAGAGCGCCAGCGATTTGCGGTTCGCTTCCGCCCAGGCGCGCTTGGCGAAATAGGCCCCCGTCGGCTGCTCCGGAACCGCCTCGTTGTAGGCCCAGGCCGCCACCTTGCCGATGCCGCGTTGCAGCGTCGTCGTCACGAAGGGCTCGACGGGCACGATGGCCGCGACATCGCCGCGTTTCAGCGCCTCCCCCATCGCCGCGTAGGGCGTCTCGATATATTTGATCTGGTCGCGCGGCACGCCCGCCTTGCGGATGAGGTGCTGCGCCGACACGACCTCCTGCGCGTGCAACGCGTTGATGCCGACGAGCTTGCCCGCGAGTTGCGCGAGGGACGTGATCCCCGAATCCGCGCCCACCAGCAGCGCCGCGCTGTCCGGCGGCGTTTTCGCCGCCACCTGGTTTTGCAACACCATGACGAGGCCGAGGCCGCGCTCGTTGCCGATGATCGCGAAGCCGGGAATTGAAATGATCATGTCGAGCGAACCGCCCTGCATCGCCGCGACGCCCTCGGACCCCGAGCGGATGAAGGTCAAGTCCACGTCGAGCCCGCGCTTCCCGAAAAGTCCCTGCTCCCGCGCGACCCACGCGTTCGTCTGTCCGCCGATCTTCAAAACGCCGACGCGCAACTTCGATTGCGCGCGCGCCGTGGCCGCGATCCCGAACATGGTCAGGAGCGACAGACACAGAGTGAAAAAGCCGCGGCGTCCGGTTCTTGCGAGTCCACTCATCGCTGCCCTCCATCGATCGTCTGTCGTCAGTCGAGCCGCGCGCTCTCTCCGCTTTCGGCCTTCTTGTTGGCGTCGCGCGACACGAGCAGCCGCAGCACTTCCTGCGTGCCGTCGCCCAGCTCGAACAGCTTGGCCTCGCGATAGAAACGCTCGACCGGGTGATCGCGCATGAATCCGTGGCCGCCCATGATCTGGATGGCCTCCGCGGTCGCGTCGACGGCGACGTCGCTGGCGAAATTCTTCGCCATGGAGGCAGCGACCTGCGCCTCGGCGGACCCCGCGTCGACAAGCGCGCAGGCGCGGTATGTCAGCGCCCGCGCCGCCTCGATTTTCGTCAGGACGTCCGCGACCTTGAAGCGGATGCCCTGGAAACTCGCGATGGCCTGCCCGAACTGCTTGCGCCGCACGGCGTGTTGCAAGGCGTAATCCATCGCCGCCTGCGCGACGCCGACGCAGCGCGCGCCGTAGATCGCGCGCGTCTGCGCGAAATCCCTCTGCATGTAGGCGAAGGCCTCGCCTTCGACGCCGAGCATGTTTTCGGCGGGGACGCGGCAATTGTCGAAGATCAGTTCCGCGATCGGGTTCGCCTCGTGCGCCAGCGTGCGGAATCGCTGACCGACGGAAAAGCCGGGCGCGCCCTGTTCGACGAGAAACAGCGTCAGTCCCTTGCCGCGTCCCTCGTCGGACGTGCGCGCGAAAACCACCACGACATCGGCGCGCGCCCCGTTGGTGATGTAAATCTTCGCGCCGTTGACGACCCAGGAATCGCCGTCGCGGACCGCTCGCGTGCGCACGGAAGCCGCGTCGGAGCCGGTTTCCGGCTCGGTGAGCGCGAAAGCCGCGAAGAGATCGCCGCGGCACAGTCCGGGCACGAATTTTTCCTTTTGCGCGCGCGTGCCCGCCTGCACGATGGGCCGCACCGCCATGTTGACGGCGTAGGTCGCCGCGGAAAACCACCCGCAGGCGATTTCCTCGACGAGAATCGCCGACGTCAGCGCGTCGAATCCCTGTCCGCCGAATTCCCGGGGAATGTCGAGACCCGTGAGGCCGAGGCCCGCCATGCGCCGGATCAGGTCGGCCGGCACGACGCCGCCGGCCTTTTCCACCTCCAGCGCCGTCGGTCGGATGACCTCGCGGGCGAACGTGCGCGCGGCGTCGCGCAACGCGCGCTGGTCTTGCGTGAGATCGAAGGTCGTCATCGCGCGGGCCTCCCGGAGACGCGGTCGCGCAGGATCGCCAGCGCGTCGAGGGCGACGCATCCGCCGCCGGGGCGCGACACGAAGGGATTGACGTCGATGGATTCGATCACGTCGCCGAGATCGCGCGCGAGCCGCCCGATGTTCGTCACCGCGGCCTCGATGGCGGCGATGTCGTGCGCGTCGCCGCCGCGATAGCCGCGCAGCAATTGCCCCGCGCGCGTCCGCGCCACCAGCGCCGCCGCCTTGCGCGCGCCGACCGGCGGCGCCGCGAAGGCCACGTCCTTCACGAGTTCGAGCAACACGCCGCCGCTTCCAAACAGAACCGTCGGGCCAGCCTCGGGATCGTGATGCACGCCAAGCACGAGTTCAATTCCGCCGCGCACGAATTCACCGACGAGCATGCCATCGAGCTTGCCCGCGAATCCGTGACGCGCGAGATTGTCCGCGATCTTGCGCCAGGCCGCCGCGACTTCGTCGGGCGTCGCGAGATTCAATTGCACGCCTCCCACGTCGGACTTGTGCAACAGATCCGCCGAAACCGCCTTCAGCACGACGGGAAAGCCGATCCGCTTCGCGATCGCGACGGCGTCCGCCGCGTCGCGGGCGATTTCCTCGCGCGCCGCCGCGATCCCCCAGGCGCGAAGCAGCGCTTTCGAATCGACTTCGTTGAGCGCGACGGGCGCGCCGCCGCCGGCTTTCGCCCGCTGGCGCAGCGACTCTGCGAGCGCGACCTGTTCCGGCGTCATGGCGCCCGCGCCGTCGGGCTCCGCCAGCCGTTCGCGTTCGTCGCGGGAGACGACGAGATCGAGCGCGCGAAGCGATTTCCCTCCCTCTTGCAGAAAGGTCAGACGCGGCAGTTCCCGCCGCAGCGCCCGGCTGTGGTCGTTCTGCCCGTGCGATAAAATCGTCGTGTGGAAGACCGGTTTCGTCGCCTTCGTCGCGACGAATTGCTCGACGCGCTTCAAATAGCGTTCGCCGCGCCGGTCCGCGCCCGGCTCGCGCGGCAATTCCTCCTGAATGACGAGCGCGTCGACGCCCGGATCGCCTTCCAGGATTTCGACGCAGGCGGCGTAGGTGTCCTCGCTGGTCAGCACGCCAAAGCCGCCGTCGAGCGGATTGCCGAAGCTGGCGCCAACCGAGAGCAGCGCGCGCAGTTTCGCGTTGGTCGCCTCCGCCAGCGGCGGAAAGGTCATGCCGTGCCGCGCGGCGGCGTCGACGAGCATGCCGCAATAGGCGCCCGACAGGGACAGCGCGCCGAGCCGACGGCCCGCCGGCGCGCGCGAGTGGACGAGAATTTCGGTGACTTCGATGGCGTCGTCGAAACTGTCGACGCGGATGACGCCAAGGTCCGCCGCGAGCGCGTCGAAGGCCTCGATGCTTCCGGCGAGCGAGCCGGTGTGCGCCAGCGCCGCCTCGCGACCCGCGTCGGACTGGCCCGACTTGAACATGACGACGGACTTGCCGGCGGCGCGCAACGCCTCGCAGGCGGCGCGGAACGTCGCGATGTCCTTCACGCCCTCGCAATAACAGAGCACGACCCGGATCGCCGGCTCCGTCGCGAAATAGGCGAGGTAGTCCGCTGTCGTCAGTCCGGTCTCGTTGCCGGTGGACACGATGTAGCCCGCTTCGAGCCCGCGGTCCTGCAAGGCGCGATTGACGAAAATCGCGACGCCGCCGCTTTGTCCGACGAGCGCGACGGGCCCCTCCCGCATCGACAGTTCGCCGTCCTGGCTCAGCGTCGCGAGCTTGCTTCGCGCGCAAATGTTGCCGAGGCAGTTCGGCCCTGAAACCGCGAGCCCCGTTTCGGCGATGGCGCGCGCGAGGTCGGCGGCGAGCGCGCGGCCCTCGTCCGTCTTCGCTTCCTCGAAGCCGGAGGCGAGGATCGTCGCGCTGCGCGCGCCGGCCTTCGCGCCAGCCCGCAACGTCGCCGCGACCGCTTTGGCGGGCACGACGACGACGAGGTGATCCGGCGCTTCCGGCAGCGACGCGAGGTCGGGATAGCAACGCGCGCCCAGCAGCGTTTCCCGGCCCGGGTTCACCGGAAAGACGTTTCCGGGGAACTTGTATTTGTGCAGGCTGTGCCAGGTGCGCGCCGCCCAGCTTCCGGGACGGTCGCTGGCGCCGACGAGCGCGACATTGCTCGGATTGAGCAGCGCCTCGACCCCGGCCCGGGAACGCGCGAGATCCATCGTCCGCCGCCTATTTCGGTTCGCGTTTGTAGGCGCCAAGGCCTGGCCGGTAGGACTTCTCGTCGAGGAATTGCGACATGCCCTTGTCGCGGCCCTTTTCCGGATCCTGAAAGCGCGATTCCGCGAGCTTCGCGAAGAGATAATCCTCGGAATCCTCGAAGTTCATGTCGCGCACGCGGTGGAACGCGTGTTTCGTCGCGCGCACCGCGTAGGGGTTCTTTCCTACGAAGCTCAACGCGATCTCGCGCACGCGCTCGCGCAATTTCGCGAGGGGCACCGCCTCGTTGACGAGCCGGATTTCCGCGGCCTTCTTGCCGTCGAAGGGCTCGCCGGACATCGCGACCCACATGCCGTCGCGCGGCGAGAGAACCCACGACAGCAACTTGAGCACGTTGCCGGCGGGCACGATTCCCCAGTTCACTTCCGAGACGCCGAACGTCGCTTCCTCCGCCGCGATGGCGATGTCGCAGGCGCAGACCGGATTGAGGCCGCCGCCGAAGCAATAGCCGTTGACCATGGCGATGGTGGGCTTGGCGAAATAGAGCAGGCGGCGCCATTGCCAGTCGGAGTTGATTTCCGACAGGCGCCGGCGCGCGTCGGCGGGCATGCTGTCCGTGGCGCGGAAGAATTCCTTCAGGTCCATGCCCGCGTGAAACGCCGCGCCCGTGCCGGTGATGACGACGACGGCGCAGCGGTCGTCGGTCTCGAGCGCGTCGAGCGTCTCCGACATTTTCGCGGCGAGCGCCGGCGAGATCGCGTTGCGCTTCTCGGGCCGGTTGATCCGCACCCACGCGATGCGATCCTCGAATTCGACGACAACCTGATGGTCCGCGTCCCGCGCCATCTTCGCCACGTTCATGTCCATGATGTCCGTTCCTCCTGAAAGTGTCCGGCGCGTCAGCGCGCCATGGCCGCGCCGCGCGCGAAGGCCTCGCGCGCCTCCGCCAGCAACTCGTTCACGACCTCCGCGGCCGGCATGATCCGTTTCACGTTCACCGCGCCCTGGCCCGTCGGCCAGTTCGCGGCGTCGAGGCGTCCCTGTTTCTTCGCCGGCTCGACGAGCGCGCGCACGAGGTCCATCTGCGCGGGCATGGGCAGGATTTCGGACTCGTGGCCGCGCCACGCGTCGATGAAGGCGTTGCGGATGACGCGCGCCGGCTTGCCCGTGAAGCAGCGCGAAATGATCGTGTCGTCGTCGCGCATGTCGACGATGGCCTGTTTGTGCGATGGCGCCGTGCGCGCCTCGGGCGTCGCGAGAAAGCGCGTGCCGACGAGCACGCCCTGCGCGCCCAGCAGCAGCATCGCCGCCATCGCGCGTCCGTCCGCGATCCCGCCCGCGGCGATCACGGGCACCGTGACCGAGGCGACGACCTTCGGCACGAGCACGAGCGTCGACGTGCGGCCCGTGTGGCCGCCGGCCTCGTGCCCCTGCGCGATGATCGCGTCGACGCCGCGCGCCTCCGCGTCCCGCGCCGCGCGCACGCTGCCGACGAGCGCGATGACGAAGACGCCGGCGGCCTTCGCGCGCCGGATCACGCGGTCGGGCGCGCCAAGCCCGCAGGTGAGAATTTTCACGCCTTCCTCGATGGCGATGTCGAGACGCTGGTCGGCGACCTCGAGCGCCTGGCGCCGGTTGCTCACGGTCGCGGGCAACCCCTCGGGCCCCACGAGATGATCGAGAAAGGCCGGAATCGGTCTGGCCGCGACCTCGACGGGCTCCTCGCGCGTCGCCTTCGGGGGCGCGTCGCCCAGCGGAAACAAAAGCCCGACGCCGAACGGCCTGTCCGTCGCCGCCTTCACCGCGCGGATGTGTTCGCGCACCTGATCGAGGTCCGTCACGCCATGTCCGAGCATGCCGAGACCGCCCGCTCGCGAAACCGCGATGGCGAGTTCCGGTCCCGCCTCCTCGCTCATGGGCGCGTTGATGACCGGCGCGTCGACGCCAAGCAGGTCGCACAATTTCGTGCGCATCGCTACCGTGGCGACCATCGTCTCCTCCATGCTTGTTGCTCCGACTAGAACAACCGGGAACGCGGGTGTCAACATCGCGGCACGGGGCGCCTACTTGCGGACGTAGCGTCCGATGCTCTTCAGCGCCGCCTCCACGAAGCTTCCATCGACCGCCTTCTCGACGCTCACGTCGCCCTCGATGATGCCGAGACGCCTGAAAATCGCGAGATCCTCGCTCAGGCTCGCGATGCTGTTTTCGCCGTTGGGCGGACATTGCGCGAGCACGAACGAGCGATAGACGTCGCCATTCTTGATGGGGCCGTATTCCACCAGGATGTCGATGATCTTGTCGGCGCCGGGCCCGATCATTTTTCCATCGACGAGCGCGTCCTCGTGATCGCGCACGCCGCGCAGAAAGGCGCGCAGGAAACGCACGCCGGCGTCGCGGCGGTTCTTCATGAAATCGGCGGAATAGAGCACGCCGGAAATCTGGTGGTCGGGGTAGATTTCATAATCCGCGAGAATGCTCGCCGCGCCGCGGCGGATCGATTCCGTCGCCTGCGGCTCGGCGGTCAGCGCCGCGTCCACCGCCCGGTTTTCCAGCGCGATGATCTGCTGCGTGAAGTTCATGTAGACTTCCTGGATGTCCTTCATCGACAGGCCGCCCTTGTCGAGGATTTTCACGAGCAGCGCCGTCGCCGAACTTCCCGCGGCGCCGTTGGCGATCTTCATGCCCTTGAGGTCGGCCAGTGTCCTGTAGCGGCCGCTATCCAGGAAATCCTTGCGCATCAGCAGTTTCTGGCTCGAGCGTCCAGGCGGCGTCTGGTTCTTGCCGGCGACGATCTTGATGCCGAGGCCGCGGGCCACGGCGTTGTAGAGGCCCGCGGAGACGCCGCCGCTGCCGACGTTGAGCTCGCCCGACGCCATCGGCGCGATCATGCGCGCGGCGGAATCGAACTCGATGAATTTCACCTCGAGCCCTTCCTCGCGAAAGTAGCCGCGCTTGTCCGCCACCATGAATCCAACGTCGGTGACGGAATTGACGATGCCGAGCGACACGGCTTCGAGTTGTTGCGCGAGGGCCGGCGCGGCGAGGCCGGCGGCGGCGCCGGCGACGAGCGCCCGGCGCGTGAAAGGACGCGCGATTTGTCGGTGCATGGGGTGCCCTCCGCGTGTGTTCTTTTCACGCAGCGTAGCAGCGCGCGTCGCTTCGTCAATCGCGCGCGTCTCTTGCCAAGGCGGCCTTCGCCGCGCTAGCTTCCACGAAAATCAGTCCCGCGCGCGGGGCATCGGGGGAGTGAAGCATGGCGGAAATAAAGGTCGCCCGCGTGGAGTCCTTCGCGGATCCGGGCAAGCAGGTTTTCGAGATCGACGGATTCGAATTCGGAGTCTTCCACGTCGGCGGCGAGTTTTTCGCGTGGGAGAACCGGTGTCCGCATCTCGATGGCCCCGCGTGCCAGGGCAAGCTGATCGCGCGCACCGACGAGGCGGTGAACGAGGACCGCACCGGTCGCGGTCGTGAATTTTCGAAGACGCACATGAACGTCGCCTGCCCGTGGCATGGCTTTGAATTCGACATTCGCACCGGCCGCCATCCCGCGAAAAGCGAAGTCCGCCTGCGCGGCGTGAAACTGCGCGTCGAGAACGGCGATGTCTACGCGACGATCCGCGGCGCCTGACAGCCGTCCCGTCCTTCTCCAGTCCGGAGCCCGATCATGCCCGATGAATTGAAAATCCCCGCCAGCGTGCGAAAGCTTCCCGAACTCACTGCGGAAACCGACACGCGCGACTATCTTTACGCCGCGACGAAACAACAAAAGCGCCAGTACGACGATTACGATCTCATCGTCGACGTGGACGCGCACATTCAGGAAGGTCGATTCTGGCCTGAAATCCTGCAATTCATGGAAAACGACGTGTTGAAGAACACGGCGGAGCTCATGCAGAAGCGCGGCGTCAACAACCCGCTGGTGCCCGCCGCGCCTGGCCTCGCGTTGCAGGGCATGGACGGGCGCGTCGCCCATCAGGACGGACCGCGCGAGAAAACGCCCGGCTTCGACAAGCCCGGCGAGTCCTTCACCGAAATCATGCGACGCAGCATGGACGCCATGGGCTGCGACTATCAGGTGATTTTTCCCACCGCGATGCTCAATCTCGGGCTCAACGCCATGGAGGACGTCGAGGTCTATCTCGGCCGCGCCTACATGCGCTGGCTCACCGAGATGATTTTCCCGCTCGACAAGCGGCTCATCGGCTTCGCCTATCTGCCCTTCAACACGCCGGAGGAGGCCGAGCGCGTCGTGCGCGAATATGGCAACCATCCGCAGATTGTCGGCTTCACCATCTGCTCGGTGCGTTTCAAGCCGATCTGGCACAACACCTACATGAGGCTCTACCGGATGATCGAGGAAACCGGCAAGCCGCTGTCGTTCCATTCGGGCATCATCTGGCAGGACCAGTCCTTCACCCAGCTCAACCGCTTTCTCTCCATGCACGCGCTCTCCTTCGTGCATTTCAACCTGATCCATCTGACGAACTGGGTCGTCAACGCGCTGCCGGAACGTTTCCCGAAACTGAAGCTGATCTGGATCGAGAGCGGCCTCGCGTGGGTGCCCTACATCATGCAGCGCCTCGACCATGAAGTGCTCATGCGCCCCAGCGAGGCGCCAGGCCTCAAGCGCCTGCCGAGCGAATACATGCAGGAGATGTTCTATTCGAGCCAGCCGCTGGAGCGCACGGACATGAAGCTTCTCCAGTCGACCATGGAGAAAATGAAGGCCGAGACGCAATTGCTTTACGCGTCCGACTGGCCGCATTGGGATTTCGATCCGCCCTCGTCGATCACCACGCTGCCCT
>CAISEY010000342.1 GCA_903884435.1 uncultured Hyphomicrobiales bacterium | reverse complement strand
GGCGGATCGAGGCGCGCGCCGCGCCGGGCGGCGTCGTCGGTCCCGAAGCGCGCGGCGATCCGGCGATCGTCCTCGACCGGGCGGAGCTCTCCGCGAGTTTTCACGCGGACGAGGAGCGCGTCGTCGTCGACCGGATCGCTCTCGCCGGGCCGCTCGTGGATATTTCGGGCGAGGCGGAGCTCGACTGGTCGACCGCGGCGCGGCGTTTGAAGATCGTCGTCCGGGCGGGCCGGATGCCCGCCTTCGCGGTGCTCCGGCTCTGGCCCAAACCGGCCGCCCGGCCCACGCGGGATTATCTCGTCGGCCATGTCCGCGGCGGGATGCTGGAGCGCGGTTCGCTGCTGCTCGATTTCGACGCCGAAACGCTCGCGGCGATGCAGACCGACGCTCCCATCCACGAAGACCGGCTGAAGGTGGATTTCACGGTGTCGAACGCGTCGCTGGCGTTTCTGCCGGGCGTGCCGCCGCTGACGGCCATCGAGGCCACGGGACGGGTCACGGGCCGAAACGTCCACGTCAACGCGTCCCGCGGAATTCTCGAGGCGTCCGGCGGGCGACGCCTGCTCATGTCCGATGGCGTGTTCGAAATTCCGGACACGAACAGGAAGCCCGCGCCCGCGACGCTCGTCGCGCGCGCGACGGGTCCGCTGGACGCGGTGAGCGACATCCTTTCGCGCGAAGGGCTGAAGTCGTATGGCGGAATGCAGATCGACACGAGCGCGATGAAGGGGCAGTTCGACGGCAAGCTCAACATCGACCTCAAACTGGCGAAAACCACGCGTCCCGGCGACACTTTGGTCAGGGTCTCCGCCGCGATCGGTAATTTTTCCATCGAAAAGCTCATCGGCAAGGAGCGTCTCGAGCAGGGCGTCCTCAATGTCACGGTCGAGCCGGGCGGGCTGAAGGCGAGCGGGCAGGGCAGGCTGTTTGGCACGCAGGCGACAATCGAGCTTAAAAAGCCGGCGTCCGGTCCGACCGACGCCGTGGTCCAGTTCTCGGTCGACGAGGCCGCCCGCGCGCGGATGGGCATGAATTTCGGTCCGGGCCTGACGGGTCCCGTCGGCGTCAGGCTGACGGCGCCTTTCGGCAAGGAAGACGCCCCGGCGCAGGTCGAACTCGACATCACGCGCGCCGCCATCGACGGGCTGCTGCCGGGCCTCGTCAAGCTCGCCGGCCGTCCCGCGAAGGCGACTTTCGTGTTGCACGCGGGTCCCGGCGGCGTCTCCATCGACCAGCTGAATTTCGAGGCTCCAGGAGGCGCCGCCGCGCGCGGTTCCGTGGATCTCGACGCCGCCGGCGCGTTCCGCTCCGCCAGACTTTCCTCGCTGCGCCTGTCGCCCGGCGACGACGTCAAGGTCGACGCCGACCAGACGAAGGAGCGGCTCAAGCTCGTCGTCCGCGGCAATTCCGTCGACGCCCGTCCGTTTTTGCGCGGATTGATGGGGCCGGAATCCGCGAGCGGGTCCAGGGACTCGGTCGCCTCGCGGGACATCGACCTCGATCTGAAATCGTCCCTGGTCACCGGGTTCAACCGGCAAACCTTCACGGCGGTCGATCTGCGGCTGACGCGCCACGCCGGCGCCGTCCGGACTTTTCACCTGCAGGCGAAGTCGGGCCGCGCGCAAATCGCCGGCGACGCGCAGCCGGGGCTGGACGGAACCGGGGTCATCAACCTCGCCACCGCCGACGCCGGCGCGTTCATGAGTTTTCTCGATATCTACAAACGCATGGAAGGCGGCAAGTTGCAGATGAACGCCCGCATGATGGACAGCGGGCTCGACGGCGCCATCCGCATCTCCGATTTCGTCCTGCGCGACGAACCCGCCTTGCGCCGGCTCGTCGCCGAGGGCGCGCCGCCCGGCGTGGACAAGGCGGAAAAGGAGCGGATCGACACCGCGGCCGCGTCGTTTCAGCGGTTGTCGGCGACGTTCTCGCGCGGCGGCGGCCGGTTCACGGTGCGCGACGGCGTGCTGCTCGGGCAGCAGATCGGTCTCAAGCTCGACGGGACGCTCGACACGGCGCGCGACCAGATCAACATGACCGGCGTTTTCGTGCCGGCCTTTGGGCTCAACAATCTTTTCTCGAAAATTCCGCTGTTTGGTCCGATTCTCGGCGGCGACCGCAACGAGGGCCTGTTCGCGGTCAATTTCCGCATCGCCGGGCAGGCTTCGGCGCCGACCCTCACGATCAATCCGCTCTCGGCCATCGCGCCCGGATTCCTGCGCAAAATTTTCGGCGCCATCGATGGAACGGGGACGCCCGCGACCCCCGCGCCGGCGGCCCGGGACGGCGGGATTTCCTCGCGCAACATGCCCCTGTCGATCGGACCCGCCCGCGACTAGATTGCCCGCGACGCCGCGATGGACGACAATTCGCCACGACACGGGGGAGCAAAATGATCTCGAGATTTCTGGCGCTGGCGGCGGGCGCGTTGCTGGTCGCTTGCGGGGCCGCGCGCGCGGCGGACGCCGGCGATTTCTATCGCGGCAAGACCATCAGCCTCGTCGTGGGATATGGTCCTGGCGGCGGTTACGATCTCTACGCGCGGCTGCTGGCGAAATACATGGCGCCGCGCGTGCCTGGAAGCCCCGCGATCGTCGTGCAGAACATGCCGGGCGCGGGATCCATGCGCGCGGCGAACCACCTGTTTCAGGCGGCTCCCGCGGACGGCGCGACGTTTGGAACCTTCGACCGCAACATGCCCTTGATGGCCTTCCTCGGCGGCAATTCCAACGTTCAGTTCGATCCGCTGAAATTCGTCTGGATCGGCTCGCTGTCGAATTCCTCCGACGACGCCTTCGTGCTCTGGGCGCGCCGCGCCGCGGCCGCCAGAACCGTCGAGGATTTGCGCCGGCCAGGCGGCCCGACGCTGACCGTCGGCGTCGCGACGGCGGGCGCCACCGACAACGACGTGGGCGTGATCCTGCGAGATATTTCCGGCCTGCGCCTCAAGCTCGTTCAGGGCTATCCCGACAGCAACGCGGTCGGCCTCGCGGTGGAGTCCGGCGAGGTCGAGGCGCAGCTCATCGGTTTCGTCACCTCGAAAATCGTCCGTCCCGCCTGGCTGGCGCCCGGCTCGCCGATGCAAATTCTCGTGCAGTTCGGCCGCCCCGATCGCCACCCGGAACTCGCGAACGTGCCGACGGCGCGAGAACTCGCCGCGGACGACAGCGCCCGGCAACTCGTCGATCTCGCGCTATTCACCTATCAGATTGCGCGCCCCTTCGTCGCGCCGCCCGGCACGCCGCCGGATCGCGCGGAAGCCTTGCAGGAGGCCTTCCGCCAGACCGTGAAAGACCCGGAGTTTCTCGGGGAGGCGCGCAAGCTCGGCCTCGAGATCAGCCCGGTCGACTCCGTCGCCGCGACGCGGCTGATCAACGACATGGGGAAGTCGCCGGCGGACATTCGAGCGCGGCTGCGCGCGGCGCTTTACGGAACGGGGAAATAGCCGTCCGGCTACTCCGCCTTCAGCAAAACATGCTTCTTGCGCCCCAGCGACAGCTTGATCACGCCTTCGCGCAGGTCGTCGCCGCCGAGCACGCCGCGCTCGTCCGTCACCGGCTGGTCGTTGACGCGCAATCCGCCGCCCTTGACCTGCCGCCGCGCCTCGCCGGTCGACGCGACGAGGCCCGCCTTCACGAACGCCGTCAGCACGCCGAGGCCCGCGTCGACATCGGCGCGCGGAATTCCGACCGTTGGCAGCGACGTCGCCAGCGCGCCTTCCTCGAAGGTTTTGCGCGCGGTTTCCGCGGCGGCTTCCGCGCCGGCGCGTCCATGCACCATCGCGGTCGCCTCGTTGGCGAGGATTTTCTTGGCCTCGTTGATCTCCGATCCGCCCAGGGCCTCCAGCCGGCTGATTTCGTCGAGCGGCAGTTCCGTGAACAGCTTCAGGAAGCGGCCCACGTCCGCGTCTTCCGTGTTCCGCCAGTATTGCCAGTAATCATAGACGGAGAGCATGTCGGCGTTGAGCCAGACCGCGCCCGCCGCCGTCTTGCCCATCTTCGCGCCCGAGGCCGTGGTCAGCAGCGGCGAGGTGAGCGCGTAGAGTTGCGGCGTGCCCATGCGCCGGCCAAGGTCGATGCCGGTGACGATGTTGCCCCACTGGTCCGAGCCGCCCATCTGCGCGACGCAGCCATAGCGCCGGTGCAGTTCGACGAAGTCGTAGGCCTGCAGGCACATGTAGTTGAACTCGATGAACGACAGTTCCTGGTCGCGCTCGAGCCGCATTTTCACCGAATCCATCGACAACATGCGATTGACCGAGAAATGCCGTCCCACGTCGCGCAGGAAATCGATGTAATTGAGCGCCGTCAGCCATTCCGCGTTGTCGGGCATCACGGCGTCGGTCCGGCCCTCGCCGAAGGTCAGGAATTTCGAGAAAACCTGTTTGATGCCGGCCTTGTTCTGGTCGATCTTTTCGATCGACAGCAATTGCCGGCTCTCGTCCTTGCCCGAGGGGTCGCCGACGCGCGTCGTGCCGCCGCCCATCAGCGGCACCGGCTTGCCGCAACCGGTCTTTTGCAGCCAGCGCAGCATCATGATCTGCACGAGCGAGCCGATGTGCAGCGACGGCGCCGTGCAGTCGAAACCGATGTAGGCGATGAGTTCGCCTGATTTCGCCTTGTCGTCGAGACCGGCGAAATCGGAGCATTGATGAATGAATCCGCGCCCGGTGAGCGTGCGCAGGAAATCGGATTTCGGTTCGAAAGCTGACATGGCGACCTCGCGAGGCGCCGGTTTAGGGGAGGGGAGGGGCGAGCGCAATACGCGCCCCGGCCCGCCTCACCAGAGCAAATCCTCGTCCGCCGCGCAGACGGGCTCGCCCCGGGTGCGAATGGCGCGGACTTTCATTGGCGTGCCGAGCGCGATGTTGCGCATCCGGAAATGAGTTTCGCCCGCCAGCAGGGCGTGCTCGAACCGGACCTTGCAGCCTTCGCCGTCGAGTTCGATGATCATCCGCGTGACGAAACTGCTCGTCAGGATCGTCTGCGTCAGTCGATTTCCATCGACCTCGTGGCGCAGACGCGCCCGGTTTTGCAGGGAAACCCAGACGCCCAGCGGGCCCCGGGCGTCGAGATGCTCGAGCCCCGGCGGCGGCTTGTCCCAGTTGCGGGTGACGCGCGTCGCCGCGGCGGAGACGCCGACCTGCACCCGCGTACGCCGGTTCTGCGGAATCTCGGGCCGCTCCGGGTCGTCCGTGACCTGGACCTCGGTGAAGCGGATGTCGAAATTGCGGTGGGCGAAAGGCCCCGCCGACTGAGCGCGGGCGCCGCAGATCGCGATCAGCAGAGAGGGCAAAACGAGGAAAAGGCGGCGCATGTCCGGCTCCCGAAGGCGGCGCCATGGCGGCGACGCGGCGTGTTTGCAAACTTTGGCGAATCGCCCGCGCGCTTGAACGTCCGTCCGAATGCGACTATCGTTCAAGGCATCGGACGCCGCGAGCGCGCGGCTGGCATTCAGGGGCGGGAGCGGCGCATGGCCGGCTTGATAACGGTTCACGATCCGCGGGGCTATCCCCCGAAGGTCACGGGCAAGCGGCTCGCGCCGCGCCTCCAGAGCCTCGATGGCAAGATCGTCTATCTCGTCGATTGCCTGTTCGACAATTCCGCCGCCTTCATCGAGCAATTGCGGCAATGGTTCGCCACCCACATGCCGAAGGTCGAGACCCGGATCATCCGCCCGCGCGAAAGCTGGGTCGACGATCTCGACATGCGCAAGAAGATCGCCGCCGACGGCAGCGCCTCCATCCTCGCCGTCGGACTTTGAAGCTCCTGTAGCCCGACGGTCGTCGGCCTGACAGCACTGATGGAAGAAATGGGCGTGCCGAGCATCGCGGTGCACACCCATGTGTTCGCGCGCGTCGCGAAATCCACCGCGCGCCTGCGCGGCTTTCCCACGCTCCGGCACGCCTTCGTGCCGCAGCCCGTCGTCGGGCGCACGCCGGACGAATTGCGCGGCTACATCGAGGGGATCGACCCGGTCAGCAACCGGCCCTTCATGCAGGAGGTCATCGAGGGCCTGCTGCGTCCGCTCAGCGGCGCGGACCTCACCGGCGAGTCGTTCGAGCGCACCACGCCGCGTCTCGTGCCGCCGGACACGGAAGCCAATCTGCGCAAGCTGTTCGAGGAGAACCGCTGGACGGATTTCATGCCCATCGTGCTCCCGACGGAGGAACTCGTCGCGGACATGCTGAAGGGCACGAGCCAGCCGCCGGACAAGGTCGTCGGCCGCATGCGCGCCGGCAATTTCCGCGAGTCTTGGGAATACACCGTCGAGAAAGTGGCCGTGAACGCCGTCATGGCGGGCGCGCGTCCCGAATATCTGCCGGTGATTCTCGCCCTGTGCGCCTCGAACCAGACTTCGCGGCAGGGCAGCACCACGTCGCAAACCTGCCTCAGCGTGATCAACGGTCCGATCCGCGAAGAAATTGGCATGAACTGCGGCATTGGCGCCATGGGCCCCTACAATCACGCCAACGTCACGATCGGCCGCGCCTATTCGCTGCTGTCGCAAAACGGCCAGGGCGGCTCGGAGCCGGGCATCACCTACATGGGCACGCTCGGCAATCCGCTCGCCTACTCGCTGTGCTTCGGCGAAAACGAGGAACGCAGCCCCTGGCAGTCGCTTCATGTCCAGAAGGGCTTCAGGCAGACCGACAGCACCGCGACCGTCTTCGTCGGCAACCGCTACGTCCACGAGGGCTTCGGTCCGCGCGACACCTGGGAAGAGAAGTTCCGCCGCAGCCTCCAGGCGACGGCCTACCTCCCGCCCTGCATCGTGATGGACCCCATCGTCGCGCGTCTCTTCGCGTCGAAGGGAATCAAGACCAAGCAGGATCTCATCGACTGGGTGGTCGCCAACGCGCGGCTTCCGGCGCGCGAATACTGGGACGACCAGTGGATGCAGACGCTCATCCGTCCGCACGCCGTCGCCGGCGTCGAGCCCTACGCCTCGCGGCTCAAGGCGGCGCCGGACGAAATCGTGCAGATGTACGAGCCCGAAGAGGTCAACGTCGTCGTGGTCGGCGGCGAGACCCAGGGAGCCTGGAAAATCTTCGGCGCCGATTACGTGACGACGGTTTCGGTCGACGCCTGGCGTTGACCGGGGCCTTCCCCGGCTGACGCCGTCCCGCTGGCCCGCTGGCGGGCCGCGCGAAATGTGCTATCGCCACGGCGAAGCACCGCGCGGGAGAGACGGCCTTGGACAGGGAATTCGACGTTGTGATCGCCGGCGGCGGCATCGCCGGCATGAGCGCGGGCGTCGCCGCCGCGCGGCTGGGCCGCTCGACCCTGGTTCTCACCGGCGACGTGCTCGGCGGCCAGCTCGTCAGCATCGAGAAAATCGAGGGATTTCCGGGCTTTCCCGAGGGCGTGCCGGGCTATGACCTTTGCCCGATGACGCAGGAGCAGGCCGAGGCCGCCGGCGCGGAATTCATGATGGCCAGCGTCGAAGGAATGACCGCCGAGGGCGATCGCTGGCGCCTGACGACGGGCGAGGGCGAGTTGCTCGCGCGCGCCGTGATCGTGGCGACGGGAACCTCGCTGAAGAAGCTCGACGTGCCCGGCGAGGAGCGCCTGCATGGCAAGGGCGTCAGCCATTGCGCGAGCTGCGACGCGCCCCTGTTGCGCGGCAAGGTCGCGGCTGTGGTGGGCGGCGGCGACTCCGCCATGCAGGAGGCGCTGACCCTCGCCGCCCATGCGTCGAAAGTGATCCTTTTGCACGAGGGCGAGGCGCTGACGGGGCAGGCCGCCTGGCGAGACCGCGTGAGCGTTGAACCGAAGATCGAGATTCGCGCCGGCGCGCGCGTGACCGAAATTCTTGGCGAAAATGAAGTCACCGGCCTGCGCGTGGCCGGCGCCGGCGGGGCGGTCGCCGATGTCGGGACGGCCGCGGTGTTCGCCTGTGTGGGACTGCGTCCGAACACGGATTTCCTCGCGGGACTGCTGGATCTCGACGCGGGTGGCCGCGTCCGCGTCGATGAATTCTCCCGCGCCTCGGCGCGAGGCGTGTGCGCGGCGGGCAATGTCCGCTCGGGTTCGCCGCATCGCGCCGTGAGCGCCGCGGGCGATGGCGCCGCCGCGGCCGTCGCCATCGATCTCTATCTCGCGAGCGGAGCCTGGCGCGACGCCGGGTGAGTCCATGATCGTCGGAACCGCCGGCCACGTCGATCACGGCAAGACGGCGCTGGTGCGCGCGCTCACCGGCGTCGAAACCGACCGGCTGAAAGAGGAGAAGGCGCGCGGCATCTCCATCGACCTCGGCTTCGCCTACATGCCGGCGGGCGAGGGCGTGATCGGCTTCGTCGACGTGCCCGGCCACGAGAAATTCGTGCGCAACATGCTGGCGGGCGCGACCGGCGTCGATTTCGTCCTTCTCGTGGTCGCGGCGGACGATGGCGTCATGCCGCAAACGATCGAACATCTGGCCATCGTCGATCTGCTGGGCGTCGGGCGCGGCGTCGTGGCGCTCACCAGGGTCGATCTCGTGTCGCCGGAGCGGCGCGCGGAGGCGACGCGGGACATTCGCGAAAGCCTCGCGGGGACGTCGCTCGGGGGAGCCGAAATCGTCGAGGTTTCCAGCGTCACCGGCGAGGGGGTCGAGGAGCTGCGCGGGAAATTGCTGGCCGCCGCGGAAGGAATCGGCCCGCGCATGGCGCGGGGCCGCTTTCGCCTCGCCGTCGATCGCTGTTTCTCGCTGACAGGCGCGGGAACCATCGTGACCGGCGCGGTCCTGTCGGGCTCGGTGTCGGTCGGCGACGCGGTCACGATCAGCCCCTCGGGGCTCGCCGCGCGCGTGCGCTCCATCCACGCGCAGAACCGCGCGGCGAAAACCGGATGCGCGGGCGAGCGCTGCGCGCTCAATCTCACGGGCGAGGGGATTTCGAAGGACGCCGTCGCGCGCGGCGACGTGGCGCTCGATCCGGCCTTGCACGCGCCGGCCGACCGGATCGACGCGACCCTGCGCGTCCTCGCGAGCGAACCGAAACCCGTGAGCCACTGGATGCCGGCGCGGCTCCATCATGGCGCCGCCGAGATCGCGGCGCGCGTCGCGCTGCTGGGCGACGCCCCCATCCGCCCGGGCGAAAGTGGTCTTGTCCAGATCGTGCTGGAGCGCCCGACGGCGGCGGCCATCGGCGACGCCTATGTGCTGCGCGACACGACGGGCCTGCGCACTATCGGCGGCGGGCGCTTCATCGACATGCGCGCGCCCGGCCGCAAGCGCCGCACGCCGCGACGGCGCGCCCTGATCGCCGCCCGCGCCCTCGCGGCGCCCGGAGAGTCTTTCGCCGCGCTTCTGGACTGCTGGCCTTTCTTCGTCGATCCCCTCGCTTTCGCGCGCGATCACGCGATGACGGACGCGGAGGTCGAAACCATCGAGGCGCGCGCCGGCGCGACACGCGCGGCGACCGCGGACGCAGCCTTTTGTTTTTCGCGATCGACGTGGGACAAGCTGAAAGACGGCGTCGGCAAGGCGCTGGGCGCTTTCCACGCCGCCACGCCGGAGGCGCCGGGGATCGCGGTGGAACGCCTGCGCCTTCTCGTCGAGCCGCGTCTGCCGGCGCCCGTCTTCGCCTGCGTGCTGAACGCGCTCGCGCGAACGCGTGACGTCGCCTTCGAGGGCGGGGCCGTGCGCGCGCCCGGGCACCGGGCCGGCCTCACGCCGAAGGATGGCGCGTTGTGGGGGCGGATCGCGCCGCTTGTGTCCGGCGACGAGCGGTTCCGTCCGCCGCGCGGACGCGAGATCGCGGATCTGTTGAAGACGCCCGAACCCGACGTGCGTCGCGTGCTGAAATCCCTCGCGCGCCAGCGCGCGCTCGTAGAGATCGCGCCGGATCATTATTTTTCGCGCGCGGCTCTCGGGGAGATCGCCGGCGTCGTCGCGGAGATCGCCGCGGGCGCCGCCGACGGGCATTTTTCCGCCGCGCAATTGCGCGACAGGCTCGACAATGGCCGGAAGGTCGCGATCCAGATTCTCGAGTATTTCGACCGCCAGGGCGTGACCGTGCGCCGGGGCGACCTGCGCCGCGTCAATCCCCCGAAGCTCGATCCGTTTCTCCGCGAGTTCACTTGACGCTCCTGGCGGCTCTCCATAGGCTCCCGTTCCGGAACAACCGGGCTGCGTCCGGCGCCAGGGCGTGCGGACCGGCGTGAAACAAACGGCGCGGGAGGCGTGAGTGTTGGTAGCGAAGGATCCCGCGCGGCGTCCCGTCTTCGCCAGTCGCGCGGATGCGCTCGCCAGCGCGCGGGCGCTCGCGCCGGCCTTGCGCGAGCGGGCGGCGAAAGCGGATCGCGACCGCATGGTTTCCGCGGAAAACATCGCGGAGATTTCGCGGGCCGGCCTCTTCCGGCTCATGGCGCCCCGGATCCATGGCGGTTCGCAACTTGGCTTTGCCTCGCTCATCGAAGTGACGGCGGAACTCGCCTCGGCCTGCGGCTCGACGGGCTGGCTGTTTGGCGTGCTCGCGGGCCACAACTGGCTTCTCGGTCTGTTTCCCCCCGAGGCGCAAGGGGAAGTCTTCGACAATCCCGACAGTCTCGTCGCGTCCGTCGTCCGGCTTGGCGGGCAAAAGCCGCGCCGGGTTCCCGGCGGCTACCGGATCGAGAACGCGACGGGCGGCTATTGCAGCGGCATTGACCATTCCGACTGGATCGTCGTCGGCGCCGGCGTGGAAAAGGGCGAAGGCGTCGAGACGACCTATCTGCTCGTGCCGAAAAGCGAGGTGGAAGTCGTCGATGACTGGTTCACCACGGGCATGCGCGGCACCGGCAGCCGCACGATCCGCGTCAGCGACAGTTTCGTGCCGGAACATCGCGGCGTGCCCGTCGCGGCGATGGCGCGCGGCGAGGCGCCCGGCGCGTTGTTTCACGACGTTTCGCTCTATCGGGCGCCATTCCCGCAGGTTTTGCCGGTTTCGTTGTCCGGCGCCCCGCTGGGCATCGGGCGCGGCGCCGTGAACGTTTTCGCGGAGACATTCGCGAGGAAAATCGCGGGCTGGCCGGAGGAGCAGATCGGCGAGCAGGCCGCCTTTTTCACGCGCCTCGCCGAGGCCTCGGCGGAAGCCGATTCCGCCTTCGCGCTGGTGCTCAACACCTGCGTCGAGATCGACGCGCTCGCGGATGGATCGAAGGCGACCGCGCTCGAGCGCGCGCGCTACATGCGCGATATTTCCCATGGCGCCTGGCGCAGCCGTCTCGCCGTCAACAGCCTGTTCGAGGCGAGCGGCGGCAGCGGCATTTTCGACTCCCGTGAGCTGCAACGCGTCTGGCGTGACATCAACGCGGCGGCGGCGCATAATTCCTTCGTGCGGGAGCGCGCCGGAGGCATGTACGGCCGGGCCATTCTGGGCCTGCCGCCCAGCAAATTCGACCGCATCGGCCAGTGAAATTCAAAAAACCATCAGCGAGGAGACCCCCATGATCGCGTGCCTCTCCACCAATGGACCGAGCGTCTGCGAGATGAACGCGCCGCCGACGCGCCTACTCGTCGCGACGCTGAACGGCCTCGACGTTCTCGAACGCGCGGCGCCGGGAGCGCCATGGACGCGCGTCCGTCATGAACTCGATGGCAAGCACGTCAGCGCCCTGATGAAGCCGCCGGGCGACAGCGGGGTGTTCGCCAGCGTTCACAATGGCGGCATTTTTCACAGCGCCGACGACGGCGCGACCTGGACGCCGCGCGACAGGGGCGTGACGAGCGGCCATGTGTTCAGCCTCGCCTATAACAAGACCGCGAAGGGCGTCACGCTCTACGCGGGCACCGAGCCCGTTTCGCTGTTCCGCAGCGACGACAACGGCGCGAACTGGACCGAAATTCCCTCGATCAGCACCGCGAAGGGCCACGAGAACTGGACGTTTCCGCCGCCGCCGCATCTCGCGCACGCGAAGAACTTTCTGTTCGACGCGAAAAATCCCGATGTGTTCTATGTCGGGATCGAACAGGGCGCGCTGTTGAAGACGACGGACGGTGGCAAGACCTGGCGCGATCTCGACAAGGGCTTCCACCACCCCGACGACACCTGGCCGAAGGACGTGCATCGCGTGGCGCGCGATCCGCGCGACGAAAACCGGCTGTTCATGGCCTCGGGCCAGGGCGTGTTCGTCAGCGCGGACGCCGGCGAAAACTGGAAACAGGTCACGGACATGAGTTTCCGGGTCGGCTATCCCGACCAGATCATTTTTTCGCCGGCGGACCCGTCCGTGCTGTTCGCCTCGGGCGCCGAGCGCGACCCGCGGACCTGGCGCACCTCGCACCAGGCGCATGGCACGGTGCTTCGCACGCGCAACGGCGGCGCGACCTGGGAAGACGCCAATCGCGGCCTGCCGAACACCGGACGCGCCAACATCGAGGCCTTCAACATCGCGTCCTGGCCCGGGGGCTTCGTCATGTTCGTCGGCAACACCGATGGCGAAATCTACGCCAGCGAGGATGGCGGCGAGTCCTGGTCGCTCGTGGTCAACGGCCTGAAACCCGTGTCGAAGGGCGGCCATTTCCGCAACCTTCAGGTCGCGGTGGCCTGACGCCGGGGGAGGGCTCGCGGGGTGGCGCGATGAAACGAAGTTCGGAGCGAATCCTCACGACCCACGTCGGCAGCCTGCCGAGACCCGCCGGGATTGTCGCGATCCTGAGCGAAAAGGACGCCGGGCGCGCCTATGACCGCGCCCGGTTCGAGCGCGAGATCGCGCGTTCCGTGGCGGACGTGGTGGAGCGACAGGCGCGTCTCGGGATCGACATCGTCAACGACGGCGAACATTCCAAGTCGAGTTTCGCGGCCTATGGCCAGACGCGGCTCGCGGGGCTCCGCGAAGTCTCGAAGCCGCTGACCTACAAAGGGCCGACGCGCGATTCGCTGGCCTTTCCGGATGTCTACAGGGAAGCCGCCGTGATGAACGGAGCGCGCCGGGCGGGCGATCCCGACCAGAGGCGCCGGCGAACCCTCGCCGCCGTCTGCGCGGCGCCCGTTTCTTACGCCGGACAGGCCGAGGTCGCCTTCGACGTGGCTTGCCTGGGCGAGGCGCTGCGCGGGCAAAACGTCGAGGACGCCTTTGTCACGGCGATTTCACCCACCAATCTCGAATTGTACCATCCCGACGAATATTACCGTTCCGATGACGACTATCTCGAAGCCCTGGCCGACGCGATGAACGTCGAATACCGCGCCATCGTCGACGCGGGTTTCATCCTGCAAATCGACGACCCGCGCCTCGCGACGCACTACAACCGGACGCCCGGCGCCTCGCTCGCGGAGTGTCGTTCGTTCATGGCCTCGCGCGTCGAGGCGGTGAACCACGCGTTGCGCGGCGTCCCGCGCGAGAAGGTGCGGTTTCACACCTGTTACAGCGTCAACGTCGCGCCGCGCGTGCATGACTGGGAGTTGCGCCACTACCTAGACCTGATGCTGCGCGTCAGGGCGCAGGCCTTCACCTTCGAGGCGGCCAACCCGCGGCACGAGCACGAATGGATTGTCTGGAAGGAGGCGAAACTGCCCGACGACATCGTGCTGATGCCGGGCGTCGTCTCTCATTGCGTTCATCTCGTGGAGCATCCGGAACTCGTGGCGCAACGCATCGAGCGTTACGCGGCCATCGTCGGGCGCGAGAATGTCGTCGCCAGCAATGATTGCGGCTTCGCCACCTCCGCCGCCGGCGACGAGGTGCATCCCGACGTGGCCTGGGCGAAACTCGCCGCCATGGTCGAAGGCGCCCGCATCGCCACGGCGCGCCTGTGGGGCCGGCAAGCGCGGAGTCACGGATAAGGCCGGCCAGGCGAGGGCGACGGCCGATTTTTCCGGGCTTCAGGCAGTCTGGCACGCGGATTGCTTGCAATCTTTTGCTGATTGACCTCCCTCCATCATGAAGCACGGGAACGCCCCGCCCCGGATGTACGGGCGGGGCGTTTCCATTTTCGCGGGCCGGCCCGTGGCGGAAAGAGATGGATACCGCCGCGCCCGGGCGCCATAATCGCGGCGGGGCCATTGATCGGAATCAGGACATGAAGAAATCCTTCTGGCGCGCGTGCGCTCTGTCAGGCTTGCTCGGAATAGCGGCATTCCACCTGTCGACGCCCGCTTCCGCGCAAAACGCGGGCAATCCGCCAGAGACGAAAAGCGCCGCGAAGCCGCTGACCCCGGCGCTCAAGGCCCGCCACGAGCGGTGCCTGGCTTTCATCCGGAGGCAGGGGCTGACCTGCGATCCCTGGGTTCAGCCGACGTGCGGGGCCGATTCTGGCGTGGCGCGACCGCTCGATTGCGTGGCGCCCTGATTATTTTTCAGGTTTCGCGGCCATGCGCCGCGCATCGGGCCATTCCATGGATTCCGTCGGGACGCGAACGTGATCGCGCGACCGGCGGGTCGCGGGGTCTTCGCGGGCGGGCGGCCGCCACGCGGCGCGCCTGTTCGTGATGGTCGCGGAAGCGCGGGGCGGCCGCGTTCCCGCGACAGGCCTAGTTCAGCTTCGCCGAGACCTTGCTGAACTGGCCCGACACCTTGGTGCCGGTTGACGTCACGGCCGTGATGATAACCGTCCCGACGAGGCCGGCGATGAGGCCATACTCGATCGCAGTCGCCCCCGATTCGTCCCTCAGAAACCGTTTGATCAATTGTTTCACGACGTCACCCGATTTTCGCGGCGTTTCCACATTGGAAACGGGACCTCTGGAGGATGGTGACGATACGAGCACGAATATGTGAACAAAGCTGAAACCGGACCGCCGGAGCATGTGACTGCGTTAAATAGCCGCTGATAACGCGCCATCGGCCAGAAGCGCGTCCGCGAGTGAAGCGCGACATTCTGGCGTCGAGGCGACCCGTTCAGAGGGCGTCCGCACGAAGGGCCGAAATGCCTGACCGGGAGCCAGCAGCGCGAATCAGCGCCTCCCGACCGGTCCGCCTCACGCCGGGCGGAAGGCCGGGTCCGGCGATCGTGTCGGGACGCATCGGGCGGTCGCGCATTTGGGACGCCGTGGTCGTCTGTTTTGTTCTTCAGGGGCCGGACGAGGCCGGGCCGGAACTCGCGGAACAAACCATCAAAGCAACGCCAATATTTCCCTCGAAGTAAAAATTACCAAAAAATAGCCAGCGAGGCCAAGGATGGCCAGTTTCATCAATTCGCATCCAAAAATATGACCATCGTGATATTTTCGAAAAAACACGAAAACAACAATTGCCTGTGGTACAAAATAAGTCAGCAGGAACCCGGCGAATTCATTGTTTCTGAAATGGACGTAGTCGTCGAGAGACGCGAGGAAAAAGACCAGAGTCGTCGAAACGATCGAGGCCGTCACCAGCGCCAGCTTTCTGTCATGTGAAATTTTCTTGCTGAAATTCGTCTGTAAAATCAGGCTTGTGCACATGGCGACAAAATAAAGCAGCACGCCGGCGCAAATGGTCCACAGAAACATCCCCGCCATGTAACTCAAAATCTTCAACGTCCGTCTCCTTTGGCCAGATGGGCGGTTTCGTCTCGCGGGGCGCCGGCGAACAAGCCTATTCCGTATTTTCGTCTTTCATTGTGCTTTCGTCGCGGGAGCCGGCCTTATCCTGGATCAACAGGACGGACGGGAATGTTGATCCAGGATAACGACACCGTCAAACGCGCCGCCAGATTGGGGCGGACGGGAAGGAGCCGTCGAATCCGCGGGGCGTCAGCGTTGTCACGCCTCCCGCCCGGCGGGGAATCGCACGCCGGACGGGCTGGCTTTGCGTCGAAAGCGAGACAAGGCTGGCCGATGGCTGAACCCTTCGAAACACTGATTACCGTCGCGGACATGCGCGCCCATGGCGCCGACGCCGTTAGCGCGTCGTGCTGGAGATGCAACCGGTTCTGGCGATCGCCAATTTTCGCGCTCCCGCCCGAAACGACTCTGGCGAAGGTTCAGGCGTTGATGAAATGCCACGATTGCGGGAATGATCGCGTGCACGTCACGCCCGTCTGGCCGAACGGCGAGCCTGGATTGCAATGACCAGGCGGAAGCGATCGCTCCTCCGCTTTCTTCTGGCCGCGGCCGTGCTGCTGGGATGCGTCTGGTATTTTCTGGATTGGGTGGAAGGACCGGCGTCGCCCGCTATCGAAGGGGCCGGGGAAACAGGAGAAGATTCGGCAAGGGATCCGATGTTCACGCCTGCCTTTCGGAGTTCACCGCGCCCGCCGCCGATCATGGAAACGCGGTTAGTTTTTATCAAACTCGTTAGCCCGCGTGGAACATCTGGCGGCTAACGTTCAGCGGGCGTGTTGACAACAACCTGTCCGGAAACTTCGCGAGGTCGTCATGGCGTTTGATCCCTTCAAAACGAAGACGTATCGAAATCAGCAATCTGGCGACATCCCCGATTTTCCTGATTTTCGGGACACGAGTTCAGGCAACGCCGCCAGCGATATCGACGCCATTCTCAATCAAATCGCGCAGTCCGCGATAGGGTCGGTCTTCGACGACCGGAAAAGCTCTCCGGTCGCGCCATCGCCGGGCGATTCGCACGCGGGAGATTCAGTCTCCGGTCTCGGTGATCTCATGCAGTTGAGCGACGATGGCATGCTGTCGCCGATTCAAATGGCGTCCGGCGGCGGCGGCGTGGCCTCGTCGTCAAGCTCCGCGAAGCCACCCGCGCCGACGATCGTGGGTTCGGCTGGCGGTCTGCAATTCAATCTGATCTGGGATGCGAGCGTTTCCAGCGCTCCTGCCGCGTTCATGTCCGACGTCGTCGCCGCCGCTCAATTATATGCCTCGGAGTTTTCCAACCGCGAGGTTATCAATGTGCAAGTCGGGTTTGGCGAAGTCGGCGGAACCCGGTTGCCGTCGGGCGCGCTCGCCGCCAGCATGAGCAATGGATATCTGACGAACTACACGACGATCTACAACGCGCTCAAGCAGGACGCGTCCTGGTCCAGCTATCAGGCGACCGCCGACGCCAGCCTGACCAGCGCCGACCCGACCCATGGCGGTCGTTTTTTTGTCACCTCCGCCGAAGCGAAGGCGCTCGGTCTGGTCAGTGGAACCGGGACCGGAATAGACGGCTACATCGGACTGTCGAGTGGCTCCGCTTTTTCCTACAATCAGAACAGCGTCGGCGCGACGCAATATGACGCGATCGGCGCGATCGAACATGAGTTGAGCGAAGTCATGGGCCGCGTCGGTTCGGTTGGATCGCTTTTCGGATCGAATATATACACGCCGCTGGATTTGTTCCGTTATTCGGGCGCCAGCGTGCGCGATCTGGTCGCGGGCCCTGGATATTTCTCGATCGATGGCGGAAAAACCAACCTCGGAACCTACAACAACCCCAAAAACGGGGGCGACGCGTCGGACTGGATTTCAACGCTGGTTGGAGATTCCTGCGGGTTTGGCTATCCGGGGCATTCAGCGGTCGTTTCCCCCACCGATCTCGTGGAGGACGCCGTCCTCGGATACAAAATGACCGCGACCGCGATCGCCGCGACGAAGACACCGGGTCTGGCCTGAGTCCGCGCCTCTGGCATCCGCGAATATCGC
>CAISEY010000341.1 GCA_903884435.1 uncultured Hyphomicrobiales bacterium | reverse complement strand
TCGAGTTCGTCCATGCCTTCCTTGCCCGCGCCGGACACCGACTGGTAGGTCGACACGACCACGCGCGTGATTTTCGCGAAATCGTGCAGCGGCTTCAGCGCGACGACGAGTTGCGCCGTCGAGCAGTTGGGATTGGCGATGATGTTCTTCTTGCGGAACCCGACGATGGCGTCGGCGTTCACCTCCGGCACGATCAGCGGAATGTCGGAATCGTAGCGCCAGGCGGCGGAATTATCGATGACGACGCAGCCCTGCGCGCCGATTTTCGGCGACCATTCCTTCGACGGGCCGCCGCCGGCGGACATCAGGCAAATATCCGTGTCGCTGAAATCATAATTGTCGAGATGCTTGCACTTGAGCACCTTGTCGCCAAAGGACACTTCCGTTCCGAGGGAGCGGGCCGAGGCGAGCGCCACGACCTCGCCGACCGGAAACTTGCGCTCCGCGAGAATTCCCAGCATTTCCCGGCCCACGTTGCCCGTGGCGCCGACGACAGCAACCTTGAAGCCCATTGTTTTCATCCATTTTCGCGAATTGGCGGTGTGGAACACCCGGCGGACGCGATTGTCAATCGCCTCGCGACCCCAAGGTCTTACGCGCCCTTTCTTGCAATGCAATAAAAGAATTCGCATATGCGAGGCGGCGCGCCGGGCACGGAGGCGTTCATACCCGGTTCACCGCGGGTTGGCGATACACACGAACTGGATCATTGCGAGGACTTCGATGAATTCCTTCACGCGTCAGGCCCGGTTCGAGGGAGCGGTTGTTTCCCGCCGGCCGCCAAGCTATTTTGCACCGCAGCAATCCAGCACGGAGTCCAGCATGGCCGTCCGCCCCCGCCGCAGCGTCCTCTACATGCCCGGCTCCAGCGCCCGCGCGCTCGAAAAGGCGAAATCCCTGCCGGCGGACGCGTTGATCCTCGACCTCGAGGACGCGGTCGCGCCGGAGCAGAAGGACGCGGCCCGCGCCCTGGTCGCGGAAGCCGTGGCCGGGGGTGGCTATGGCCGGCGCGAAATCATAATACGGATCAATGGGCTGAATACAGAATGGGCCGCGGCGGACATCGACGCCGCGGCCCGGGTCGCGCCCGACGCTGTGCTCGTGCCGAAAATTTCCACGCCCGGCGACATCATGAAGGCCGCGCGCGAGTTGCGCGAGGCGGGCGTGCCCGAAACGACCCGTCTGTGGGCCATGATGGAGACGCCGCTGGCGATCCTGAACGCCGACGGCATCGCCCGCACCGCCGCCGATCCCGCCTCGCGCCTTTCCGTTCTCGTCATGGGCGTCAACGATCTCGCCCGCGAGACCCGCGCACGCGTGACCAAAGGACGCGCCGGCATGGTGCCGTGGCTGGCGACATGCGTCGCGGCCGCGCGGGCCCATGGCGTCGAGATCGTCGATGGCGTTTATGGAGAGATCGGCGACATCGCGGGCCTGCGCGCCGAATGCGAACAGGGCCGCGACATGGGCATGGACGGGAAAACCCTGATTCATCCGGGCCAGATCGAGGTTTGCAACGAGGCTTTCGGCCCCGGCGCGGACGAGATCGAATGGGCGCGCAAGGTGATCGCCGCCTTCGAATCGCCTGAAAACCGGGGCAAGGGCGCTCTGTCGCTCGACGGCAAGATGATCGAGCGGCTCCACGCCGACATCGCGCGGCGAACTCTTGCGATCGCCGAAGCGCTCGCCGATACCGCGGGTTAACCCGACACGCGCAGGATGCCGCCCGCCGGGCGTCGCGCCCTGGAGGATTCATGTATGACGTCCGCTGATCCCGCACCGCAGACCGGCCCGGGCGACATCCCGAAACCCGCGGACGGGACAGCGCCTCCCGACGCGATTGTCGCTACCCGCGAACCCGAACCGGCGCCCGCGGGGCAAGAGACTCCCGCGGCCCGCGCGCAACCCCCGGCCTCCTCCAGCAAGCTCGTGCTCGTCTGCGCCGGCTTCGGCGTCGCGGCGCTGACCGTGATCGCGGGCTATTCCTGGCAGCGGGAACAGGCGACGGAGGAGACGCAAACAGGTCTGAAAAACGACATCGGAGCGGTGCTGGCCCGTCTCGAAAACAACGAAAAAGCCGCCGCGAACCTGACGAAGGCCCAGGAACAATCCGCCGCGCTCGAGAAACGGTTGACCGCCCTCGAGCAAAGGCCCGCGCCCCGCGACACGGCGGGCGACGCGATCGCCGGCGTCGACAAACGTCTCGCCGTTCTCGAAGCCGCGTCTAGGACGGCCGCCGCGCCGCTCGCCTCCCTCGACACGCTCATGGCGCGCGTCGCCGCGCTGGAATCCGCCGCGCGGCCCGCGGAACCCCCGGAGGGAAGCGCCGCGACACCGCGGGAGCCGGCGGATCCCGGAATCATCGCCTCGCTGGAGCGCCGGCTGGCGGCGCTGGAAACGGCGCCCCGCGCCGCGCCCGCCGGCGGCACGCCCGTCGATCTTACGCCGCTGGAAACGTCCATCGAGACGGTGGCCGCGCGCGTGGGGGCGCTCGAGAAATCCCTCGGCGCCCCGAAAACCGAAATTCGCGCGACCGAGCCGCCCGCCGCCCGCGCGCAACGCGAACCGGACGTCGCCTCCCTGGCGGTCGTCGCGCAGGCGATCCTGACCGCCTTGCAGCGCGGCGACGGCTTTGCCGCCGAACTCTCCGCCGCGGAAAACCTCGGCGCCGCCCCCGCGGCGCTCGCCGCGCTGAAGCCGCTCGCCTCCGGGAGCGCCCCGCCGTCCGGCAAACTGGCGCAATCCTTCCGGCAAGTCTCCCGCGCCGTGCTCGACAGCGTGGCGCCGGAACAGCCCGCGGGTTCGATTCTCGACCGGTTGACGGGCATGGCCTCGAGACTGGTGCGCGTGCGCCCCGCCGGCGAGGCGCCCGGCGAGGATCCCGCCGCGCTCGTTTCGCAAATCGAGGCCGCGCTCGATCGCGGCGCGGTTCGCCAGGCCGTCGCCGCCTGGGACCGCCTGCCCGCGCCCGCGCGCAAGGCGTCGGAAATCTGGGCCGCGGGCGCGAAAGCGCGCGCCGGCGCCGAAACCGCCGCGCAATCCATCTTCACCGCCGCCATCGCCGAACTCGCCCGCAAGCGGAGCGCGCCATGACCCGCCTGCTGTTTTTCATCGTCGTCGTCGCTCTCGCGGCGCTTGGTCTCGCCTGGATCGCCGACCAGCCGGGCGACATCGTCGTGAATTTCCGCGGCCAGCAATACGAAGCCGCGCCCGTCACCGCCGTTGTCGCCTTCGTCGCGGTCGCGCTGGCCTTGACGTTTGTCCTGAGCCTCGCGGGCTGGCTCCTGCGCCTGCCCCGCCGGATCGGGGCCGGCGCCCGCGAGCGCCGGAAGATAAAGGGCTACGAGGCGCTCGCCCGCGG
>CAISEY010000340.1 GCA_903884435.1 uncultured Hyphomicrobiales bacterium | reverse complement strand
CCATCTGCTCTGGCACCACGCCTGTCACACGGTCGATATGTTTATTTACCAGACCGGCGGCGTGCCGACGCAGATCTACGGCGTCGAGGGGCCGCACAACCCCGAACTCGGCATCGCCATGGACATGGCGATCGTGATGAAGGCGGCGAACGGCGCGGTTTGCACGTTGTCGCTCTCCTTCAACAACGACGGGCCCATCGGCTCCCCCTATCGCTATATCTGCGACAAGGGCACCTGGATCGCCTTCTACGACGATCTGCACACCGGCAAGGGCGAGAAGGTCGACACCAGCGCCGTCGCCATTTCGCAGAACGGTTTTGAAAACCAGGACCGCGAGTTCATCAAGGCGATCCAGGAGAACCGTCAGCCGAATTCGTCGGTCGAAGACGCGTTGCGCGCCATGCAGACGCTCGACAAGGTCGAGCAGCAGTTCGCGAAACACAAATAATATGCCATCCTCGCGCTTTGGTTCGAGGCCTGCATCATGTCACGCCGGGCGCTCGCGTCCGGCGTTTTCGTGTAACGCCGCCTTGATCCGGGGCCTCGTCAATAGATCAATCGAAAACCAGAGGAGTGCTTGACAGCGCCATCCGCCTGGATGACTAAAGCTTGAGCGGTATTTTTTTAACCGTTTGTGGCGATATTGTTTAAATATTTGTTTTTTCACATCGTTTTGGAGTCACGAACCGATGAGTTTGCGCCGCGCGCTTGGCTTGATGTCAGGCACTTCCCTTGATGGCGTCGATGTCGCCCTGATCGAGACAGACGGGGAATCCATCGTCCACCAGGGCCCGTCCACGTCGATTGCCTACTCGGCGGCTGACAAGGAGCTGCTCAGGCGCGCGCTCGGGGACGCGGCGGAATTGCTGGTCAATCGCACGTCGCGACCAGGAGCGCTCGCCACGGCCGAGGCGCTGGTCACGCAACGTCACGCGTTCTTGATCGAGCGTTTTCTGGCGCGTCACCAGATTTCCCCCGATCAGATCGACATCGTCGGTTTTCATGGACAAACGGTTCTGCACAGGCCCGAAACCGGCCTGACCGTGCAGATCGGCGACGGGGATTTGCTGGCGCGCCGATGCGGGATCGCGGTCGCCTGTGATTTCCGCGCCGCCGACGTGGCGGCGGGCGGGCAGGGCGCGCCTCTGGTTCCGGTCTATCACCGAGCGCTCGTGAAGGCCGCCGGCTTTTCCTCGACTGTCGGCGTCGTGAACATTGGAGGCGTCGCCAACATCACCGTCGTCGCGCCGGGTGGCGAACCGCTCGCCTGGGACACCGGGCCCGGCAACGCGCTGATCGACGATCTGATGTTCTCGCGAACCGGCGCGTCTCTCGACAAGGACGGCGCCGCGGCCCTGGGCGGAAAGGTCGACGACGCCGCGCTCGCGGCTCTGATGGCGCATCCGTTTTTCGCGGTGAAGCCGCCAAAGTCGCTGGATCGCAACGCGTTTTCACGGTCGGCCGTCGGGAATCTCACGACCGGGGACGCCGCCGCGACGCTGGCGGCGTTCACGGCTCAAAGCATCGCCGATTCGCTGAAGTTCGCGCCGTCGAAGCCCGCCGTGCTGGTTGTTTGCGGCGGCGGCGCGCACAATCCCGTGATCATGCGCGAGCTCGCCAGGCGCTCCAACATTCCCGTCAACGGCGCCGGGACCTTCGGCTGGTCGATCGACGCAATGGAGGCGCAGGCGTTCGGCTATCTCGCGGTGCGCGCCCTCGACGGTTCGCCGATCACCTTTCCCTCCACGACAGGCGCCCCGAGACCCCTGACCGGAGGCGTTATCCACCTGCCTTGACGGCGCGCGCCGGGGTCGGCAGCAGCGGCGGATTGTCGAGGCGGCGGTCGAGATAGGCCCCCACCTCCACGATGAGTTCATCGACGCGGTTTTCGAAAAAGTGGTTGGCGCCGGGAACGACGGCGTGTTCGATGGCGATGCCCTTCTGGGTCTTCAGCTTTTCGATCAACGGCATGACTTCCTTCAGCGGCGCCACGCGGTCCACGTCGCCGTGAACGAAAAGGCCCGAGGACGGGCAGGGCGCGAGGAAGGTGAAATCGAAGCGGTTGGCCGGCGGCGCGATGGAGATAAAGCCCTCGATCTCCGGCCGGCGCATCAGCAATTGCATGCCGATCCACGAACCGAAGGAGACGCCGGCGATCCAGCAGGCCCGCGCCTCGGGATTGATGCTCTGCACCCAGTCGAGCGCCGAAGCGGAGTCCGACAATTCCCCCGCGCCATGGTCGAACGAGCCCTGGCTGCGGCCGACGCCGCGGAAATTGAAGCGCAGCACCGAGAATCCACGCTCCGCGAACGTGTAATACATATTGTAGACGATCTGGTTGTTCATCGTGCCGCCGAACTGCGGATGCGGGTGCAAAATAACCGCGATGGGCGCGCCGCGTTGCTTCGAGGGATGGAAACGCCCTTCGAGGCGGCCTGCGGGTCCGGTGAAAATGACTTCGGGCATCGTCGCTCCAGGTGAACAGGACAGCGCCGCCCTTGCTTGACGCGGCTCCCGGACGGCTCGTAGATGCCGGGGACGCTGGCTGGCGGACTTGCTGGATTCGGAGCGGCCTTCTAGCACGCGGACCCCGAGCAATTGCAAGAAAATAGACGCCGGATTGCCAATGACGCGGGTTGACCGGACCTATCTTGACTACAATGCTTCCGCGCCGCTGCGTCCCCGCGCGCGCGAGGTCATGCTCGCGTGCCTCGACCGTCCGGGAAACGCGTCCTCCGTGCACGCGGAAGGGCGGGAGGCCCGCGCCCTGATCGAGTCCGCGCGCGCCACGATCGCCGAACTCACGGGAGCGTCGCCGCGTGGCGTGATTTTCACGTCGGGCGCGACGGAGGCGGCCAATTTGGCGTTGAGCCCCTCGCTCGGCGACGGCGGAACAGCCGTCGAATGGTTGCTGGCGGGGGCGGGGGAGCATCCCTGCGTGCTCGCGGGCCATCGTTTTCCGCCGGAGCGGACGCGGACGATTCCGCTGACGGCGCGGGGGTGCGTCGATCTCGCCGAGCTCGGGCGGTTGCTCGCCGGGGCGCCGGGGTGCTGTCTCGTCGCGATCCAGGCGGCGAACAACGAGACCGGCGTGCTCCAGCCCGTGGCGGAGGCGGCCGGACTCGTTCACGCGCGCGGTGGTTTGCTCGTGTGCGACGCCGTTCAGGCCGCGGGCCGCGTCGCCTGCGATTTCGCGACCCTCGGGGCCGACGCGCTGTTACTGTCCGCGCACAAGTTTGGCGGCCCCAGGGGCGCGGGCGCGCTTGTGTTCCGTTCCGCGGCTCTCCATGTGGGAGAGCCCCTGATCCGGGGCGGAGGGCAGGAAGCCGGCGCGCGGGCCGGAACGGAAAATGTCGCGGCGATCGCGGGTTTCGCGGCCGCCGCGCGGGAGGCCTTCGAGGAAGCGGACGCGGAAGGACAACGTCTGGCGGCGCTCCGCGACCGGCTCGAGACGACGCTGGCCGGCGCCTTCGCGGACCTGGTCGTGTTCGGGGCGGGCGCCGGCCGGCTGCCGAACACGTCGAGTTTCGCCCTGCCGGGCTTTTCGGCGGAGACCTTGCTGATCGCTCTCGATCTCGCGGGCTTCGCGATTTCGTCCGGTTCGGCCTGTTCGTCGGGGAAGGTGGCGGCTTCGCACGTTCTGGCGGCCATGGGGGTGGCGCCGGAGATCGCGCGCGGGGCGCTGCGGGTCAGTCCGGGCCGCGCGACGACGGAAAACGACGTCGAACGTTTTTGCGCAACGTTCGAAAAGACTGTAAGGAACATGCGCGCGCGGCGGGCGAGACCCGTTGCGTGAAACCCTGAGCCGGCGGTCCTTGAAACCGCGCTGGCGAGGAGAAGGTGATGGCGGCCGTCAAGGAAACCGTCGACAGGGTCAAATCTGTCGATGTCGATGCCTATAAATACGGGTTTGTGACCGACATCGAGTCGGACAAGGCGCCAAAGGGCCTGAACGAGGACATCGTTCGCTTCATTTCGGCCAAAAAGGGCGAGCCGGACTGGCTGACGCAATGGCGCCTCGACGCCTATCGCCGCTGGCTGACGATGCGGGAGCCCACCTGGGCGAAGGTCGATTATCCGAAGATCGACTACCAGGATCTCTATTATTATTCCGCGCCGAAATCGACGCCGGGGCCGAAGTCGCTCGACGAGGTCGATCCGGAATTGCTGCGGGTTTACGAAAAGCTCGGCATTCCGCTGCGCGAGCGTGAAATCCTCGCGGGCGTCGAGGGCGCGGGAACGCGGGTCGCCGTGGACGCGGTGTTCGACTCCGTGTCCGTCGCGACGACGTTCAAGGCGGAGCTGGCGAAGGCGGGCGTGATTTTTTGCCCGATTTCCGAGGCCGTGCATTCGCATCCCGAACTCGTGAAAAAATATCTCGGCACCGTCGTGCCGACGACGGATAATTATTTCGCCACGCTCAACAGCGCCGTCTTCTCCGACGGATCCTTCGTCTATATCCCGCCGGGCGTTCGCTGCCCGATGGAGCTTTCGACCTATTTCCGCATCAACGAGCAGAACACCGGCCAGTTCGAGCGCACCCTGATCATCGCGGACAAGGGTTCCTATGTCAGCTACCTCGAGGGCTGCACCGCGCCGAAGCGCGACGAGAACCAGTTGCACGCCGCCGTCGTCGAACTCGTCGTGCTCGACGACGCCGAAATCAAATATTCGACGGTGCAGAACTGGTATCCCGGCGACAAGGACGGCAAGGGCGGCATCTACAATTTCGTGACGAAGCGCGGCGACTGCCGCGGCGCCCGCTCGAAAATTTCGTGGACACAGGTCGAGACCGGGTCCGCGATCACCTGGAAATATACGTCATGCATTCTGCGCGGCGAGGGCT
>CAISEY010000339.1 GCA_903884435.1 uncultured Hyphomicrobiales bacterium | reverse complement strand
TCGACAACATTTTCCGCTTCACGCAGGCGGGTTCGGAAGTGTCGGCGCTTCTCGGCCGCATCCCCTCGGCGGTGGGCTATCAACCGACGCTCGCCACCGACATGGGCGCGCTGCAGGAGCGCATCACCACGACGAACAAGGGTTCGATCACCTCGGTGCAGGCGATTTACGTGCCCGCCGACGATCTGACCGATCCGGCGCCCGCGACCTCCTTCGCCCATCTCGACGCGACGACCGTGTTGTCGCGCTCGATCGCGGAAAAGGGCATCTATCCGGCGGTGGACCCGCTCGACTCGACTTCGCGCATGCTGTCTCCACTGGTCGTCGGCGAGGAGCATTACGATGTCGCGCGTCGCGTGCAGTCGACGTTGCAGCGCTACAAGTCGCTGCAGGACATCATCGCCATTCTCGGGATGGACGAACTGTCCGAGGAAGACAAAATGACCGTGGCGCGCGCCCGCAAGATCGAGCGCTTCCTGTCGCAGCCCTTCCACGTGGCGGAAATCTTCACGGGTTCGCCCGGCAAGCTCGTCGCGCTCGCCGACACGATCAAGGGCTTCAAGGGCCTCGTCGAGGGCAAGTACGATCACCTTCCCGAAGCTGCCTTCTACATGGTCGGCACGATCGAGGAGGCCGTCGAAAAGGCCCAGCGTCTCGCGGCGGAAGCGGCGTAATCCCGGCGTCGGAGAATCACCATGGCTTCATTCCACTTCGAACTCGTTTCGCCCGAGAAGCTGCTGTTTTCCGGCGACGTGGAATCCGTGGTCGCGTCCTCCGTCGAAGGCGAATTCACGGTGCTCAAGGATCACGCGCCGATCATGGCTTCGCTGAAGCCGGGGGTCGTGTCCGTCGCGGACGCGGCGGGCAAGACGTCGCGGCTCTTCGTCCGCGGCGGATTCGTGGAAGTCTCCACGAAAGGCATGACGATCCTCGCCGAACAGGCGATCCCGCTGGAAGAACTCGACGCCGGCAAGATCGACACGCAGATCAGGGACGCCGAGGAAGGTCTGGCCGACGCGGCGACCGGCGAGGCGAAACGGGCCGCGGCCGAGCAACTCGACCAGTTGCGCGAATTGCGCGCCACGCTGAACATCTAGCCGGCGCGCCTCGCGGCGCCGGGCTCAGCGCAGAAACTCCGAATCGTCGAGGGCGTTGCGCAACTCGAAGCTGTTGAGTTGCGCGAAAACACGGCCGAGCCACACTCGCAACGCCATGCGAATCACGATCGACATGTTGGTCGGCGGCGCGAGAAGAAATCGCGACAGCGAAAAATCCGGTTCGTCGATCGCGCGCAGGACCACCGGGTCGAGCGCGTGAATCTGGAAGGTACGTTGCCCCGGATAGCGGGACAACACGTCGTAAACAGGATTTTCGAACCGGACCGCCCCTTCGTTGGCGACGAAAGCCATCGAGAGTTCCGGCCAGAGACTGGAGAGTTGCGCGGCTGTTTCGAGACAGGCGCCTGTTTCATCCACGACAAACAGCAAAACGGGTTCAATGGACAGACGGCGGGCCTCCGCGAGGAAGTCGATGTCCTGCACGATCGAGAAAAATCGATGGAACGAGCGGTTCCAGACATCGACGATCTTCGGCGTTTCGTCGAGAACCAGCAACCGGTCGAAGAGCGATATCTGCCCCTGGATCGAGCCCAGATCCGTGACGCGCGCCTCGCGCGGAAAGCGGCTGGCGAAGGCGGTTTCGTGCGGGTCCGTGTCAAACCCGTCGAACGCCCGGCCGAGATGAGCGAAATAATCGGCCAGCAGCCGCGCGGTCATGGTCACGCCGACCCGGGGATGCGGCGAACACACGATGTAGACGAAGGTCCGGCGTCTCATCGCGACAACTCGCCAGTACGACGAAGGACGAACGCCATCGCGCCCGGCCCCCGGCGCGGGGAGACGGACGGCGACCCGAAAAGCGATTTCGGTCGCGTTTTATCCACGCGAAACAATATCCATCGAACAAAAATCAGGGCTTTTTCGCCGCCTTCGCCCCGATCGCGGCCAGCAGGCCAACCCGGTCGAATTCCGCTGCAATGTTCCGAAACCAGGTTCGCACGTAGCCACGCAACACGAAGGAATATTTCGCCGCGTCGCCCTCGGCGGTCTGGTTGTTGATGAACGCCGAGAACGGAACGCCCGCGAGTTCGACCTGTTCGTAGGCCATCTCGTTGAGCTTGGGAATCGTCACGTCGCCGGCGTGTTTGATCTTCCGGAAATAGGAGGCGTAGGTGCGCGGATCCCATTCGAAGAAGGTCGTGTCGTTGATGTAGTTCTTGACGAGAAAATAATTGGCGTCGGAGACGAAGGGCGCGATTTCCGCGATCTCGTCGAGGGACGAGATCGACGGACCGAGAATGTGAAACACGACGAAGGTGAATTGTCCGGCCTGGGCGGCCTCGAGAAATCCGATGTCGCGAAGCGCGCGCATCGTCGCGCCAAGCTGGCCGGCGCGCACGTCGATCACGGACACGGTCGCGCCGACGGTGTTGAGCGTGTCGATGATCTTCATCTGGTCGGGCGTGTGATTCACGTCGACGATTTCCGTCACGCCGGGGTGAAACCGCTTGAGCGTTCCGCGCGGCGATTCCGTGTCGAAGGCGCGGGTGACGATATTGTTCTGCGCGAGATAATCGAGCAGCACTCGGGACACGGTCGTCTTGCCAACGCCGCCCTTGTCGGCCCCGACCAGAATCACGGTTGGCTTCATCGGCTGTACTCCCGCCCGAAATCGTCACGCATTAAAAATAGTATAGCACCGACCGCGGGTTCCCGCGACCGGCTTAAGGATTTGTTAGGAAACATGGTTACCGGGACGGCGTCATGGCGGGGGCGGTGGGCGGGTGAACGTATGTGCGTGTCTTCGCCGCAACAGCGCGTGATAGGCGTTTTTGGCGAAACGCCGCGCGCGCCGTCGCATGTCCTCGCGCCAGGCGGAAGCGTGAAACGCGGCTGACTGTTCCGGGGAGACAGCGGTGAAAATATCGACCATCGGCATCCGTTCCGGCCAGATTTTGTCGATCATCGGATGATCGGCGATGGCGCAGGAATCCGTGAAATTGATGGAATCCTCGGCCAGTTGCCGGCGCGTGTACTCGAGCGTGAACTGGACGCCCGGGGACAGCCCGGCGAAATCCTCGTCATAGGCGATCTTCCAGAGGGCCGCCGACTTGCCGCTGATCAGCGTGATTCCCATGGCGACCGGCTCGCCATCGAGGTCGAGGCTGTCGATCCGGCACTTGCCTTCCCTCGCCAGCACGTGGGTCATGGTGCGGGCGAAGGTCGCGACGCCGGGATCGCACAACAGCGCGCTGCCCTGATCGCCCTTCCACCCGCGGGCTTCGAGCGCCATGAACCGCTCGAACGCGACGCGCACGTCGCCGGGGCCGCGCGCGCTGCCCCAGGTCAATTGTCCGCTATCGTCGAGCCGGCGGCGCTGACGCCGCAATTCCTTCATGCGCTTGCGCCGGATGGTCTCCCGCCAGATCGCGTCGATGTCTCCGCCGGCGGGCAGAACGGCGCGGAAATGGTCGTCAAAGGTTCGCTGGTGGAGATTCAGGGCGAGAGCCCGGGCCGCGATCAGCCTGGCGGTGGGACCGGCGGCGGGAATCGCCGGCAGCAAAAGTCCCGCGGTTCGCCTCGAATTGCGCGTGAACCAGTCCAGCATCAGGTCGAAGGCCTCGGCCCCGTGGACAAGGTCGAGAAGCGGCGTGCCGAGCGCTCCGAGTTTCGAATTCCAGCCGCGCGCGATCGCGCCGAATCCCCGATGTTTCCATTCCAGCGCGCTCAGGCCGATCAGGCGTCCGTTCTGGCCGCCGCGCGAGAGATCGGAGACGCACAGAAAGACCGGGCGATGCGCCGGCGAGCAATGCTGAGCGCTTGTCAGGGTGAACGCCGGTTCCAGAAAAACATTGGATTCAAGCGAGGATTCCACGAGTTCCGACCAGTCGTCGGCGCGCCGCCGGGCCGCCTCCCAGTCGAGAAGTTCGACGCGAAGCGGACGTTCGCTGGATATGGCCCTGAGCGACACGGGCAACGGCCCGGCGCGCCGCGCGACCGGAACCAGCTCTCCCCCGCTCGCGTTGAGCCAGGAGAGTGGCGCGGATCGCAACGACCTATTCCAGAGCAACGGGAACAGACTGGCCATCAAAAAACTCCAGCGAGCGATCCGCGTGGGCGTGAGTTTGTGCCGTTTCGACACAGACCGCCCGCCGGACCAGCGCTCGCGTGGAGAAGGATCAAGTCTCGTACCAGGGAGCGAAGCGTTGCTTCAGAGCCTGATCCGCCCGGCCTCGATGTCGCCGGCGATGGCGTCGTCGAGGCGCGTGAAATGGCCGCAACGGGCGTCGCTGAAAAAAACCGGATCCTGAATTTTATGGATGTCGAACCCCTCCGAAACCAGGTCCACCTTTCGTTGCTTGAAGGTGGCGGTGACTTCGATATGGTCCTGAAACCGGATGAAGAGCGGGCGGGCGTAGTCCGGCAGGCGCGCGACCATCAGGTCGCGCAAGCCCGCCAGATCGAATGTCGCGGGGTCCTCCACGACGAGAGAAACCATTCCCGCGCGTCCCTCCATGCGTGGCACGCTAACGCCGTAGACCGTCGCCTCCTTCACGCCCGGGAAGCCGGTGAGCGCCTCGGCGACCTCGGTCGTCGAGACGTTTTCGCCCTTCCACCGGAACGTGTCGCCAATGCGATCGATGAAATAAAAATACCCGTGAGCGTCCTTGCGCATGAGATCGCCGGACCGGAACCACGCGTCGCCCGCCTCGAAGGCGTCGCGCAGGATCTTTTTCTCCGAGGCTTCCCGGTCCGCGTAGCCCTCGAATCGATTGGCGGGCCGCGCGGGATCGTTGAGAATTTGCCCCAGCGCCTCGCCCACCTCGTCGGGCGCGCACTCGACGCAGCGGCCATCCGGCCCGCGCGCGGGACTCTCCGTTTCCATGTCGAAACGGACGATTTTCACGACGAACTTGCGTTCCATCCACTTCGGAATCCGCCCGACGGCGCCCGGCTTCGAGTCGAAATTGAAAATGGTGATGTTGCCTTCCGTCGAGGCGTAAAATTCCGTGATCTGGCGAATGCCGAACCGGTCGCGGAACCGGGTGAACACGTCCGGCCGCAGCCCGTTGCCAAAGCAGAGCCGGATTTTATGCGCCCGGTCGAGGGCGCCCGGCGGCGCGGCGAGGAGATAGCGGCACAATTCGCCGATGTAGATAAATATCGTGCATTGCTGTTGCGTCGCCTCGGCCCAGAATTCGCGCGCGGAGAATTTTTCCCGAACAAAACACGAGCCGCCCACGGTCAGAACCGCGCCGACCCCGCCGAGCCCGCCGTTCGAATGGTACATGGGCAAAACGTCGTACATCCGGTCGTCGCGCGTCGCGCCGGTGACGCCCGAAAATCCATGCATGGCCAGCAGCACGCGGTAGTGATTCATGTTCGCGGCCTTGGGCAGGCCCGTCGTTCCCGATGTGTAGATGAACAGGCAATGATCGTTGACGGTGAGGGGAACCCGCTCGTCCGGGGAGAGGTCGGCGTCCGGGAAGTCCCGCAGCCGGGCGTCGATGCGCTGGAGCACGGGCGAGTCGCCGCCAGCGGGCGCTCCATGAACGAAAACCCTCGCCTCGGGGGGTAAAAAAGGCCGCGCCGCTTCGAAAAGCGGGAGGAGCGAGGCGTCCACGACGATCCGCCGCGCGCCCACCACATTGATGCAATGGGCCAGCGACGCGCCGGGCAAGTTCGTGTTGAGGAGCGCGGTGACGCCGCCCGCCTTGGCGATCCCGAGCCAGACGCAGAGGTATTCCGGCCGGTTTGGCATCAGCAGGGCGACCACGGCGTCCTTGCCACAGCCCTCGTCCCGCGCCCAGCGTGCGTACTGGTTTGAGCGCCCGTTCAGTTGTGCGTAGGTGAGCGATTCCTTTTCGGAATAGATCGCGAGCCTGTCCCGGTGCTCCCTCGCGAGGTCCTCGAACAGCTCCCGAACGGTTTTGCCCGGATTTTTCGCGATTGGCGTCGTGCGGCGCAGCGCCCTCAGCGCTCCGCGCAGGTAGGCCAGCTCGCTGGCGATCCGTTCGAATATGGACATTCCCTTCCTCCAGCCGCGCGCGGCCGTTCTGGCGATCATAATGCATGGCGTTCCCGACCCGTGGTAGGGCTATTTCGTCTCTTTCGTCGAAAGGTATGGTGTCGTGGACAGGAAATCCGGGGCGAAAACCACGCCGACGCTGGATTTGCGAGGGCTCAAGTGTCCGCTGCCCGCCATGCGGACGCGCGGCGCCGTGGCCAGGCTGGAACCCGGCGCGACGCTGAAAGTGTTCGCGACGGATCCCATGAGCGCCATCGACGTGCCGCACGCGGTCGCCGAGGCGGGCGGCCGTCTGGCCTCCAGCGGCCGCGACGGCGCCGTTCTGATCTTCGACATTGTCAGGGATTGACGCCCGTCAGCCGAGCAGACCTCCGGCGGAGGGCTTCAGGGGGTTGTCGGTCAACGCTTTTGCATCCGGCCGGTCGATGGCCGCGTCTCCCCGGAAAGCTCCCCACAGTCCCTCGACGAACGACGGGTCGAGATCCCGCAGGATGAAGACGACGCGGGTCCGCCGGTCCCCGTCGGGCCAGCGGTCGAGGCGAACGGGCGGATGAAAGACGTGCTGCACGCCGTGAATCACCACGGGGCGGTCCGGATCGACGTCGAGCCCGACGATTCCCTTGACGCGCAACAGATTGGGGCCATGGGCCTGTCGCAACAGGTCGAGGAACAGGCCGAAGCCGCTGTGCGGCATGGGGGTCTCGCTCGTCAGGCAAAAGGCGCGGATGCGCGCGTCGTGCCGGTTTACGTCGTGATGATGGCGGCCATGATCGTGGCCGTGGCCGTGTCCGGGCAGCCGGGAGTCGAAGGCCTCGGCGTTGAGCCAGCGCCGGACATCCGGAATCCTCGAATCCGCGTCGAAAAGCCCGGCGTCGAGAATGGCCTCCGCCGTCGCCTCGCCGTTCGCGGCCACGAGCAGGCGGGCCGCGGGATTGAGCGTCGCGAGCCGGCCGTGCAATCGCGCGAGGGAATCGGCGTCCGTCGCGATGTCGGTTTTCGTCAGCACGATCCGGTCGGCGACGGCCGCCTGTTTGACCGCTTCCTCGTGGGCGTCGAGCGTCGCCTCGCCATTGACCGCGTCGACGAGGGCGACGACGCCCTCGAGCCGAAAACGCAGCGCGAGATAGGGATGATACATGATCGTGTGCAGCACCGGGGCGGGATCGGCGAGGCCCGTGGTTTCGACAATCACGCGTTTGAAGGGAGCGATCCTGCCATTGTCGCGGCGGCGCAAAATATCCTCGAGAGTCGTGACGAGGTCGCCGCGAATCGTGCAGCACAGGCATCCCGACGACATCAGGATCATGTCGTTGTCGCTCGTCTCGACCAGCAGGTGATCGAGCCCGATCTCGCCAAACTCATTGATGATGACGAGCGTGTCGGCGAGCGCGGGATCGCGCAGCAGACGGTTGAGAAGCGTCGTTTTCCCGGCGCCGAGAAAACCCGTCAGAACCGTCAACGGAAACGCTGGCGGCGGGCGGCGAGGCTCTCCGGCGGGCGGCACCGGATCAACGCGCCTTGTGGCGCTTTTTATCGCCGGGGGGCTTCGCCTCCGCGACTTTCTTCGCCTTTGGATCAGGTTTCGCCTTGCCGGCGGGTTTCGCCGCCTGGTCGTGGCCGGCGTGGCGCGCGACCTTCACGGGCGCCGGTTTCGCGGCTTGCGTCCTCGTCGCGCCAAGCTGCATCGGTCTGGCCGCCGGGTCTTCGGCCAGCGGACCGTGGCGCCCCGCGGCTCCGGCCGCGAAGGCGCTCGCCGCCGCGGGTTTTTCGCGCGCCGGTTCGCCGACGCCGCCGCGCGCGGCCGCGACCGGACCCGTCCAGCCCGGGACGCGTCCGACGAAGACCGGGATCGGTTCGAACCAGGGCCGCGTGGCCATCTGCTCGGCCGTGATCGAGGCCGCGCGGCTCACCGCGCCGGCGGGCGCGCGGCCATCGCTGGCGAAAAAGGCCGCCGCGTTGTCGCCCTCGCTCATCGACGGCGCGGCGCCTGGAGCGCCGGCGACCGGGATGGCGAAATCGTCCTCGGCGACGCTGGAGCGATGGCGTCCGCAAATATCCGCGCGAATGTCGGGCGCCCCGCCGCCGACCGCCGGAAGCGAGGCGACCTGGGCGCCGCCGGAGGAAGTCGCGAAACCCTCGTCGAACAGCGAGGCGGCCTTCAGGGTGCGGGCCTTGGCGTTGGGATAGCCGAGGACGACCGCGATCAGGCGGCGTCCGCCGCGCGTGGCGCTGGCGACGACGTTGAAACCGGAGGCGCAGACGAAGCCGGTCTTCATGCCCTCGGCGCCGGGATAGCGTCCCATGATTCCATTGTGCGTGGGGATGACGCGGCCATTCAGTTGCAGGGCGCCAATTCCATAAAGGTCGGAATGTTCGGGGAAATCCCGGTACAGAGCGCGCGCGACGATCGCCATGTCGCGGGCGGAGCTGACATGGGCGGGATTGTGCAGGCCGTTGGGATTGACGAAGTGGGATTCGCGCATTCCAAGATCGCCCGCGATGCGGTTCATCTCGACGGCGAAGGCCTCCACCGATCCGGAAACTCCCTCGGCGATGGTGATGGCGAGGTCGTTGGCTGATTTCACCATCAGCATCTTGAGGGCGTTGTCGAGGGTGACTTCCTGGCCTGGCCGGAAGCCCATTTTCGAAGGCGGCATCCGCGCCGCCCGGGCCGACACGACGAAGGGCGTGTCCAGCGTGATCTTTCCCTGTTTGACCGCTTTCAGGGCGGCGTAGACCGTCACCAGTTTCGTCAGGGACGCGGGATACCAGGGCTTCGTCGCCTCCCGCTCGAACAGGACTTCGCCGGATTTCGCGTCGATGACGAGAAGCGGCGTCGCGCGGGCGGCGCCCGCGAAAACCGCCACCGTCGCCAGACAGGAAAAGGCGACAGACTTGAGGTTCGAACGAAAATTCATCTCTGAAGTCCCGGGAATACGCGGCGAACGCGGACCGTTGGAAGGTTATAACTAACCCGTCGCGCGCCATCTGGAAAGCGCGCGAACCGGCGGACGCGCCCGTGTTGCGGCGCGCCGTCGGGGCGATAGACTGTTCCGGCGCGGCATTTTCATGGCGGCGAATCGCGAAGGAGTACATCCATGACCGCTTGCATCGTCGGATGGTCGCATCTGCCGTTCGGCAAACACGACGCGGAAACCGTCGAGAGCCTCGTCGCGCGGGCGGCGCGCGAGGCGCTCGCGCACGCGGATGTCGCGGCGACGGACATCGACGAAATCTTTCTCGGCCATTTCAACGCCGGGTTCTCGCCGCAGGATTTCACGGCCTCGCTGGTGTTGCAGGCGGACGATGGATTGCGCTTCAAGCCGGCGACGCGCGTCGAAAACGCCTGCGCGACCGGGTCCGCCGCCGTTCACACGGCGTTGCGAAGCATCGAGTCGGGCCGGGCGCGGCTGACGCTCGTCGTCGGCGTCGAGCAAATGACGAAGACGCCACCGGCCGAAATCGGACGAAACCTGCTGCGCGCTTCCTATTTGCCCGAGGACGGGGACATCCAGGGCGGTTTCGCCGGCATTTTCGGCGTCATCGCCAGCAAATACTTCCAGCGGCATGGCGACCAGTCCGACGCGCTCGCCGCGATCGCCGCGAAAAACCATCGCAACGGCGTCGACAATCCCTACGCGCAGATGCGCAAGGATCTCGGATTCGAGTTCTGCCGACGCGAGAGCGACAGAAATCCCTTCGTCGCGGGACCGCTGAAACGAACGGATTGTTCGCTCGTGTCGGACGGCGCGGCGGCGCTCGTGCTCGCGGACGTCGACACGGCGCTGACGATGAAACGGGCCGTGGCTTTCCGCGGGACCGCGCACGCGCAGGATTTCCTGCCGATGTCGAAGCGCGACATTCTCGAATTCGAGGGTTGCGCCGAGGCGTGGCGGCGCGCGCTCGCGCGGGCGCGGCTGACCCTCGACGATCTCTCCTTCGTCGAGACGCACGATTGTTTCACCATCGCGGAACTCATCGAATACGAGGCGATGGGACTGACGGCGAAGGGACAGGGCGCGCGCGCCGTGCTCGACGGCGTGACGCACAAGGATGGAAAATTGCCGGTCAATCCCTCGGGCGGCCTGAAGGCGAAGGGGCACCCGATCGGCGCGACGGGCGTTTCCATGCACGCGCTGACGGCGATGCAATTGTGCGGCGAGGCCGGCGGCATGCAGATCGCCAGCGCGAAACTTGGCGGCGTGTTCAACATGGGCGGCGCGGCGGTGGCGAACTACGTCAGCATTCTCGAGAGGCTGAAGTAGCGTCCCCGGTGATTTCGCGCCTCGTTCCCGCCTGTTTCTCGGTTCTTGTCGCCGCGGCCTCCGTTCCGGCGCGGGCGCAGGAACCCTTTGTCGCGCCGGGACTGCGCTATTGCGCTCCGCCGATCAGGCCAAACTGCGTCGACGAGACCGAAACCTACAAGGCGGCCGGCAAGCGCGACGCCTGCCAGAAGGATGTCGAACGATTCGTTCAATCGGTGTTCGCCTACCGGCAGTGCCTGAACATCGAGATGGAGCGCGCCGTGCGCCAGACCAACGAGACGCTTCAGAGGTTCCGGTGCCGCGCGAAAGGGGACAGGAAGTGTCCCTGACCTTCACCGCGCCAGCGCGAGGCGCGTGACCGCGAGCGCGAAGGCGAGGCAGCAGCCGTTGGCGAAATTGAGCGCGAAATGTTCCTCCCGTTCCGGCTTCGCCTGAAATTCCCTCCACTTCGCGAGCATGAAACCCGCCAGAAGGGTCGAACCGGCGATGTTCAGCCAGCGCAGCGCCGGCGAGGCGATCATGTGCGAGGGAGCGATCAACAAGGTGACAACGCCGAAGATGGCTCCGAAGGCGGCGTAACCGGTCGCCGTCAACACCGGACCCGCCGTCTCCGGCTGGTCGTCCCTCGCCGCGACTTTCCGCTTTTCGGCCCTTTTGTTCCAGCCCCAGTCAAAAAGGCCTTCGCCAAGGACCGTGAACAGGAGTTCGCACAGCCAGAACAGGGTCTGGATCAATATTTCCGCGAGAATTTCCAATCGACGTTCCTCCAGACCTTGCGCCAGGGACGGCCCGGATCAATGTCATTCGCCAGGCGCCTTCGCCTCGATGGCGAGCGCGTGCATTCCGTCGGCGAATTCCGTCTTCAGGAGTTCGTTCACGAGCCGGTGACGGGCGAGGCGCGTCTTGCCGGCGAACGCGGCGGAGGCCACCCTGACCGTGAAATGGGTTTCGGTGGACGACATCGCGCCTGGATGGCCCGAGCCGGGATGGCCGATATGTCCCGCGTGGCTGGCCGAATCATCGATCACGTCCAGCGCCATGGGAGCGAGGGCCGCCGAGAGCTTCGTTGTTATTCGTTCCTTAATGCTCATGTTCGAGCCTCCTTTTCCGGGCGGGTGTGGCCGCCAGATGCTTGCCGATCCCCGCCGCGATCCCTAAAGTTCCAGAGATGAATCTGAATTCTCCCCTGTTCGACCGTATCAGGACGAAGTCCCGCATGCAGCCCGCGCCGGCGCCGGCCAGGCAGGCGTGCGACCATCCCGGCTGCGTGCTCGGGGGCGAATTCCGCGCGCCGATGGGCCGACTGCGGGAAGGGCAATATTTTTGCTTCTGTCTCGATCACGTCCGCGAATACAACGCCTCGTATAATTACTTCAATGGCATGAGCGACAACGACCTTTTGAAATACCAGAAGGAATCGCTCATCGGGCACAGGCCCACCTGGACGATGGGGGTCAACCGCACCGCGCGGGGGTTCCGCGAGGATTCGGCGGACGCGGCGGGCTCCGCCGATCCCCTGAGCCGGTTCCGGTCGCGGGCGCGTCGCCCGGCGAGCGAGCCCAGAAAGCCCCGTTACGGGGTCGCGGCGATGAAAGCGCTGGGAACCCTCGGTCTCGACGACAATGCAGATGCGGAATCCATAAAGGCGCGCTACAAGGAACTCGTGAAACGTCTTCATCCCGACGCCAATGGCGGCGACCGGTCCACGGAAGACAAATTGCGCGAGATCATCCAGGCCTATAACACTCTCCGATCAGCCAAGCTCGCCTGAGGGCGTGCGCCGACCCCGGACCCCCGGGGCCAGCCGGCTCAATCGTCAAACGGGTGGCCTCGCAGGGCCCCACAGCATTGCCCGCTCCCTTGCCGGGGCGGGCATGGAGGAATGATGCAAACGACGACACAGACGCCAGGCCTGCCCGACAAGAAAATTTCCGTCCGCGAGGTTTTCAAGATCGACTCCGACATGGAGTGTCCGGCCTATTCCACCGCCGAGTCGCATGTCCCGGATCTCGATCCCGACTATCTCTTCGACCGCGAGACGACGCTCGCGATCGTCGCCGGATTCGCGCGCAATCGTCGCGTGATCGTGACCGGCTATCACGGCACCGGCAAATCGACCCACATCGAGCAGGTCGCCGCGCGCCTCAACTGGCCCTGCGTGCGCATCAATCTCGACAGCCACGTTTCCCGCATCGATCTCGTCGGCAAGGACGCCATCGTCCTCAAGGAAGGCAAGCAGGTCACGGAATTCCGCGACGGCATCCTGCCCTGGGCCTACCAGAACAACGTCGCGCTCGTGTTCGACGAATACGACGCGGGCCGTCCCGACGTGATGTTCGTCATCCAGCGCGTTCTGGAATCCTCGGGTCGCCTCACGCTGCTCGACCAGAGCCGGGTCATTCGCCCTCATCCCTCGTTCCGCCTGTTCGCGACGGCCAACACCGTCGGCCTCGGCGACACGTCGGGCCTCTATCACGGCACGCAGCAGATCAACCAGGCGCAGATGGACCGCTGGTCCATCGTGACGACGCTGAACTATCTTCCGCACGACAACGAAGTCGCGATCGTGCTGGCCAAGGCGCCGCACTACCGCAACAAGGAAGGCAAGGACATCGTCAACAAGATGGTGCGGGTCGCCGACCTGACGCGCAACGCCTTCATCGCCGGCGATCTGTCGACGGTGATGAGCCCGCGCACGGTGATCACCTGGGCCGAGAACGCCGACATTTTCAAGGATGTCGGCTTCGCGTTCCGCCTGACCTTCCTCAACAAGTGCGACGAACTCGAGCGTTCGCTCGTCGCCGAGTTTTTCCAGCGCTGTTTCGGCCAGGAATTGCCGGAAAGCTCGGTGAACCTGGCGCTGAGCTAGGGAGCGGGGAACAGGCGGGAAAATGGGCGCGTCCGCGAGAAAGCAGCCGATTTCGCGCACTCCGGCGACTTTCCGGGGCGATCGGTTCACGTGGACGCGCGAACAGGCGAAGTTATTACGCATGGGGCGATCGCGGGAGATCGACGCCGTCAACATCGCCGCGGAGATCGACGACGTGGAGAGCGCCGAAGTTCACCGGATGGAAAGCGCGTCGCGCTTCGTTCTGTCGTATCCGCTGAAACGGGATTTTCAGCCCGCCAAGAGGACGCGCGACCGGCTGGCGAGCACACCGACTCATCGCCGGCGTTTCGCGAAACAGATCCGGAAGAATCCCGGTCTGAAATCGGAACTCGAAGGGGCGTCGGGCGATGCCCATGCCGACGCACTGGACGAAGCCATTCAGGAAACGAATCTCCCGGAGCGGACTTTTCGGGCGAGATGCCGCCATTGCCGGGACGAAATCAACAGTCGGGCCGTGACGTGGCCAGATGGCGATGAAACATCGACGTAATCACGCGGGATTCGTTTCGACGCGCCTCGCGCGGAAACGGGCCGCCGCGTTCCGACCCAACGAGTAAATTACAATGGCTCCCACCAATCGCAAGCCCGCCCAGAAAACCGACGCGCCGCAGGACAATTTCAAGCGCGCCGTCGCCTCGTGCATGCGCGCCATGGCGCGCACGCCGGAACTCGAAGTCACATACGCCTCGGAAAAACCGTCGCTGAACGTCGCGGGCGAGGAGGCGAAGGCCCGCCTGCCCGAGCCGGCGCGCAAGCTCTCGCCGGCGGAAGCCGCCATCGTGCGCGGCCACGCCGATTCGATGGCGCTGAAACTCGCGTGCCATGATTCGGCGATTCACAAGCGCCTCGCGCCCAAGGGGCAGGAAGCCCGCGCGGTGTTCGAGGCGGTCGAACAGGCCCGCGTCGAATCCATCGGCGCCCGTCGCATGGAAGGCGTCGCGAACAATCTCTCCGCGATGCTCGACGACCGTTATCATCGCGGCAATTTCGGCGAAGTCTCCGACAAGGCCGACGCGCCGCTCGAGGATGCCGTCGCCATGATGGTGCGCGAGCGCCTGACGGGCCTGAAGCCGCCGAAAGGCGCCGAGAAACTCGTCGATATCTGGCGTCCCATCATCGAAAATCGCGCCGGCAAGGAACTGGACAAGCTCGGCGAGTCCATCGAGGACCAGCGCGCCTTCGGGCGCGCCGTGCAGAAATTGTTGCAATCGCTCGACATGATGGACGAGGAGGCTCTCGATCACGACGACACGGGCGACGAGGCGGGGGACGACGAGGCCAACGACAAGCCGCAGGAATCGCAAAGCGAGGGCGAGCAGGACGAAAACGGCCAGGCCATGGAAATGGAAAAGGCCGACAGCGCCCAGGACGAGATCGAGGAAGGCGAGATGGACGCGGCGGACGCGCCCGCCGGCGAATTCCCCGAGGATTCCGACGAGGGCGAGGCGGACGAGGCCTCCGAGAGCAAGCGCCCCCCGACCTTCGGCGACATGGCCGGGCGCGGACCGGACTACAAATGTTTCACGCCGAAGTTCGACGAAACGATTCCCGCCGAGGAACTCTGCGAGCCGGAAGAACTCGAGCGTCTGCGCGCCTATCTCGACAAGCAGTTGCAGAACATGTCGAGCATCGTCGCGCGTCTCGCCAACCGGCTGCAACGGCGCCTGATGGCGCAGCAAAATCGCGCCTGGGAGTTCGACCTCGAGGAGGGAATGCTCGATCCCTCGCGCCTGACGCGCGTCGTCATCGACGACATGCGCGGACATTTCTCGCCGCTGTCGTTCAAGCGCGAGAAAGACATGAATTTCCGCGACACGGTCGTCACGCTGCTGCTCGACAATTCCGGCTCCATGCGCGGGCGTCCGATCACGGTCGCGGCGACCTGCGCCGACATTCTCGCGCGCACGCTGGAGCGCTGCGGCGTGAAGGTGGAAATTCTCGGCTTCACCACCCGCGCGTGGAAGGGCGGGCAGGCCCGCGAAGCCTGGTTGCAGGCGGGCAAGCCGCCGAACCCCGGACGCCTCAACGATCTCCGGCACATCATCTACAAGGCGGCGGACGCGCCCTGGCGGCGCGCGCGGCGCAATCTCGGATTGATGATGCGCGAGGGCCTGCTGAAGGAAAACATCGACGGCGAGGCGCTCGACTGGGCCTACAAGCGGCTGCTCGCGCGCACCGAGCAGCGGCGCATCCTCATGATGATTTCCGACGGCGCGCCGGTTGACGATTCAACCTTGTCCGTCAACGCCGGAAATTATCTCGAACGGCACCTGCGCGCGGTGATCGACGAAGTGGAGAACCGCTCGCCGATCGAATTGATCGCCATCGGCATCGGCCACGACGTGACTCGCTATTACAAGCGCGCCGTGACGATTGTCGACGCGGAGGAGCTTGGCGGCGCCATGACGGACAAGCTCGCCGAATTGTTCGACGAACACGCGGCGGAGGCCGCGCCGCCGGAACCGCGGCGCATGCGCCCGGCGAAACGCCCGGCCGCCGCCGCCGCCACGCGCTAAACGGCGTTCGCGAGTCAAAAAAAGGCGGGCCCCGGGACCCGCCTTTTTCATGACTGTTCGTTGAAAAAAACCTGAAGCGTCAGGCGGCGACAGCGGTCGTCCCAGCCTGCTTCTTCAGGATCGCGCGCTTGATCTCGCGGGCGTTCTGCGAAAGTTCGGCGTCGTTCGCCTTGGCGAGGAACGCATCGAGGCCGCCGCGATGCTCGACCGAGCGAAGGCAGGCGGCGGAGACGCGCAGCTTCACCGAGCGGCCCAGCGTGTCCGAGATCAGCGTGACATTGCAGAGATTGGGCAGAAACCGGGTCTTGGTCTTGATGTTCGAGTGGCTGACCTTGTTGCCGACCTGAACGGCCTTTCCGGAAAGTTCGCAACGGCGGGACATGGTACGCTTCCTTTCGAATTCTTCGACGGTTCGGCTGAACCGGTGCGGCCCCGGAGGGCCACGACGAGCGGGCTCGCGTTTCGACGGTGTTCGGGCCTGCTGGCCGAAATCGCCGCTCATTCCGGCAACGCCTTGCCGCCGGAACCATGTCGAACCGCGTGATTGGTGGACGCGGCTCTATAGGGGAGACGCTCCCGACCGTCAAGGCGTTTGCGTCGCGCCGGCGCGCGCCTTGAAAGCGTCGAATTTCGATAGCCTTCTGTTAAGCATAAAGCGATACGAGAAGATCGTGTGCTTCAATCCGGGAAGGTTCCAGGTCACGTGCGCGTTTCAGTCTCCCCGGTTGCTTTCGGCGCCGCCCTGTTTCTCCTGCCGATTTTCGCGAGTTCCGCGAGCGCCCAAAATCTCGTGGCGCAATATTCCGTCAAATTGATCGGCCTGTCGCTTGGCACGGCGTCGGTCGCGCTCGCCGTCGAGCCCGCCTCCTACAAGGTGGAGGCCACGGCGAAGCTGACGGGCCTCGCCTCCGTTGTTTCGAACTCGAAGGGCGCCGCCACCGCGTCCGGCCAGCTCGTTTCGGGTCGCGTCGCCCCGGCGGCCTACGCCACGACCTCTGCGAATTCCAAAATGACGCGCACCATCCGGATCGCCATGAACGCCGGAGACGTTCGCGGCGCGGAAATCAGCCCGCCCTATGAAGAAGGCGCCGGCCGGATTCCCGTGACGGAAAACCAGAAGCGCGGAATCATCGACCCGCTCAGCGCGCTGGTCATGCCGGTTCCCGGAAGCGAGCCCGTCGTTGGCCCGGCGGCCTGCAACCGCACGATTCCCGTTTACGATGGCTGGACGCGATTCGACGTGACGCTCCAGTTCGTTGGCGTCAGGCGCGTCGCCGCCCGCGGATACGAGGGGCCCGTCTCGGTCTGCGCCGCCCGCTACACGCCGGTCTCCGGCCACCGTCCGGACCGCGCGGCGACCAAATTCATGGCGGACAACAAGAACATGGAAGTCTGGCTCGCTCCGGTGGCCGATACCCGGGTGGTCATGCCGTTCCGGATTTCCGTCGCGACGCAGATCGGGACAACCGTGATCGAGGCTCTGGAATTCTCGACCGGGCCAACCTCGACCGCCCGTCGCTGAGCTCCGTCGCCGGTCGAAATCCCGAACCATGGATGCAACCGTCCGTTCGTCGAATTATTCGTCGGACGGGCCGTTGACTCCCGAAGCATTCGGAGTCCGCGCGCGAGTCGAAACGGACGACCCCGAATCAAGAGTTGAGTCGAGGCGAATCACAAGGAGTAGATATGCTTTGCGCGTTGATCTCCATATCTTGCGGTGAACAAATCAAGACTCGACGCGAGTCAGCGATTCGGGCGCGATTCGTTCCCATCCTGTTCGAAAGCCGATTGAGCGCGTGCGCCGGCGTGCCTTTGTGATACAAGGGCGGCCTTCTTTCACACTCCCGGGGCCCGGCGGCGGCGATGACACTGGTTTCTCCCGGCTCAGCGCCGCTTCATCCGGCCGAGCGCGGCAAGCGCGTCACCGCGGTGCTGGGTCCGACCAACACCGGCAAGACGTGGCTCACCATCGAGCGGATGCTGTCCTACAATTCGGGCATCATCGGCCTGCCGCTGCGTTTGCTCGCCCGCGAGGTTTACAACCGCGTCGTGGAGAAAGTCGGCGCGGATCAGGTGGCCCTGATCACCGGCGAGGAAAAGATCAAGCCGCGCCATCCCCGCTACTGGATTTCCACCGTGGAGGCGATGCCGCGCGATCTCGACGTGGAATTCGTCGCCATCGACGAGGCGCAACTCTCCGCGGACCTCGACCGCGGGCACACGTTCACCGACCGGCTGCTCAATCGCCGCGGCCGCGAGGAAACCCTGATCGTCGGCGCCTCGACGATGGAGCCGGCGATCAGCCGGCTGTTGCCGGGCGTTCCGGTCATCTCCCGTCCGAGGCTGTCGCAACTGGCCTTCGCGGGCCATCGCAAATTGTCGCGCCTGCCGCCGCGCAGCGCCATCGTCGCCTTTTCGGCCGAGGAAGTTTACGCCATCGCTGAACTCATCCGCCGCCAGCAGGGCGGCGCCGCCGTCGTGCTCGGGGCTCTGTCGCCGCGCACCCGCAACGCGCAGGTCGCGCTCTACCAGAATGGCGACGTCGATTACATCATCGCGACCGACGCGATCGGCATGGGCCTCAATCTCGACGTCGATTACGTCGCCTTCGCCGGCGACCGGAAATACGACGGCTGGCATCATCGCCGGCTGACGCCGGCGGAGTTCGGCCAGATCGCGGGCCGCGCCGGGCGTCACGTCAGGGATGGCCTGTTCGGCACGACGGGCCGCTGTCCGCCGTTCGACGAGGAACTCGTCGAGGCGCTGGAGCAACACCGGTTCGATCCCGTGGAAATGTTGCAATGGCGCAACGCCGCGCTGGATTTTTCATCGATCGAGGCGTTGCAGGCCTCGCTCGACACGCAGCCGCGCGAGGAGGGACTGACGCGCGCGCCGCTGGGCGAGGACGTGCTCGTGCTCGACATCATGGCGCACGACCCGGACGTGCGAAAACAGGCGAAAACGCGCGCCGACATCCAGCGTCTGTGGGATGTTTGCCAGGTGCCGGATTATCGCAAATTGTCGCCTTCCGCGCACGCGGAGATGGTGTTGACGCTGTTCGGTTTCGTCGTGCGCGCGGGCTTTGTTCCCGATGACTGGTTCGCGCGGCAGATTGCCACGTTCGATCGCACCGATGGCGACATCGACGCGCTTTCGGCGCGCACCGCACAGGTGAGAACATTCAATTACATCGCAAATCGTCCGGATTGGCTGGCTGATCCGGAGCATTGGCAGGGCGTCACGCGTCAGGTAGAGGACAAGCTGTCCGACGCCCTGCACGAGCGTCTCGCCCACCGGTTCATCGACCGGCGCACGAGCGTGCTGATGCGTCGTTTGAGAGAGAACGCAATGCTGGAAGCGGAAATCAATGGCTCCGGAGACGTGCTGGTCGAGGGTCAGCACGTCGGACATCTGAACGGATTTCGCTTCACGGCCGATCCCCAGGCCGCCGGAGAGGCGGCGCGCGCGCTGAACACGGCCGCGCAAAAGGCGCTGGCCAGCGAACTCGAAAGCCGGGCGTCGCGCGTGCACGAAGCCATCGACGGCGCTTTCGTTCTCGCCAACGACGGATTGATCCGCTGGCTGGGCGAGCCGATCGGACGGCTGTCCGGCGGCGAACACATCATGCAGCCGCGCGTGCGCGTGCTCGCGGACGATCAACTGAGCGGGCCCGCTCTGGAAATGGTGCAGACGCGCCTCGATCTCTGGCTCGGGCAACACATCAGGAAACTGCTCGGCCCGGTCGCCGATCTCGAGAAGGCCGAGGGCGTCGAGGGCATTGGCCGCGGCATCGCCTTCCAGATCGCCGAGGCGCTCGGCGTTCTGGAACGCGCGCGCGTCGGCAACGAC
>CAISEY010000338.1 GCA_903884435.1 uncultured Hyphomicrobiales bacterium | reverse complement strand
GGCGAGAAAATCCCCGGCGACGGAGTCGTCACCGGATGGGGCACCGTGAACGGGCGGACGGTGTTCGTCTACGCCAAGGATTTCACGGTGTTCGGCGGCTCGCTCTCGGAGACGCACGCGCAGAAGATCATGAAGGTCCAGGACATGGCGCTGAAGAACCGCGCGCCGATCATCGGGCTTTTCGACGCGGGCGGCGCGCGCATCCAGGAGGGCGTCGCGGCGCTCGGCGGCTACGCGGAGGTGGTCCAGCGCAACGTGCTCGCCTCGGGCGTCATCCCGCAGATTTCCGTCATCATGGGGCCCTGCGCCGGCGGCGACGTCTACTCGCCCGCCATGACCGATTTCATCTTCATGGTGCGCGACACGAGCTACATGTTCGTCACCGGCCCCGACGTGGTGAAGACCGTGACGAACGAAACCGTCACCGCGGAGGAACTCGGCGGCGCGTCCATTCACGCGACGAAATCCTCCATCGCCGACGGCGCCTTCGACAACGACGTCGAGGCGCTGCTGCAAATTCGGCGGCTGATCGATTTCCTGCCCTCGTCCAACCGCGACGAGGTTCCCGAATGGCCGTCGTTCGACGACGCGGCTCGCGAGGACGCCTCGCTCGACACGTTGATCCCCGACAGCGCGAACAAGCCCTACGACATCAAGGAGCTCATCCTGAAGACGGTGGACGAGGGCGACTTTTTCGAAATTCAGGAGGCCCACGCGCGGAACATCGTGACCGGTTTCGGGCGGATCGAGGGGCGCGGCGTCGGCTTCGTCGCCAACCAGCCGATGGCGCTGGCCGGCGTGCTCGACAGCGACGCCTCGCGCAAGGCGGCGCGGTTCGTGCGGTTCTGCGACGCGTTCGGGATTCCCGTCGTCACCTTCGTCGACGTGCCGGGCTTCCTGCCGGGCACCGCGCAGGAATATGGCGGGCTCATCAAGCATGGCGCGAAACTGTTGTTCGCCTACGCCGAGGCCACCGTGCCGAAGGTGACGGTGATCACGCGCAAGGCCTTCGGCGGCGCCTACGACGTGATGGCGTCGAAACATCTGCGCGGCGATTTCAACTACGCCTGGCCGACAGCGCAAATCGCGGTGATGGGCGCGAAGGGCGCCGTCGAGATCATTTTCCGCGCCGACCTGAAGGACGCCGGCAAGATCGCCGAGCGCACGCGCGAATACGAGGAGCGTTTTCTCTCGCCCTTCGTCGCCGCCGAGCGCGGCTACATCGACGAGGTCATCATGCCGCGCACGACGCGCAAGAGGATCGCCCGCGCGCTCGCCATGCTCCGCCACAAGGAGCTGGAGAACCCCTGGAAGAAGCACGACAATATTCCGCTGTGAGGCGCGCGGGGGTCACTGGCCCGCGAGCGCTTCCGCTTTTTTCGCGATCTCCGGGGGCATCGCGTACATCTCCCGGATCAGCGCCCCGACCTTCTCGCCGGATTGCGGATTGATCTCCATCTGTCCCTTCTCCGCGTCGGCGAGGAAGGCAGGATCGGCCATCGTTCGCGCGAAGGCCTCGCGCAGGGCCGCCGCGCGCTCCGGCGGCACGCCGGGCGGGGCGAAGAAGGGCCGCGCGATGATCTGGCGGGCCGCGTAGAACCTCAGGATTTGCGCCTGTTCCGCGTCGCGCGCGAGGTCGCCGAGGAGCGGAACGTCCGGCAAGTCCGGGTGTTTCGCCAGCGACACCTGCAAGAGAACGCGCACTTTCCCTTCGTCGAGCCATTGTTTGTAGCCGGTTTTGAACGTCGTCCACGACAGGCCGCAGCGGCCCTGAACCTCGCCGCGCTCGATGGCGAGGTTCATGTCGGTTCCGCCGGGATAGCCGGTGACGACGCGAAAGCGCGCGCCGTAAAGCGCGTTGAGGATTTTCGGCACCTGCACGGCGTCGTCCGTCGCGGTCGTGCCGGCGAGAATCATCTCGCGCGATTTCACGTCGTCGAGTTTCTCGAATCCGCTGGCGCTCCAGGCGACGCAGACGCTCGTTTCGTCGGTCATCGAGCCGAGCCAGGTGAATTTCGTCGCGTCGAAGTTCGCGCCCTGCTGGCCGACCAGCGGCGCGAAGGGCGTGGCGCGCGCGAAGGTGGCGATCGCGGTTCCGTCGCGCGGCGCGGCCTCGTACATGAAATTCGCGAGCCGGTTGCTGCCGCCGCCCGGCATGTTCTGTGGAACCATGGCGGGCGCGCCGGGGACGAAATCCTTCATGTGGCGCGCCAGCAGGCGAGCGTAGGCGTCGTAGCCGCCGCCCGCGGTGAAGCCGATGTAGGTCGAAATGGACTTGCCGCGAAAGAAGGCGGCCGCGTCCTGAGCGCGAGCGGGAGCCGCGGCGACCGCGCACGCGAGCGCGCAGGCGAGACGAAGGGTAAACATTGGCGCGCTCCTCCACTTGCGATAGCATCGCGCATCGGCGGCGGCAGTCAAGGCGCGCCCGGGAGGCAAGGATGTTCTACGAGCCGGACAAGGACAATCACGGGCTGCGTTACAATCCCTTCAAGTCGATTTGCGTGCCGCGTCCGATCGGCTGGATTTCGACTCTCGATCTCCAGGGCCGGCTCAATCTCGCGCCCTACAGCCAGTTCCAGAACATCGGCTACGATCCGCCCTACGTGATGTTCTCGTCGTCGTCGGACCGGCACAAGCATTCCGCGCTCAACGCCATGGACACCGGCGAATTCGTCACCAACATGGCGACTTTCGACTTGCTCGACGCGATCAACGTCACGTCGCAGCCCGTCGACAGGGGCGTCGACGAGGCGGAGCTCGCGGGGCTCGAGATGATTCCGTCGAATCTCGTCAAGCCGCCGCGTGTCGCCGCCTCGCCGGTGCAGCTCGAGTGCAAGTTCTATTGTTCGATGGCGCTGCCGGGACGCCAGCCCGGCCACATGGACACGGTGATCGTCGGGCGCGTCGTCGGCGTGCACATCAAGGACGAATTCATCAAGGCGGACGGCAAGATCGACATCGAGCGCATCCGTCCGCTCGCGCGCATGGGCTACATGGATTACACGAGCATCGACAGCGTGTTCACCGTCGAGCCGAAGGGCGTCGGCGAGGAGGACCGGCGGCTCGGGCTCGAGGGGCGGCCGCGGCGGGACCGTTACCGGCCAAAGTGACGCCGAAACCAAATGTTCTAAAATCTGTTTCAATTCGTCGTTTCACGGCAAGCGCCCGGTAAAGGTAAAACACCGCTTTTCCTCGACGTCGCGTTCGGGCGCCGTACAATCGGCGCGTCGGAACAGCGGGACTGTTTGTCATGAAATCTCCGGGTCTGGATTTTCCGCGCGCTTTCGCGACCGACCGTCGTGGCGGGACGACCGTGATCGTGGCGCTCTCGATCGTCCCGGTGTGTGCGTCCATCGGGCTGAGCGTCGATCTCGGCAGATTGTATCTCGCGCGCACATATCTTCAGGACGCCGCGGACGCGGCCGCGCTGGATGGCGCGCAAAAATACCGATTGACCAACAGTCCGGCGGCCGCGAGCGGAGTCGCGCAGGCGTCCTTCGCGGCGAATTCCGCCGCGAAGCTTTCGGGCGCGACTTCAATCACGACGGTGGACACGACGACGAAGACGGTTTCCGTTTCAGCGTCATACAGCGTGACGACAAGCTTCATCCAGATCGTCGCGCCGGGCAAGGGGAGCGTGACGATTTCCGCGAACGCCGGCGCGTTGGTTCAGAACAGCGGGCTCGCGAAAAATCTCGAGGTTTCCGTGATGCTCGACGTGACGACCTCGATGAGCCAGTCGTCGGGAACCGCGGGATTGACGAAGCTCCAGGCCATGAAGAATTCGGCCAGCAATCTCGTGGACACCGTGGTTCAGACATCGCAAACGCCATACACGTCGCGCGTCGCGCTCGTGCCGTTTTCCGACGCGGTGAACGTTGGTTCTTATTTCACGGCGATCCACGGGTTCGCGCCGACGGGCTCCTGGACCAGCGTCGTCGAACGCGCCGGCGCGACGAACGCCACCGAGGATCCTCCGGCGTCCGCCAGGTTCCCCGACTATTATTCCATGCATTCGAGCGCCAGAAGCCCGACATCCTTTATCGCCACTTTTGAGAAGAACCGGTCTTCCAATTCGCCGGCGACGGGCTCGGTCGTGCCTCTGTCCAGCAACAAGACGACGCTCAAGAACGCAATCTCGGCCTATGCGGCCGATGGCGCGACGGCCGGCCACATCGGGACGGCCTGGGCCTGGTACACGCTCTCGCCCAACTGGAGCGCGATCTGGACGGGGACCACGACTCCGGCGGCCTACGGGGCGACGGTCAGCAAGGTCGCGGTGTTGATGTCGGACTTCGATTTCAACGTTTATTACCAGGGCGCCGTCGGCGACATGAGCGCGCAGGCGCAAACCCTTTGCACCGCGATGAAGGCCGCCGGAGTCACGGTTTACACCGTTGGATTTCAGGTCGATCACTCGAACGCGACGGCGCTGAATCTCTTCACGGGATGCGCCTCGGACTCCTCAAAGGCCATCGAAGCCACGAACGGCGCGGAACTGATCGCGGCCTTCGACACGGTCGCCAACACCGTCGTCGCCAACGTTTCCTCTTCGATACGGCTCGCGAGATAGGCGCGCGGGGATTCACTTTCCCGCAACCACGCCCGTTGCGCCGGGCTTAACCTTGCCTGGCGTTAACCCGGATGCGTTCACGCCTCGTCAACATCGCGCCGCCATTCTCGCCTCATGAAAGGCCTCCACGGAGTGGCCGGACCGACAAAAGGGGCGCGACATGACCTTCGAACGCATGAATGAAATGGCCGTCGAAATGGACCGCGGCAGGGCCGCCATCGTCGAGTTGATCCATGCCGGGTCGGTGACGGCGAGCGACGTGAAGCGGCTGCGCCGGGAGTTCTTCGCGGACCGGCAGGCGACCCGCGACGAGGCGGACGCGCTGTTCGCGCTCGAGGCGTCGAAGGCGCTGAAATGCGCGGAGTGGACGGCCTTTCTGGTGGAAACGATCACCGCCCACGTCGTCTGGGACTGCCGGCCCACGGGCGTCGTCAACGAGAGCCAGGGCGAGTGGCTGATCGCGCGGGCTGACGCCTGCGCCAGCATCAACGCGCTCGCCACGCTGGTGAACGTGCTCGCCGAGGCTCACCGGGTTCCCGGATGGTTTCTTTCCGCGGTGCGGGCGCGCGGCGCGCGCGGCTGGGCGGGCGTCGACATGGCGCGGCGCCTCGCCGAGGCCGAGATGGCCGAGGCGGCCTGAGGCCCTTCGTTTGGCCAATGGACGGGCGCGGCGCGCTCGCCTAAGGAACCCCGATGGATTTCCGGCGACCGATCCGCCGGGTGCGCCGGGGGCCGGATGTTCAAAAAAATTCTCGTCGCGAACCGGGGCGAAATCGCCTGCCGGGTCTTCAGGACCGCGAAACGCATGGGGATCGCGACCGTCGCCGTCTATTCCGACGCCGACAGGGACGCGCTGCATGTCGAGATGGCCGACGAGGCCATCCACATCGGGCCGCCGCCCGCCGCCGAATCCTATCTCCGGATCGAGAAGATCATCGCCGCCTGCAGGCAGACGGGCGCGGAAGCCGTGCATCCCGGCTACGGGTTCCTG
>CAISEY010000337.1 GCA_903884435.1 uncultured Hyphomicrobiales bacterium | reverse complement strand
GGTTTTGACGGGATGGGGCATGGGCGAATCGCGGGGCTGGAGGAGAGGTTTCCACCGACTGACCGCGAAAATTGGCCAATATGAGTCAGCCTAAAAAAATGAGGGGATTCATGAGGCCCGCGCCTCCATTTCCGATAGCTGGATAGCAAAAGCGGACGCAATTTCGTTCCGCTTATGACGCGCTTCCTCTTCGGCTTCAGAAAGCTGCCGAAGAACGTTTGAGTGCATCTGAGAAACTTCACTGTAACACTGCAAGGCGATTGGATTTTGCCCCCAATTCGTAGGGCAGCCACTGAAACCAACGAACGTCCAGGGGCCACATCTGAACGGGCTTAGGTGTAGATGATGACAGTTTTGTTCGAACGCTGCATCGTAAGTTAGTCGAGAATCCCAATTTCCATATACGAACAAAATTGGGCACCCAAAGGTTGACAGAATTTTAAATATATCTTTCGCTTTTGACGATCCTATATCACCTGCAATGATAATTGCGTCGAAATCGTTTTTTTCTTGCCCCCGCATCCTTTCCACAACATGAATATTACTATGAATATCGGAGCATAGAAGCAATCTCATATCTCTGATCTCCCGATAAGCGTGCCATGAAGTCCGAAAGACACTGAAAGGCGAAACGCAATTCCTTAAAGCCGCCAAGTGAGCGGAAGCCCGCGAAGACCTCGCGCCAATTTACCACTACATTTTGAAGGCGAGCCTTAGCTCGCCTTCCGACGCGCCTCCCGCGTCAGACGGCGCGTTTCGGCTGCGCCGGGGCGCCGATCCATTCGGTGTTCGCCGGGATCGCCTCGCCCTTCATGATGACCGTGAGCGGCCCGAGGCGGGCGAATTCGCCGACGTGGGTGTCGTAGAGCACCGTCGAACCCGCGCCGACGGTGACGCCGGCGGCGACGTGGACGCGGCCCACCTTCATCACGCGATCCTCGTAAAGGTGCGTTTGCAGGGCGCAGAGCGAGTTGAGCACGGCGAAGTCGCCGACGTTGACGCAATCGAATTCGGTGATGTCCATCATGTCCATGTAGACGCCCTCGCCGAATTTCGCGCCGAGCGTGCGCAGGGCCCAGGGCAGGAACGGCGTGCCGCGCAGGTGGTCGAGCAACACGCGGCCCGCGAGGCCCCAGTACATGACCGCGACCGCTTCCGTGCGCATCGCCCAGAACGACCACATCGGCTTCACCACGGGCTCGTACTTGCCCATGGTCGCCCATTTCACGGCGACGACCACGAGGCCCATGGCGAAGGAAATCGCGACGGAGCAGCCCATGAAGGCCAGCGCCAGCTTCAGCCACTTGCCGGCGAGCAGCGGCGGCGCGATCACCTCGACGGCCCAGGTGCCGAAGGTGATGAAGAGCATCGTCGGCAGGGAAATATGCATGGCCTCGAAGACGGCGCGCACGAACTTCTTCCACTTCGGCGGCTCGTAGGTCCAGTAGCTGCCGGTGTCGAATTTCTGCCTGACCGGCAGCTTGATCGGCGGCGAGCCGAACCAGGTGTCGCCGGGCGACAGCAGTTCGTTGGCCGGCGGCTTCGACTTGATGCCGATCAGCGCGCCCTCCGGTATGTCCGATCCCGGCGGCAGCACGCCGTCGTTGCCGATGAAGACGCGCGCCGCCGTGCGGGTCTTTTTCAGGGTCATGTAGCCGCGGCGGATGTCCTCGTCGCCCAGCACCACCTCGTCGGCGATGAAACACTTTTCGCCGATGTCGACGAGGTCGTAACGGCCGGCGAGGTTGGTCGAGATCTCCGCGTCCTTGCCGATTTTCGCGCCCATCAGGCGATACCAGTTGCGCATGTAGACCGTCGCGTAGAGCGACGACAGCGTGTCCAGCGTCACCTCGGTGACGAGCGCGACGAACCACTTGCGCAGGTAAAAGCCCGAATGCACGGAATAGACGCCCTCGCGGCACCGCGGCAGGATGATCCAGCGCGCCACCGCCACGAGCGCGACGGTGACGATGACGAGCACGAAGGACGTCGGCCAGGCCATCAGGGGGATCGAGGCGAGATAGAGCATCCGGTCGCCGTCGGCGATGCTGATCCAGTCGTCGACGTGATCGAAGACCCAGAAGGACGGGAAGATCGGCAACAGACTGATCGGCGGAACGATCAGCAGCAGGGCCGTGTAGACGAAGATGTTGAACGCGCGCCGCGGCTCGGAAACGCTGGCCTCCGCCGGCAATTCCGCGACGTTCACGACGCCGGTCTTCACGCCGGGCGAACCGTCCCAGATTTCGCGCGCGCCAATGCGGGTGCCCGACTGGATGGAGGTGAGATCCCTGAGTTCGGCGCTTTCGCCGATCGTCACGTCTTCCTCGATGACGCAGGACGTGCCCATGTACACGTCGGCCGCGATATCGATGCGGCCGATGACGAGTTCATTGCCCTCGACGCGCGCGTTGGCGAATTTCACCTTCGAGCCGATGCAGACGCCCGGCCCGATGCTGACGAGATCGGTCGCGCCGATGTCGACCTCGCTGATGATCGCGCCCTCGCCGATCTTCGCTCCGAGCGCCTGCAAATACAGACTCATGATCGGCGAGGCCTGAAACCACTTCATGTGGGTCAGGGCGAGAAAATGCTGGCTGAGCCACCAGCGATAATAATAGACGCCCCAGAGCGGATAGTGCCCCGGCTTCGCGCGGCCCAGCACGACCCATTTCATCACGATGGCGAGCGCGACGGTCGCGATGTTGATGCAGGCGTAGACCGCCAGAAGGGAGGCGATTTCCTGAATCAGGCTGGCTTCCGTGTCCGTCAGAAGCATGTAGCTGACGAAGACGCCAAGCCACTGCGCCGTCATGAGCGAAAGGATGAACGGCAGCGCGATCGCCTGCGCGAGCCCGCACAGAAAACGGCGCAGCAGGGGCGGCGGCGCGAACGACAGGTCGCGTTTGGCGACGACATGCACGGCGCGTCCGTCGAGCGTCTCGCCCATCGCGCGCAGGGTGCGCGTCGCGTAGACGTCCTGCAAGGTCAGCGACGCGAGTTCGTGGTGCGCGCGCACCAGCGCGAGGAACCGCGCTGCGAGCAGCGAATGGCCGCCGAGGTCGGTGAAAAAATCCGCGTCGAAGGGAATCGGCTGTGGCGGCAGCACCTGTTTCGCCGCTTCGAGCAGTTTGGCCTCGGTGTCCGTGCGCGGTTCTTCCTGCTCCTCGGAGGAGACGGGCGCGGCGCTCAGCGGAGCTTTTTTGAGCAGGTTGCGGTTGACCTTGCCCGAGGAAAGCCGCGGCAGTTCCGTCATCGCCTCGAAGCGTTGCGGAACCATGTATTGCGGCAGTTTCTGCCGCAGGACGCCCCGGATCGCGAGGGCGTCGATCTCGCCCTCGCCAGCGAGAAACGCGACGAGCTGGTCGAGACCATCGTCGTTGCGAAGCACGACGGCGGCTTGCGACACGCCGGGAAGCTCGGTCAGTTTCGCCTCGATCTCGCCAAGCTCGACGCGGAAGCCGCGGATCTTCACCTGATCGTCGATGCGGCCGCGGAAGAGAATGTCGCCATTCGGATCGATCGCGACGGCGTCGCCGGAACGGTACAGCACGGGGTCCGGCCCGTCGGCGACGAACGGATTGGCGATGAATTTTTCGGCGGTCAGGGCGTCGCGTTGCAGATAGCCCCTGGCGACGCCGGGGCCTCCGATGAGCAACTCGCCCTCGACGCCGGGGGCGAGCAGGTTGAGCGCGTCGTCGACGACGTAGCAGGTGTAGTTCGGGATGGGCTTGCCGATCGTCACGGCCTCGCCGACGCGAACCTCGGCGACGGTGGCGACGACCGTCGCCTCCGTGGGGCCGTAGCTGTTGAAGATCGTGCGTCCGGGGCGGCACCAGCGCGAGGCGATGGACGGAGGGCAGGCCTCGCCGCCGAGAATGATGACGCGAAGCGACGCCACGTCGCGCGGCAGCATGGCGAGCAGCGTCGGCACCGTGTCGAGGACGCTGACGCCGGCGGCGTCCATGAGGTCGGGCAACTTGTCGGCCTCGCCCATCATCGCCGGCGTCGCGACGAACAGCGTCGCGCCGACGAGATAGGGCACCCAGATTTCTTCCATGGAGAGGTCGAAGGCCACCGAGGCACCCTGGAAGACCACGTCCTTCTCGTCGAGACCATAGACCTCGTTGGCCGAGCGCAGATAATGGCAGATGTTGCGTCCGGTGATGACGATGCCCTTCGGCGTGCCCGTCGAGCCCGACGTGTAGATCAGGTAGGCGGGATGAGACGGCGTCGCTCCGAGGGCGCGGGCGTTGACCGGCGAGTGATTCGAGGGATCGATCAGGTCGTCTTCCGTCAGGGCGTCGCAGGGCACGCGGCCCTCGACGCCGGCGTGCTGGGCCGTCGAGGTGAGCAGCGCCTTCGCGCTGGCGTCCCCGAGGCAGACGGCGATTCGCTCGAGCGGCGCGTCGGCGTCGAAGGGAAGCCAGGCGGCGCCGGTCTTGGCGATGGCGATCTGCGCGATGAGAAGATCGGTTCCGCGCGGCATCCAGAGGCCCACGACATGGCCCGGGCGCACGCCCTCGGCCAGCAGGCCGCGCGCCATCGCGGTGGCTTTCTCGTCGACCTGCGCGTAGGTCAACCGGATGTCGCCCGAAATCATGCACGTTGCGTCGGGCTGGCGCGACACGGTCGCCGCGAAGACCTCCGCCAGCAATTCGTCGCGGACCAGCTCCGGCATGACCGGGCCCGGCAGACACGCTCCGGCGGGCGAAACCGCGCCGCCTGTCGTCATGGCTTCGCCCGCGACGGAATGTGCCGGCGCGTCCATTTCACTGTCAGTCATGCCACCGAAAACCCGCTCTGCCTGTCGAGACCGCGGCGACGAACGCCGACGCCCGGCAACCAATCCCTTAAAATCGAGTCCGGCGCGCGGCTGATCGAATTCGCGAGGCCAGTTCCCATGTCTTTTGGTCTTTATGAACGTTTCCGGGTGAACCCGCAATGAACGCGCGGAGCCGGAAATTCACAGCCAGCGGCAGGCGCCCGCCTCGAAAACCAGCGCCCGTCCCTGATGAACGTCGGAAACCGCCGCGCCGGACGAGGCCGCGCCTCCCAGCAGCGCCATCAGCGCGCGGGCGACGCCGCCATGCGACACGACCACCGTTTCCCGGTCGATTTCGGCGATCCAGGGCTTGAGCCGCTCGGCGAGCATGGCGTAGCTTTCTCCGCCCGGCGGCTGGAAGGTCCATTTGTCGCCCTCGCGCGCTTTCGCGGCCCAGGGATCGCGCGCCTTGAGCTCTTCCCAGGTGAGGCCTTCCCAGCGACCGAACGTGAGTTCCATCAACCGCGGATCGGTTTCGTAGGCGAGCGGGTCGAGGCCCATGGCCGCGCGCGCGAGTTGCATGGTCTCCCGTGTCCGCCACAGGGGCGAGGCGACAAATCTGAGCCCGGCGAGTTCGGGGCCGCGCCAGTCGCGCACGAACCGCCCCACGGCGCTCGCCTGGTCGCGGCCGCGCCCGTTGATCGGCGTGTCCTGCTGACCCTGGAGGCGATGCTCCACGTTCCAGTCGGTCTCGCCGTGACGAATGAAAACCAGTCTGTGACGAAGGGCGATTTGCTGCATCGAAAAAGTCCGCGCCCCCGCGCCGCCCGATGGCGGATCAGTCCTTGCCGACGATGCCGATGTCCGGCGCCGCCGGATTTTTCATGCCGACGACGTGATAGCCGGCGTCGACGTGCAGGATCTCCCCGGTGACGCCGCTCGACATCGGCGACAGCAGGAACGCCGCGGTTTCGCCAACCTCGTCGATGGTGACGGAGCGGCGCAGCGGGGCGTTGTATTCGTTCCATTTCAGAATGTAGCGGAAATCGCCGATTCCCGAGGCGGCGAGCGTCTTGATTGGCCCGGCGGAAATGGCGTTGACGCGGATGTTCTTCTCGCCGAGATCGGCGGCGAGATAACGCACGCTCGCCTCGAGGGCCGCCTTGGCGACGCCCATCACATTGTAATGCGGCATCCATTTCTCCGCCCCGTAATAGGTCAGCGTGAGCATGGAGCCGCCGCCCGTCATCAGCTTCTCGGCCCTCTGGGCGATCGAGGTCAGCGAATAGCAGGAGATCAGCATCGTCTTCGAGAAATTGTCGGCGGACGTGTCGATGTAGCGTCCGGTGAGCTCGTCCTTGTCGGAGAAGGCGATGCAATGGACGATGAAATCGAGTTTCCCCCAGAGTTTTTCGACTTCGGTGAACACGGCGTCGATGCTCGCGGGGTCGGTCACGTCGCAATGGCCGACGACGGCGGCGTCGAGATCCGCCGCGAGCGGACGCACGCGTTTTTCCAGGGCGTCGCCCTGATAGGTGAACGCGAGCTCCGCGCCGTGAGCGCGCGCCGCCCGGGCGATGCCCCAGGCGATGGACCGGTTGTTGGCGACCCCCATGACGAGGCCGCGCTTGCCATCAAGACACCCCATGCCAGCCCTTGCCGCTTCCTGTTCGCGCCACGCCACGATTCCGACCGGCCTCGTGGGCCCCGCCGGCCGCGATTTCGCCGCCCGCGCTCGCCGCCCGCGCTCGCCGCCGTTTAAGCGTTGATCGGGGATATGGCAAGCGCGGCGGGAAAGGATGGCGCGCGCGCCTTGCCACGCCGTCGCGACGGACTGTACTATCCTGACACAGATAGTCGTGTCGCGGGCGTCCGGACGTAAATTGAACAGCAACTCCACCACGAGGCAGGAGCTTGACCGGGCGGCGCCCGGACTCGCGCGGCTGGCGAGAGCGCTGGTCGAGGGCGACCTCGCGGCCGCGCCGGGCGCGGCGGAACGCCTTGTCCGGGACGCCATCGACGACGTCGCGT
>CAISEY010000336.1 GCA_903884435.1 uncultured Hyphomicrobiales bacterium | reverse complement strand
GCTTCTGGTGATCCTCCGAGCCCGGCAGCGGCGTCAGGAAAAAGAATTCAAGAATGTCGATGGGCAATTCGCGTTTGATGATCTCGATGTCGCGCAGCACCGAGGCCTGCGTGTCGCCCGGAAACCCGAGGATGTAGCCGCCCCAGGTCAACAAGCCGTTCTTCTTGCACCCGAGCAGCATCTCCCGATAGTCGGTGATCTTGTTCTGCCGCTTCTTCGCGGACAGCAGATTGTCGGGATTGATGTTCTCCAGTCCGACGAAAGCGCTGATGACATGCGCGCGTCCCGCCTTCTCGAGAAACCCCGGAATGCGGTGACACTGCGTGTCCACCTGCATAGTGTAGGTGATTTCGCGATTTCCAGGCTCCTCGCGAATGGCGACGAGCCGGTCGAGGATCGGCTCCCAGTCCTTGTTGCGGGCGAAATCGTCGTCGGTGATGAAGAAGGAATCCGTGCCCGCGGCGAGACTTTTGCGCACGACGCATTCGATGTCGTCCGGCGTCCGTCGCCGCGACTTTCGCCCCTGCACGTTGATGATCGTGCAGAACGAACACTGGAACGGACAGCCGCGCCCGGCGTCGAAACTGCCGAGGCCGCCGACGGTTTTCTCGACGATGTCGCGCGGCAGCCAGGGCGTCGGCGCGCCCTCGATGCCGGGCAGGTCCTTCATGTAATTGTAGACGGGTTTCGTCTCGCCGCGCGCGATGTCGAGAAGAATGTCGTCAATGCGTCCCTCCGCCTCGCCGGCGTAGAGGATGATCCCCATGTCCATGGCCCGTTGCACGTCGGCCTGCACGCCTGGCAGCATGGCGAGGCAACCGGAAACGTGAAACCCGCCAATGACGACGGGGATTCCCGCCTCGCGCAGGGGCCGCGCGATGTCGAGCGCGCGCGGAAACTGGTTGGACTGGACGCCGACGAGGCCGACGAAACCGCCCGCTTCCGCGCTCCGGATCAATTCGATGATTTTGGCGGGCGCGATCCGCGTGTTCGTCTCGTCGAGCGGCGTGACGTGAATATCGACGCCGGCGCCCAGCGCGCGGCGCTCGCCCGCCTCGGCGATGAGACCGTGCAAGGTCGCCAGCGTCGTCGAGGGCATGAAGGAGCGCAGCCACTGGACGACATAGCCATCGTCGTCGTAATGCGACGGCTTGACGAGCACTGCCTCGAAACGGCCCTGCTGGCCGCCTTCCGTCCCGCTCGTCGTCATGCAGGCACCCTTTCAGGCGACAAATGCGCAACCCCCGAAACTTTATGCAGTTTTCGCGCCTCGACGGCAAGCGCGACGGAGCGGACGGCGCCGTCCCGGCAAGTCGCGCGCGGCCGCGGGCGTCTTTCGCGACACGCGCGAACCCCGTATAAGCGCCGCTGAAAGCTCCGCCCGTCGCGGCGCGTCAATCAGGGGAACGCCCGAACATGTTCAGGAATATTCCGGTCATCGCGCTCGAGGAGCATTACTGGGACAAGGAGCTCGCCACCGAACTCGCCGGCGCCGAGGGCATCCGCGGCGACTCCCTGCTGAAGCGCCTCTACGACATCGGCGAGCTGCGCCTTCAGGAAATGGACGAAGTCGGCATCGACGTTCAGGTGCTTTCCCACGGCGCGCCCTCCGCGCAAAAACTGCGCCCGGAAATCGCCGTGGACATGACAAGGCGGGTCAACGACCGTCTCGCCGAGGCCTGCGCGCGTCACCCCACGCGCTTCGCCGGCTTCGCCTGTCTGCCGACCGCCCACCCGGAGGCCGCCGCGCGCGAACTCGAGCGCGCCGTGAAACAGCTCGGCATGAAGGGCGCGATGATCCACGGCCTGACCAACGGCGTGTTCCACGACGACCAGAAATTCTGGTGCATTTACGAAACAGCCGAAAAGCTCGACGTGCCTGTTTATTTTCACCCGGCCTGGCCGCACCCCGACGTCGAGAAGGCCTATTACGAACCCTACGGCAAGGACTTCCCGCAGGTCGTGCGCGCCGCCTGGGGCTACACGGTTGAAACCGCGACTCAGGCGATCCGTCTCATTCTCTCGCGCCTGTTCGAGAAACATCCGAACTTCAAGGTTATCCTTGGCCACTTCGGCGAGACCCTGCCCTACCAGCTCTGGCGCATCGACCAGGCCCTTCGCCGCCCCGGCCACGACATCATGGATTTCCGCGGCCACTTCACCCGCAATTTCCATGTCACGACCTCCGGCCACTTCTCGACGCCGGCGCTCGTCGCCTCGATGATGGAAATGGGCATGGATCACATCATGTTCTCCGTCGACTGGCCCTTCGTCTCCAACAAGCCCGGCATGAAATGGGTGGAGACGCTGCAAATCAGCAACGAGGACATGACGAAGTTCCTCAGCGGAAACGCGAAGAAAATCCTGAAACTGTGAAGACGGAAAATCCTTCTCCCCGCCCGGCGGGGAGGAGGCCTCCGGCGCGAGCCCCCATGTCCCGAGAAACCCTCTACCTCCTGCCCGGCCTGCTCTGCGACGCGTTCACCTTCGAGCAACAGCGCGCCGCGCTCGCCGGCGAATACGACGTGCGCGTGCCGGATTTCCTGGGCCTCGATTCCATGCAGGCCATGGCGGAGAAGGTGCTCGCCGACGCGCCGGAGACCTTCTCGATCTGCGGCTTTTCCATGGGCGGCCGCGTCGCCCTGCACATCATGCGGATCGCGCCCCGGCGCGTGCGCCGCCTGTGCCTGCTGGACACCGCGGGGGCGGCGGCGGGCCCCGGCGAAGCCGCCGCGCGCCAGCCTCTGGTCGATCTCGCCAACACGCGGGGCATGAAGGCGCTGTGCGACGCCTGGCTGCCGCCGATGGTGCATCCCGCCCGGCGCGCGGACGCGAAATTCATGGCGCCGCTCGAAGCGATGGTGCAGCGCGCGACGCCCGAAATCCACGCCGGCCAGATCCGCGCCCTGCTGGGAAGGCTCGACGCGACGCCCCTGCTCGCCTCGTTCAAATTGCCGGTTTACGTCGTCGTCGGACGCCAGGACGAATGGAGCACGGTCGCGAGCCACGAGGAATTCGCCAGGCTCATTCCCGGCGCGAAACTCGTGGTCATCGAGGACGCCGGCCATTTCACGCCGGTGGAACAGCCCGCGGCGCTCACGAACATCCTGCGCGAGATGATGCGCGAACCCGCCTGAACAGTCCATCTCCGCACCCGAGGACCGCCCGCATGGCCAGAGCTCCTTTCCGCGCCGACCATGTCGGCTCCCTGTTGCGGCCCGCGGCGCTGAAGGACGCGCGCGCCAGGCGCCAGCGCGGCGAGATCGCGCAAGACGAGTTGCGCGCGGCGGAAGACGCCGCGATCCGCGACGCCGTCGCCTTGCAGGAATCGGCGGGGCTTCAATCCATCACCGACGGTGAATTCCGCAGGGCCATGTGGCACACGGATTTTCTCACGGGCTTCGATGGCGTCGTCGCGACGAACTCGAACTACGCCGTCACATTCAGGGGCGAGGGCGGCGCCACGGCGCAGACCTCCTCCATGCTCGTCGTCAACGACAGGGTGCGCCGCTCGAAGCCCGTCATGGTGGATCATTTCGCCTTTCTGAAGAGCGTCACGAACCGGACCGCGAAATTCTGCATGCCCTCTGCGACCTATCTGCACCTGCGCGGCGGCCGCAAGCTGGTCGATCCGAAGGTTTATCCCGACATCGCTGAATTCTGGGCCGACATCGCCGCGGCCTACCGGGCCGAAATCGCCGACCTCGCCGCGGCGGGCTGCGAATACGTGCAGATCGACGACGTGTCCTTCGCCTATCTCTGCGACGAGGCGATCTGCCAGCAGATCGCCAGCGACGGCGAGGACCCCAAACGCCTGCCGCAACTCTACACGAAGATCATCAACACGCTGATCGCCGACCGGCCCGAGAACATGGCGGTGACGATCCACACCTGTCGCGGCAATCACGAGAGCATGTGGATGGCCTCGGGCGGCTACGACGCGGTCGCGGAAAGCTTTTTCAACGAGACGAACGTCGACGGTTTCTTCCTTGAATACGACACCGACCGCGCCGGCGGCTTCGAGCCGCTGCGTTTCGTGCCGAAGGACAAGCGCGTCGTGCTCGGCCTCGTCTCGTCGAAATTCGCGACGCTGGAAACGAAGGAGGCGCTCAGGCGGCGCGTCGACGAGGCGGCGAAACACATTCCGCTCGACCAGCTTTGCGTCAGCCCGCAATGCGGCTTCGCCTCGACCGCTGGCGGCAACAAGATCACCGAAGATATCGAAAAGCGGAAGCTCGAACTCCTCGTCGAAGTCGCGAACGAAATCTGGGGCGGGCTATAAGCCCGCGGCCCCGTCCATCGCGCTCCTGATCCACGCGCTCGTCTTGGCGAGACCGCCGAACGGGAAGAAGTGAAAGCACTCGACGCGCGCGCCCGCCTCGCTCGTCAAGACCTTGCCGAGGCCCCGCACGACGCCTTCCGGCCCGGTGTCGCGCAACAGACGCCCGATCGTCCCGACGTGTTTTTGCACGGCGGAGACGGAATTGCCGATTCCGCACCGCAGGGCGAATTTCAGCAGGGTCGCGGGACTCGCCGGTCCGGCGAGTCCGACACGAACGGGAACGTCGAGGCCGGCGTCGTGAATCATTCCAAGCCAGGTCTCGACGGGCCGCGGATCGAACGAAAATTGCGAGACAATGCCCATGTCGAGACCGGACGCGCGCGCCGCGTCGCGCTTGTCCACGAGAACGCGCGAGAGATGATCCGGCGACATGCCGACATTGCCCTCGGGATGCCCGGCGACATCGACGATCTTCACGCCATGACGCTGGAACACGCCGCTTTCGATGAGTTCCAGCGAGGTCGAATAGGGGCCGCGCGCGCGCGTTGAATCTCCGGCGATCAGCAACACGCGGTCGATTTTCGCCGCGGCCGCGGCGCCGCCAATATAATCTTCCAGCATGTTCGCGCTCAGGATTTGCCGCGCGGGAACGTGCAACACGGGATTGTAGCCCGCCGCGCGCAAGGCGCTCGCGATCTCGACGCGTTTGTGGAAATCGTCGCCGGGCAGATAGCTGACGTAGACGTCGCGGCCGCGCGGGAAATACGCGTCGAGCGTCTCCGGCGCGTTCCTCGAATAGACTTCGATGGTGGCGCGTTCGAGTAAATGCGCGACGCGCGCGCGGACGTCGGGTGAAGTCACGGCGCTGCTCCTGATCGCGGTGGCGGAAAGCGGGAAAGTCACGGGGCTCATGGTCGCGCTCACAACGGTCGCCTGGAAATCACGTAGGTTTCATCGTTGAACCAGAGGCCGCCATGCTGTTGCAGCACCTCCTGCGTCGCCTCGAGATAGCGGTCGTTCTTGACGACTTCCGAGAGGCGCTGGTCCTCGATTTGCGCGACGTAGATCGCGGCGTTCCAGGCGGCGAACAGCGTCGAGGTGCCGATGGCCCCGGCGAGTTCGCCCGGCAACGTGTGCATGTCGTAACGAAACGTCGAGCGCACGTCGGAATAGGCGTTGAACGTGAGATTGCGCCCGAAAGAGCCCAGATGCGCCTTCACCGCCTTGAGCAAGGCGTGACGATCGACCGCGAAAGGATTTTCGCCCGGCCACACCTTCTGCACGATTTCGAGGCCTGGATCCGCGCCCATCGAATGAATGCCGATCAGCCGGCCGCCCGGCCCGATGGCGCGCGCCAGAGGCCCGATCACCTTGCTCGCCTTGAATTCCGCCGAGGACCGCGCGCGATAGGGCTGCGAAGCAATGACGAGATCGTAATCCGCCGTGACGCGGCCAGGTTTTGGCACGATCGGATCGAGCAGGAAACGATGATCCTCGCGATAAAGCGTCAACACGACCGGGCGCTCGTAAATGGGATTGCCGGTTTTCGCGCTGACCTTCGCGGTCCAGTTTTCCGAGAGGAACGCCTGAAGTTCGGTGAGCTGTTCCTCGAACTCGTGGGAGGAATTGCCGGACAGCGCGACCTCCTTCCAGATGAGGCCCTGCGCGGCGGCGGTCGATTTCGGCGTCAGCCAGGGCGCCTCGGAATAATAAAGGTTCGTCAGCACGACCACGGTCGAGGGGTGCTCGTAGAAGCGGTCGGGGAATTTCTCGAGGGTGAGGCGCACGTCCTCGAGACTGATTTCCTTGCCCACGATGTAGAAGGGCATGGTGGGATGACGATGATGCATGGCCCGCATGACGCGCGTGAGCACCGTTCCATCGCCCACGCCGGCGTCGAACAGGCGGAGCGCGGGCGGACGCGGCGAGATATTGCCGAGCTCCATCGAGACCCGGTTCGCCACCACCCATTTCTCGGAGCAGGTGTTGACGAACATAAGATATTTCTGGCGATTGTCGAAGAACCGGAAATTGGTCTGGCCATCTTCGCCGGCGGGGGCGGCCGGAACAGCCACCGCCTTCGGAGCCGGAGACCGTGGCGCCGCGTGACCGTTGCTGTCCATGGCGACGGGGAGCGATCGGGCCCCGGACGAAGGCCCGGGAGGCTCGATGGCGGCGGGCCGCGCGCCATAGCCTTCCATGAAGGTCCGGAGCCTCGCGGCGGTCTTCAGCGTGACGCTTCCTCCCTCGCGCAATCGCGAGACGAGCTTGCCGTCGTTGACGGCCAGCCTGCCAAACGTCGATTCGGCGAGCTGCGCGTCGCGGCAGAAGTCGGAAATCTCCCTGAGCACGTCTTCTGGCGCCAAAGTCGCCTCCCCGGTTTGAATCGTGAAACCTGGGAATCCTCTGCGCGCGAACGCGCCATCAGTCAAAGGGAAAATGAAAGTTGGTGAGTGGGCAATGAAGATGGGATTTTTACTATTTTAAAGTGGGCAGATGAATCCCGCGGGCTCCCCGCCCCGCGCGCGACGGCCCACGGCGCCCCGGTCGAACGAGGCTCCATGTCCGGGGGACGGAACGCCGCCGGACATGGATGGCGCCGATTTTCGGCGCGAAAGCTATTTGTCCCGGACGTATTTCGTCACGCCGCGCACCGTGGCTTCGGCGGTGAAAATATTGCCGGCGACGTCGACGGCGATGCCCTCGCCCATGCCGCCCTCGGGCGCGTCCGTCTTGTGCGGCGGGATGAAGATCGTCACCTTGCCGTCGTTCAGGCTTCCGACGCGGATACCCTTCAGCCAGCCGGGATGGCGCTTCGGCTCGGATTCCGAATCGGAGGCGTAGAGCGTGTCGTTCGCGTCGATCGCCAGCCCGCTGACGCGGCTGAATTCCTTGTACTCGCCGATGTAGGTTCCGTCCTTCGCGAGAATCTGGACGCGGTGATTGTGACGATCGGCGACGACGAGCCGTCCCCGCGAGTCGAACCTGATCGCGTGCGGCGTGCGGAATTCGCCGGGGCCGGTCCCGGCCTTGCCGATGATCCGCAGAAACTTGCCGTCCTTGTCGAACACCGAGATGCGCCCGACGAGGTTCGGGTCATCGACGCTGGTGTGGCTTTCCGAAACATAAATGTCGCCGTTCGCGGGATCGGTGAGCACGTCGTTGGGATCGGTGAGGGCTTCCGGCGGATTGCCGCGCACGCCCGGCTTGCCGAGCGTCATCAAAACCTTGCCGTCCGGGCTGAACTTGACGACGACGCTGCCCTTCCTGGCCTCGCCCGGATATTTGACGAGTTCGTCGGCGCCGGGCGCGCGCGAATCCGTCACCCAGACGTCGCCGTCCCTGTCGACGTGAACGCTGTGCGGCCACACGAACATGCCGCCGCCGAAACTCCGGATCTCCTTGCCAGTCTCGTCGAACAGATGAACCGGATTCCCCTTCGAGCCGAGACAGCCCGGAATGAACCCGGGAGAGCAACGATCCGTCGCCCACACCGACTTGCCATCCCTGTCGATGGCGACGCCGTTCGACCCGCCCCACGGGCGTTTCTCGATGTCGAGCGTCGCCCAGTCGCGAATGACCCGATAGGGATTGGCGCCGCTGTTGACGGGCTGGATATCCTGCGCGCGGGCAAGCCCGCCATCGAGCGCCATCGAGGCCGCCGCCGCGACGGCGCAAAACAGACGAGTCGGGAAAGCCGGCTTCGCGACGCGGGTTCTCATGGCGCTTCTCCCTGAAGGTCGTTTATCCACGCATCGTATATCCCGCCGGCGACGCGCCACAAGCGCGCCGCGCGCGAGGTCAGACACCCAGCCACGTCTCGCGCACGGACGGGTTGGCCACCAGCTCCGGCGTCGTCCCGCGCCAGACGATTTCGCCCTTTTCGAGCACGTAGTGCCGGTCCGCGAGCTTGCAGAGCGCCTCGATCTCCTTGTCGATGACGAGGATCGACAGGCCCGTGCGCTTGAGCGCGCCAAGGCGGCTCCAGATTTCCTCCCGGATCACCGGCGCGAGCCCCTCGGTGGCCTCGTCGAGAACCAGAAGGCGCGGATTGGTCATCAGCGCCCGGCCGATCGCGAGCATCTGTTGCTCGCCGCCGGACAATTGCGTCCCGGCGTTGCCGAGCCGTTCTCCCAGCCGCGGGAAAAAATCGATCACGCGCTCGAAGGTCCAGCTCTCGCCGCCCCATCCCCGGTTGTTGAAGGCCATCAACAGGTTTTCACGCACGGTGAGATTGGGAAATATCTGCCGGCCCTCCGGCGCGAGCCCGAGCCCCAGCCGCGCGATTTCATGCGGCTCCGCCCGCTCGACGCGCCGCCCTCCGAAGGAAATCTCGCCCGCGGACGCGCGCAGCAATCCGCAAAGCGCGCGCACGGTCGTCGTCTTGCCCATGCCGTTGCGGCCGAGCAGCGTCACGACCTCGCCCTCGTCGATCCCGAACGAAAGTCCGAACAGGACTTTCGCGGAGCCATAGCCGGCCTCGAGGCCCTTCACGTCGAGCAGCATGGGTCAGCTCCCGTGCCCGAGGTAGGCCGCGCGCACCGCGGGATCGGAGCGAATCTCGTCGACGGAACCGCTCGCGATGGCGCGCCCCGCGACAAGAACCGTGAGTCGGTCGGCGAGCGCGAAAACAGCGTCCATGTCGTGCTCGACGAGAAGGATGGCGCAGGAGCGCTTCAATCCCTCCAGAATTTGCGTCATGCGCCGCCCGTCCTCCCGGCCCATGCCCGCCATGGGCTCGTCGAGCAGCAACAGCGAGGGTTTCATCGCCAGCGCCATCGCGAGTTCCAGTTGACGGCGCTCGCCATGCGAAAGGTCTCCGGCGACCACGCCGGCGCGGTCGCCGAGACCGATCCGCCCGATCGCCTCGAGCGCGGGTTCCGTCAGCGCCGGGTCGGTCCAGGCCTCGCGGAAGAAATGGAATCCATGCGCCTCGCGCGCCTGCGCGGCGAGCGCGACGTTCGCCAGAACCGTGAATTGTGGAAAGACCGACGTGATCTGGAACGAACGCGCGATGCCAAGCCGCGCGCGCCGGTGCGCCGGTTCGCGCGTGATGTCGCGCCCGTTGAAGAAGATTTCGCCCGCGTCCGGCGCGAGTTCGCCCTGCAATTGCGCGATCAGCGTCGTCTTGCCGGCGCCGTTGGGGCCGATCAGCGCGTGCGTTTCGCCGGCGCGCACGTCGAGCGTCAGATCGTTCGTGGCGACAATGCCGGCGAAGCGCTTTTGCAGCCCCCTGACGTCGAGAACGGGCGCGGCCATCAATGCCCTCCCCCGCCCGGCGTCCGCGCGCGCCCGAAGAGATCGGACAGACCGCCGCGCAAATAGACGACGATGAGAATGACGATCACGCCAAACGGCAACTGCCAGTATTGCGTCGCGCCCGGCAGCAGGGCCCCCAGCAGCACGATGACGATGGCGCCCGGCGCCGGCCCCCAGACACGGGTCGTGCCCCCGAGCACGGCCATGACCACGAAATTCGCCGAGCGCACCCAGGAGAGATCGGCGGGGCTCACGAATTGCTGGCCGGTCGCCCATAGCGCGCCGGCGAGCCCCGTCGCCGCGCCGGAAATCACGAAGGCCGCGAGCTTGTAGCGCAGCGGCGGAACGCCCAGCGCCACGACGCGACGCTCGTTTTGCGCGGTCGCCCGGAGGATGACGCCAAAGCGGCTGTCGACGAGCGCGCCGAAAAAGAGCAGCGACGCCGCCAGCACGCCCAGCGCGACGTAATAGAACGTCGTCAGGCGCGAAATGTCGAAGCCCGCGAATTCGAGATTCGCCAGAATTTGCAGCCCGTCGTCGCCGCCGTATTTTTTCAGCGCGATGAAAAAATAATAGATCATCTGGTTGAAGGCCAGCGTGATCATGATGAAATAGGCGCCGTTCGTGCGCAGTGAAACGACGCCGGTCACGGCCGCGACGAGCGCCGTCACGAAAATCGCCGCGGGAATGGAGATCGCCAGATAGGACGTGCCGGCGATCAACCACAATTTCTCGCCATCGAAATCATGGGCGGCGAGAATCCCCACGACATAGGCGCCAACGCCGAAGAACCCCGCGTGCATCACGCTCACCAGCTCGCCATAACCGAGAACGAAGTTCAGCGACACCGCGACGATGGCGAAAATCACCGCGCGGGTGAACAGGCGAATGATGAAGGGATTGTCGAACGCCGCGGAAATCGTCGGCACGAGCGCCAGCGCCGCGAGCACGACGAGGATCGGCCAGGCGGCGACAATTCGCGAGAGCGCGCGCGGCGGGAACGCCATGTGTGCGGAGGGCTCAGTCATGGACCGGGAACAATCCCTTCGGGCGCCAGGCGAGAATCGCCGCCATCAGCATGTAGATCGCCATGCTGCCCAGCGCCGACGGCAGGAACACGCGCCCGAACGTGTCGGCGACGCCGATGAGCAGCGCCGCGACGAAGGCGCCGCGAATGGAGCCGATGCCGCCGATCACGGTCACGACGAGCGCGAGAATGAGCACCGGCTCGCCCATGCCGACCTGCACGGAGGAGATCGCCCCGGCCATCAAACCCGCGAGACCCGCGAGCGCCGCTCCCGCGGCGAAAACCAGCGAAAACACCAGCCCCACGTCGACGCCAAGCGCCGAGGCCATGGGCCGGTTCGAGGCGCCGGCCCTGATCCACATGCCGATCCGCGTGTGCGAAACGACGATGTAGAGCCCGAGCGCCACGAGCAGGCCGACCGCCAGCATGAGCAGGCGGAAGGCCGGATATTGCACGTCGAGAAAAAGCGGAATCGACGCGGAGAACGGCCCCGGCAGGCGCAACGGCACGGGCACCACGCCCCAGACCAGCCGCGCGAGATCGTTGAAGACGAGGATCAGCCCGAAGGTCACGAGCACCTGGTCGAGATGGCCGCGCGTGTAAAACCGGCGCAGCACCAGCGCCTCGACGAGCGCCCCCACGAGCGCCGTGACCGCCATCGCCAGGATGGCGGCGACAAAGAAATTTCCGGTCAGCCTGATGAACGCCGCCGCCAGAAAGGCGCCGGTCATGTAGAGCGACCCGTGCGCCAGATTGATCAGGTTCATGATCCCGAAGACGAGCGTCAGCCCCGCCGAAATCAGAAACAGCATGACGCCGAACTGAACGCCGTTGAGAAGCTGCTCGATGAAAAGGCTCGTGCTCATCGCTCGCGATCGCCCGGGCGCCGGAAAGCGACGCCCGCGCCGCTGCCTAGCATGGACACCCGCGGGGACGCTACTTGATCAGGGCGCCCACCCGCTCGATCACGTCCTTCGGCGTCGCGTAGAGCGCCGCGATCACCTCCGCGAGATGGGCGCCGCCCGACGGCTCCAGCGTCAGTTTCTGCCGCAGCGCGTCCGCGGCGAACCCGGGATCGACCATGGTTTTGTCGAAGGCCTCGCGCAAGTCCCGAACCCGCTCGGGCGGCAGGCCCGGCGGCGCGAAAAACGGCCGCCCGATCGCCATGCCCGAATAGAGGAACGTCAGAGCCTGCCGGTCTTCGGGCGTCCTGGCGAGGTCCAGCACGAAGGGAACCGACGCCAGTTCTCCGTTGGGCTTCTCGCCGCCCTGGAGAATAACCCTGAGCTTGCCGTCGGCGAGCCAGTCGGCGTGGCGGGTTTTGACGCTGTCGTAGCTCTCGCACATGCCCTCGACCTCGCCGCGCTCCATGGCGAGAAAAATATCCGTCGAGGCGTGAAAACCGCTGATCAGCCGGAATTTCATGCCGAGCATCCGCGACAGCGCCAGCGGATATTCACGCGAGGCGCCGCCGGCGCCGATGTCGCCGAGAATGAGCTCCGTCGTTTGCAGGTCCGCGACGTTCTTCACCCGGGCGGTGTGATACGCGACGCAAACGGAATGTTCCGTGGCGGGCGTGCCGATCCAGTTGAATTTCGTCGCGTCGTAGCGCGCGCCGGGCGCGCCCGTCAGCGGCCCCACGGCCGCGTCGCGCGCGATGACGCCGATGACGGACCCGTCCTTCGGCGCGACGGCGTAGAGATGGTTCGCGGCGTTGTAGCTGCCCGCGCCCGGCATGTTCTGCACGACGATGTTGGGATTGCCCGGGAGAAAGCGGCCCATGTGGCGCGCCAGCGTCCGCGCCCACAGATCGTAGCCGCCGCCCGTGCCGAAGCCGACGACGAGCTGCATGGTCTTGCCCGCCTGGAATGGCGTCTGCGCCGTCGCGGGCGCGGCCAGCGACGCGAGGGCCAGCGCCAGCGCCGCGCCTTTCAGAGGGGCGCTCAATGCAACCGCGGCGCGTTGGCGACGCGGTTGCGGTCCGCGGTTGGAATCGTGACTTCGCGCCGCTTGCCGTCGCGGTAGATCGTCAGCGGCGCCTCGACGCCGGCGTCGCCCAGCGCCCACAGCTTTTTGTAGAAGGAAGCCAGATCGACGACGGGCGACCCCGCGATGGCGAGCACCACGTCGCCCGTGTGCAGGTCCGCCTTCCTGGCGGGACCGCGATCGACGATGCCCATCAGCACCACCTTGCGCTCGACCTCGGTCGCGTAGACTCCGAGCCACGGGCGCGGCGGCCGGTCCGGCCCGCCCAGTTTCACGAGATCCCGCATCACCGGCTTCAGCAGGTTGATCGGCACGCTCATGTTGATGTTTTCGGACTTGCCCTGGCCGCGCGACTGCTCGAGTTGCAGCGACCCGACGCCAAGCAGATCGCCCTTCGGACCGATCAGCGCAGCGCCGCCCCAGTTCGGATGCGACGGCGCGGTGAAAATCGCCTGATCCACGAGATATTCCCAATATCCCGCGAATTGCTGCCGCGCGACGACCCGCGCGGCGACCGACCGCCTGACGCCGCCCCCGCCCGCGAGGATCATGTCGTCGCCGATCTGCGCCTCGTCGGAATCCCCCAGACGAAGGCCTGGCGCGCCAAGCTGTCCGAGCGGTTGCACGAGGGCGAAGCCGGTCGTCTGGTCGATGCCGAGCACATGGCCCTGCGCCACGCGCCCGTCGTTGGCGCGCAGCCAGATCGAGTCCGCCTCGTTGACGAGATAGCCGATGGTCAAAACCAGCCCGTCGTCGCCAATCACGACGGCGTTGCCGGCGCGCTCCGTGCCGAGGGTGGCGGCGGAAAAAGCCGTCTCCGGCACGATCGAACTGATTTGCAGAACCGAGGACAGCGCCAGATCGAGGTTGAACTCGTAATCTTCCGCCTTTGGCCTCAGGTTGACTGGCGTCTTCCAGTCGCTCGATGACATCGCGCGCTCCATGGCGGCGGCCGCCGGGCCGCGCTCCGGCGCCATCATAATGCGCGCGCGGCGGCGAACAAGCCGGGCGGCGCGGCGGAACCTCAGACCGGCGTCTCCCCCAGCACCGTCACCCGCCGCAGCATCCGCCGCTCGTCGGACGAAAAGTCGTTGCGCGCGTGAATTGTGCTGCGATTGTCCCACATCAAAAGGTCGCCGGGCCGCCAGAGATGCGTGTAGCGGAAGCGCTCCTGCTCCTGATGGTCGAAAATGGCCTTGAGCAATTCATCGCTTTCCGCCCGCTCCATGCCCTCGATTTGCAGGGTCATGCCGCGGTTGACGTAAAGCGCCTTGCGTCCGGTTCGCGGGTGGGTGCGCACGACGGGGTGGACGTGGTGCTTCGAGCCCGGCGGCAATCGCGGAAACATCTCGATGGCGCTCGCGCCATAGCCGTCGGTGTCCGAATATTCGAAGATATTGGTGGCCACGCGCCCGTCGATCCGCTTTTTCAACTGCTCCGGCAATGTCTCCCAGGCGCGGTACATGTTGGCGAAAATCGTTTCGCCGCCGCGCGAGGGAATTTCGATCCCGTAGAGCAACGCCGCCGCGCAGGGCTTCGCGACGTAGCACTGGTCCGAGTGAAACAGCATCTCGCCGTCCGGCAACGCTCCGATCAACTGGCCGTTCTCCCGGATGTTGGAGATCAGCATGGTCGCGGGGTGACGCTTTGAATCGCCGTTGTGCTTGTTGACGTTCTGCCCCAGGGGCCCGAACCGGGTCGCGAAGGCGACCTGTGCGTCCTCGTCGAGGTCCTGGCCGCGCGCCAGCAACACACAATGGTCGAGCCACGCCGTTTCGATGGCGGCGAAGGTCGCCCCGTCGAGCGGCGCCCGCAAATCGATACCCGTGATTTCCACGCCAATTTCCGGCGTGAGCGGACGGAACGCCAGCCGCGGCGCGACGCCCTTCGGCGCCTCCTGTGCCTCTACCGTTTGCATGGGCCGCTCCCCGGTGACATTCCACGCGGAACGCCTGCCCGCGCGATTTATATTAGAGGTCTAATAACTGACCCGGCGGCGCGATTGTCAAGGCGCCGCGGATTTCAAAAGCCTCCCCGCTTGCGGTCGCCCGCCGCCGGGACTATCCCACGCTCGCCTCCCGCGATCCAGAAGACTCAAGCGGAGCGCGAGAAGAGGCCGGAAAAGTGGTCGACACGAAAGACGCGGCGCAGTCGAAAAGGGCCGACCGGCAGGTGGCGCTGTCATGGCACGCGGTCTTCGCGACCTATCTGCCGGCGCTTGTGATCGCTCTCGGCGCGGGAATCGCGCTGCCAGCGGTCCCGACTCTCGCGAAATCCTTCGACGTGAGCTTTGGCGTCGCCAGCGGCGTCGTGACCGCCTACATGCTCGGGAACTTCGCCGGCACGATCCCCACGGGCTGGATGATCGATCGCTTCGGCTTGCGCTGGGTGATGATCGGCGCCCCGCTGCTCACCTCCGTGACGGCGTTCCAGGTGCTTTACGCCCATTCGTTTCCGGAACTTCTGGCGCTGCGCTTCGTCAACGGCCTCGCGGCGCAAATGTGGGTGATGGGACGGCTCGCGGCCATTTCGAAGGACGCTCCGGCCAGCGAGCGCGGACGGCTCATCAGCTGGATGTTCGGCATGGACAACACCGGCAAGCTCGCCGGCCCGGCTCTCGGCGGCTTCATCGCGGGATCGTGGGGCACGACCGCGCCCTTCGCCGCCTATGGCGTGCTCGCCCTGCTCGCGATTATTCCCTCGCTGCTGATCTCGGTGGACGCCCCCCGGCGCGGCGCGGGCGACGCGCAAAAGGCGCCGACGGCGCCGCGCGGCCTGTCGTTGCGCGAGATGATCATGCCGCGGCTCCCCTTCTTCGGCGTCGCGCTTTTCGCCGGCCTGAGCCGCGGCCCCGTCGGCGCGGATCTGCTGCACCTCTACGCCGCCTTCGCCTATCATCTCGGGCCGCGCGAAATCGGTTTTCTCGCGACCGGCGCGGCCATCATATCCTGGCCGATCGGCTTCATCGCCGGCTGGATTCTCGACCGCTTCGGCAGAAAGCGCACGATGGTGCCCGGTTTTGGCGGCGTGGCGATCTCCATGATCCTCCTCGCGATCTCCGCCTCGTTTGGACTTTCCTACGCCTGGTATGTCCCGCTGTTCTTTGTCGCGGTCGCGACCCAGGCCCTGACCGGCGGCTCGATCCAGACCGTCGGCGCCGACGTCGCCCCGCCCGAGGCGCGCGGCGCCTTCCTTGGACTGTGGCGTTTCACCGGCCAGGGCGGCGGCGCCCTGAGCCCGGTCATCTTCGCCCTGCTCGTGGAGCAGTTGAGTTACAGCGCCGCCTTCGTTTTCACCGCCTGTTGCGGCGCGATGGTGGCCTACCTGCTGATCGTTCACGTGCCGGAAACGCGCAACGACCGGTGACGTCGCCCCGGCGCGGCTCAGTCCAGATCGATTCCCGCGTCCTTGACGACCTTGCCCCACCGGACGGTCTCGGTCCGCACGAAGCGCGCGAACTCCCCGGGCGTGTCGGCGAACGGATTGATGCCCGCCTTCAGCAGGCGCTCGACAATCGCCGGATCGGCGTAGATTTTCGCGATCTCCTTCTGGACCTTGTCGATGATGGCGCGCGGCGTTCCCGCCGGCGCGACAAGCCCGATCCAGGTCGAAACGTCGTCGAGCGCGGGCGCTCCGGCCTCGACCGCGATCGAGCGCAGTCCCGGCAACGCCGGCACCGGGCCGTCGTTCATTTTCGCCAGCGCCCGGAACATGCCCGACTGGATCAACGGCAGGCTCGAGGCCTGCCCGTCGACGATGTAATCGACGGATTTCGACATCAGCGCCTGCACCGTCGGCGGACTGCCCTGAAACGGCACGTATTGCGCGACGATGCCGGTTTCCTTGTTGAACAATTCCGCCGCGAGACGCGTCGTGATGATTCCGGCGCCGAAATTCAGCGTGCCCGGATTGGCCCTGCCAAGCGCGATCAGTTCCGCGACGCTTTTGGGTCCATCGGCGTGAACCGTCAGCAGCGACGTGTTCTTCGACAGCAGGCTGATCGGCTCGAAATCACGGAGGGGATCGTAGGACATCGTCTTGCTGGTGAGCGGATTGAGCACCATGGTCACGTCCATCACGACGAACAGGGTATAGCCGTTGGGCGGAGCCTTCGCGACCTGAACGGCGGCGACGGCGGTGTTGGCGCCCGGCTTGTTCTCGATGATGACCGGCTGCGCCCAGGCCTGCCCCAGCCG
>CAISEY010000335.1 GCA_903884435.1 uncultured Hyphomicrobiales bacterium | reverse complement strand
GCCGCCCGTCGATGTCGTCGAATCGCTTCGACGCGCGCGCGCCGACGTGATGGTGTCCTACCTGCCGGTCGGATCCCAGAAGGCCAGCGAATATTACGCTGAATCGGCGATCAAGGCGGGTTGCGCCTATGTGAATTGCATCCCGGTGTTCCTCGCCTCCGATCCCGGCTGGCGGAAGAAATTCGAGGATGGCGGCGTGCCGATCATTGGCGACGACATCAAGAGCCAGGTCGGCGCGACGATCGTCCATCGCGTGCTGACCAACCTCTTCAAGGAGCGCGGCGTTCACATCGACCGCACCTATCAGCTCAATTTCGGCGGCAACACCGACTTTCTCAACATGCTCGACCGCGAACGGCTGGAATCGAAGAAAATTTCCAAGACCCAGTCGGTCAACAGCCAGCTCGACGTGCCGCTTTCGCCCGAACAGATTCACATCGGCCCGAGCGATTTCGTGCCGTGGCTGACGGATCGCAAGATCGCCCATATCCGCCTCGAAGGCACGGGGTTTGGCGGGGCGCCAATCAACGTCGAGCTGAAGCTCGAAGTCTGGGATTCGCCGAACGCGGCGGGCGTGGTGATCGACGCGCTGCGTTGCGCGAAACTGGCGCTCGACCGCGGCCTGAAGGGCGCGATTGTGGGGCCGTCCAGCTATTTCATGAAGTCTCCGCCGCAGCAGTTCAACGAACACAACGCGCTCGAACTCACCAACGCCTTCATTCGCGGCGAATAGGGGCTGTCCGTGCGCCGAGCGGGCTCCGAGGCGACTCCGGTCTCTCCCGCGCCGAAACCGGACGCCGCGGCTGATCGGGACTCCCTGGCGCTTTTCCAGCCGAAGGGCGCGCCCGTGGCGCTGTCGCCCGCGAAGGGCGCGCGACGCGACGGGGCGAACTGGATCGCCACGTCGGACTGGCCCTGGCTGACGCTCGAGACCGACGTCGCGCCGCTTCGGGGCCTCTGGCTCGAACTCGACTACGCCGCGAGCTTTCTCGATCGTCTCTCTCGTCCCTGCCTGCGATTCGAGACCGACGGGGAGAGCATCGACCACCTGCTGTGCGGTCCGCTGTTCGGCCGCGCGCGCTGGATTGGCCAGGTTCCCAAAACGGCCCGGAAAATCCTGATTTCGCCAACAATGTGGAGCGGCCGGTTCGGTTTTGAAATCGAGCGGGCGCGCGTTCTGAAATTTCGTCAGGTCGCGGCGAGTTCGATCCGGGCGGACGTACGCCAGAGCCTCGTCTGGTTCGGCGCGAAGTCGATCGGACTTGGCAAGGCGTCCGGCCGGGCGCTGCGTCAGGCGCTCACGACCGCGCCCATCGAGGATTATGATCGCTGGCGCAAGCAGAACCGGCGGGCCTTCGACCCGAAGGGCCTCGACGCGCCGCGGTTCGACTGGAAGCAGGGGCCGGAAATTCGATTCGCGACGGTCTGGCGACATGAACAGCACGCCTGGATCGACCGGCTTCTCGGCGAACTCGCGAAGCAACCGTGGCCGCGCTGGTCGCTGGCCGTCGTCGCCGACAGTCACGTCAAGTTCTCCCGCGCCTTGCAGGCGGGCGTGGACGAAGGACGGGTCACGCGACTCGCGCCCGACGCACGGCTTCCCGCGCTGGCCGAAGGTCTCGAGCCCGACGATCTCGTGGGACGAATCGGACCCGGCGACCAGCTTTGCGAGGGCGCCCGCGCGATTCTCGGAGAATTCGCGCGACTGGAGCCGGGCGCGCGCGTGATCTATTGCGACGAGGACCGGATCGCGACTGGCGGCAAACACACCGGGCCCGTGTTGAAACCGGACTGGAGTCCCATTTTCCAGTCTGGCGGACATTATCTGGGCAACGCCATTTTCGCCCGCGCGCGGGCGCTGTCGCGCCGTCGGTGGGACATGAACATTCGTTGCTTCGTCGAGACGCCGGCGGATGTCCCCGTTCTCGCGCAGGCAAAACCGGGAAGGGTCGCGCATGTGCGCCGGGTCGTGCTGAGCTGTTCGGGCGCGCCATCCGAAGCGCCGGCGGAACGCCGGACCGCGGCTCCCGCGGGCCGTTCCGGAGACTTGCTGGCCACGATCGTGATTCCGAACAAAGATCGCGTGCCGCTTCTTTCCGCTTGCCTCGACAGCCTGAAGCAAACCCGGATCGACGGACGAATGGAAATAATCGTTGTCGATAATGGCAGCACGAGCGCCGCCGCCGAACAATATTACGCGCAATTGCGCGACGAGGGCCGGGCGCGGCTGGTCTATCAGCCCGGTCCGTTCAATTTTTCGGCCTTGTGCAACGCCGGGGCGAGGGAAGCGCGCGCGCCGCATCTGGTGTTTCTCAACAACGACACGGTCGCGCACAAAACCGACTGGCTGACGAAACTGCTGGCCTGGTCCGCGCAGCCCGCGGTCGGCGCGGTGGGGGCGAAACTCGTTTACGAAGCCGGGCATGTCCAGCACGCGGGCATCGTGCTCGGGATGGATCTGATCGCCGGGCATGTCGGCTACAAGGCGCGCGGCGCGGATCCCGGCTATCTCGGGCGTTTCCAGACCGCGCACGAACTTTCGGCGGTCACGGGGGCCTGTCTCGTCGTCGAGAAGGCCAAGTTCGACGCGGTTGGCGGCTTTGACGCCGGGAATCTTCCGGTGGAGCTCAGCGACGTCGATCTGTGCCTGCGTCTCGAGGAACGGGGCTGGGTCACGGTGCTCGAACCGGAAGCCCTGATGATCCACCACGAATCGCTGTCGCGCGGGCGTTCGCTCGAATCGCATCTGCGCTACGAAAAAGAATGCGCGTATTTCAAATCGAAATGGGCGCGCCGGATGCGTGACGATCCCTGGTTCCATCCGGCTCTGTCGCTGGATTCCTCGACCCCCGCGCTTGGATGACAACACGGTGACGACGATGTCCGGACGCGATCAAGACTCCCGCATTGCTTTCGCGCTGGCGACCTGGTTCGGCGTGGGCCGCGCGCGGAGCGGTCCCGGCACCGCCGCCGCCCTGACGATATTGCCCCTTCACTGGCTGATGACGCCGGCGCCGCCGGCGCTGGAATGGGTCGCGGCGATGATCGTCACCGTCGCGGGCGTATGGGCCGGACACGCGGTCGCCGCGAGTCTCGACGATCACGATCCGCGGATTGTCGTGATCGACGAGGCCGCCGGGGCGTGGATCGCCCTGTTGATCGCCCATGGCCATGGCGTCGCGGGAGATCTAGCGGCGGTCGGCCTGTTCCGTCTGTTCGACATTTTCAAGCCCTGGCCCGTCATCGCCATGGAGCGATTGCGCCATGCCGGTCTCGCCATCATGCTCGACGACGTCGTCGCCGGCGTCATGGCCGGCATAGTCGTCTGGTGGTTCTGACGAAAATCGCGATCAGCGCGAGCCGGTTTTCAGGATGCGCGCCGCGGTGACGAGCGCGTGCGCGGCGGCGAGGCTGCTCAGCACGCCGAGCAGCGCGACGATCCCGAGGGTGACGGGCGCCTGGAAGGTCGTGAACGGCAGTTTCACCGGCGCCAGCAAAAGCGCGACGCCGATAATCACGAGGCGTTCGGTGCGGCGCATCCACAGGGCGGGCAGGCGGATGGACAGGCCCTCGGCGCGAGCGCGCACGTAGGACACCGTATAGGCGGAGAACAGGGTCGCCGCCGGAACGAGACAGGCCGCGCCGTCGGGAGAGTAATAAACACACAGGCCGAGCAGGGGCGCCGCGTCCGCGAACCGGTCCAGGGTCGAATCAAGCAGCGCGCCGAAGCGAGTCGTCCGGCCCGTCACGCGGGCGAGCGGTCCGTCGAGCATGTCGCACAGGCCGCTGAAAGCCATCAGAACGACGGCGAGAACGAAATTACCGCTCGCCGCCGCGACAACGCAGGCCAGCGCGGGAACGACCGACATGTAGGTGAGCGTGTTCGGGGTGACGCCAAGCTTGCCAACGGCGAGGGCGACGGCGGCGATCAAATCCTCGAAGGGGCGTTCGGCGTCGGTCGCCACGCCGGACGCTTCCGGCGAACTGGCTTCCAGCGCTTTGGCTCTTGCGTCGAGCGGCATTTCCAGAACCTCTGAACTCATGAACCAGTCAATGAAAGCATATGACGGAACAGACCGATTTACGAGTTTTTTCTCATATCCCGGTCACGAAATCCAGCGAACTGTTGCCCGGTCGCGCCGCGAAAGGTAGGAATACAAGCCCGCGGACGAGCTTCGCCCCGGGCGGCTCCCAGGCCAGGTGACTTCCATGGACCACGCAGCATCCCGGATCGGCGGGCCGGGAAATCCGCTGGCGTTCGCGCGGCGCAAGTTGCGAAACTGGCTTTCCCGCTACCGGCGAATGCCCTGGCGGCGGATTTTCTGCGACTATCGGCGGGCGCGGGCGCTGCGGCGCGGACCGGTCGCCGCGCGCGCGTTCGTGGCGCGGCCCGAGCGGGTGGTCGTCACGCTGACGACTGTTCCTGACCGGGCGGGCTATCTGGCGCCAGCCCTGCGCAGCCTCGTCGACCAGACCTGGCCGGCGGACCGGATTGTTCTGGCTTGGCCGGGATTTTCGATTCGCGGCGGCGCCCCCTATCCCGCGCCGCCGGAGCTTCCTCCCGGCGTCGAAATTCTGCCTTGCGAGGATCAGGGGCCGGCGACCAAATATCTTCCGGCGCTCCTCGCGGAGCCGGACGCGCTCCTCGTGATCGCGGACGACGATGTGATCTATCCCGAGGATTTCATCGAGACCCTGGTGCGCGCGCACCGGGTGGATCCGCGCGCCGTGATCGGCTGGCGCGGCTGGAAACTGCGGGACGGAGTCGATCCGCGCGAACTCGACCACGTTTTCGCGACGGCGGTCGATGCTCCCCGCGACGTCGATATTCTTCTTGGAACCTGGGGCTATCTCATGCCGCCCGGCTCCTGCGGCGACGCGGTTCATGATTTCGGGGGATGGCCGCCCGAGGCGCGCTGGAACGACGATATCTGGCTCTCGGGACATCTGGCGATGCGCCGCGTGCCGCGCCGCGTCATTCCCGCGACGGGCCTGCCCATTGAAACGCGCGCCTCCGGGGTCGCCGCGCTCACCTTCGGAATCAACCGGTCCGGACACAACGACCGGACCCTGATCGAGGCCTTCCGCCGCTGGTGGTAGCGACGGCGGCGGCTACTTGGTGTAGGCGCGGATCGTCGCCCCCGTGACCGCCGGCTGCGTGATCGTGTTGAACAGCGCGAATATTTTCTGGAGTTCGATGACCGGAGCGCTGGCGACGTAAAGGATGTCCTTGTCGCGCACGTTCATGCGGCGGGCGAGGAAATAGGTGTTCGCTTCGCGCATGTTGGCCCGGTAGATCACGTTCACGTCGCGCTGGCCCGGTTCGATGGCGAAATCGGGCGCGAGCTGTCTCGCCAGCGAGGCGGGCTCGCGGCGGAGCAGGAAGACGCCCTCCGGGTTGGACACCTGGTCGATCAGGCCGCCGGACTTGGCGATCGCCTCCTCGAGGGTGATGCCCAGGGCGTCGAAGGTGACGACGGCGTTGCGTCCCGCCGCGCCGAACACGGAGAAGGTCTGCGGATTGCGAACGAGCGTCAACACGTCGTTAGGGCGGACGAAGACATTTTCGCGCGGATTGGCGATGAGCGCCTGCATGGGAACGGTCGCGCTGCGGTCGCCGCGGCTCAGGGTGATGAAGGTCTCGTGAACAGGCGCGCGCACGCCGCCGGCGGAAGCGATCACGTCGAGAACCCGGTCGCCCCGGGCCGAGAGCGGCACGCGGGCGCCATTGGCCACTTCGCCCGTGACCGTCGCGGAATTGGTGATGCTGCGGGTCACGGAGACGAGAGCCTGGGGCTCGATGGCCTTGCCCGTGAGGTTGCGGACGATGGCGCGTTCGACTTCCGGCGGCGTGAGCCCCGCGACATGAACGCGATTCGCGTAGGGGACGGTGATCGATCCGTCGCGCGAGACGATCTGTTCGGGGATCGCGGCGGAATGCGAACCCGCCGTGACGCCGCCCATGCTGGGGGCCGAGAACAGGCCGCCGGCGGCGGCTTCCCAAATCGTCACGGCGACCGAATCGCCGACGCCGATCACCGGAGAGGGGGCTGCTCGATAGTCGCCGAAATGCTTGCTGAACGTCGCGGGCGCGTATCGCGCCAGAATCGATACAGCGTGTTCATCGAGATTGACGAGGGCGTAACGGCTTTCGATGTTCTCGTTTTCGCCGCCGCTGGCGACGGAGGAAGCCATCGGGCCGGCGGATGGAAGGGAGCCGCATCCGCCCAGCGCGGAGGTCAGAAGCGCCGCGGCGACAATCCTCGGAAACATGCACTTCAATTTACCGACCTCGATCCGGATTCCGCGCCACAGGTGCTCAAGACAGGGCCTCGTCGTCAAGCCATGTCGCCATGAACGCCATCGGCCCCTGTTTAATTTCCGGGGATGTCGCTTTCCCGACACAACCGCGTTCGATCAGAAGAATACCACAAAATTCCGCAAGGAATTGCTGACCTTCCGCCCGGGCCATCCCCGACGCGTCCCGCAATGCAAACATGGTTAACACATTCGGGGACGCTCCGCGCGCCGCCGCCGCGAATCAGGCCATGTGATCGAACAGGGTGGCGCTGACGAGCGACGCGATTCCCCACAGGACGAGGAAACAGACGAAGGAAAAGACGATGTTCGTCATGCGCTCGGGGAAAATCGCCCTCTCCGGCAACGTCGGCCGGACGACGGTCGACAGATAGAGCTGCTGGCGGCTGGCCTCCTGCTGGCTTCGCTCCAGCGCCATCACGGAGATTTCATAGAGCTTTTCGGAGAATTGCTCGCCGAGTTTCAACCGTTCGTATTCGGAAAGCTCCCGCGAAACGGTCTGCACGCCGGCGTCGGTGGCCGTCAGTTGCCGGTTGAGGTCGATGATCTGCCGATCGAGTTCGTCGAGCCGCGAGCGGTTGTATTTGACCGAAGGGGCGTTCGGCGAGAGCGCGTTGCCCGACCCGGCGATCAGGGTTTGCAACTGGATTTTCTGGACCGTGAGCGCGCTGATGAGCTTGGCGATGTCCTCGGCCTTGCGGACGGGATCGATGGTCTGGTTGCGATTGCGGTATTCGAGCATCGCCTGCCGGGCTTCGAGCAACCGCTCCTGCGCCGATTCGACTTCCTTGCGCGCCTGAACGATCGCGTCGTTGCGGCTGCGCGTCGAAATCTGGTTGACCAGTTCCTCGCTGGCCGAAACGATGCGCGTCGCGAGGTCGCGCGCGTCCTCCGGGGTGAAGGCGTGGACCTTGATCGTGACGATCCCGGACAGGGTGTCCAGCGTCGGAAAGACGCGGGTTCCCCAATATTTCCAGAGGCCTTCGAGAGTTTCCTCGCGTTTCAGGCGAGAAAAATAATCCACCTTGTCGCCCGAGTATATTTTTTCCAGCAGTTCGCGCCCGCCGATGTCTTCGATGACGGGTCTGCTGCGAGCGTAGTTCTGGATGATGTAACCGTCCTGGATCGAGGACTTGGGACCGCTCGAGAACAGGGACTTCAGCGAATCAGCGGCGCCGGCGAGGGACGATTTCGGGTCCGCCGCCGCGCGGATGGTGAGCCTGGTTTCCGACACATACTGGTCGGAGGCGACAAAGCCGAAATAGGCGATCGAGCACAGGGTCGGCGCGACCACGACGGCGTAAAAGGACAGAATCAGCGCCCGCCCGGCCCAGTTCCCCGTGGAGGCCAGACTGTTTTCATCGGGGTCGTCGGGAAGCACGGCGACGGGCTGTGCGCCGGGTTTGCGGACAGCGATCTGTGTGCGGGCGGCGGCTGTCGCGGGCGGCCTCGCCGCCTTGCGCGCGACGATGAGGTCGCGCACCCTTTCCACGAAGCGCGCCGGCGAACGAAACAGCGCGAGAGAAGCCTCCCTCGCGGATTTCGTCGGCGGGCTTTCATTGCTTGCTTCGGTCATTCGCCCAATCAATCCTGGCCGGGAGCCGTCCGGCCGAGAAAACCCTGGACGGCAAGTGTGGCCAATCCGGGGACAGGCGCCGCCGGAACATGCCCGATTCATACCACGGTTTTGGCTTCCCGGCGAAACATTCCCCGGAGCCACGCGCGCGGGCGGCGCCGGACCTTATTTCTTCGCGGCGGGATTGCCGGTTCGTGAACGGATCGCCGCGATCCGGCCCGTCACCGCCGCCGCGACCGCGCCGGCGCCATGGTCCCTTGCGATCAGGGCCTTGCCCGCGAGGGCGCGCCGCCG